>CAYOKX010000129.1:0-1865 GCA_964404655.1 uncultured Sulfurimonas sp. | reverse complement strand
TTAATCGCTGGAGCAAAATATAGAGGAGAGTTTGAAGATAGACTTAAATCTGTTATAGATGAGGTTAAAGAGAGTGGAAACATCATTCTTTTTATAGATGAGATTCATACTATCGTTGGGGCTGGGGCTAGTGAGGGTTCTATGGATGCAGCAAATATCTTAAAACCTGCTCTTGCTCGTGGGGAGCTTCATACTATTGGGGCGACTACACTTAAAGAGTATAGAAAATATTTTGAAAAAGATACAGCATTACAACGTCGTTTTCTACCGATAAATCTTGATGAGCCAACAGTAAACCAATCTCTTCAAATTTTAAGAGGGATAAAAGAGCGTTTAGAAACACACCATAATGTAACGATTACAGATAGTGCTTTGGTTGCGGCAGCACGTCTTTCAGATAGATATATAGCAGATAGATTTCTTCCAGATAAAGCGATAGACCTTATAGATGAAGCTGCTGCTGAGTTAAAGATGCAGATAGAGTCTGAGCCAAATGTTTTAAGTCAAGCCAAACGTATAAGTTCGGAACTTCATGTTGAGCGAGAAGCGCTTAAAATGGAGGATACTCCAGCAAATGCGAAACGTTTAGTAGAGATAGAAAAAGAGTTAGCAGATGTTGAAGAGAGAGTTCAAACTCTTGAAACTCAGTTTGCAACAGAGAAAAAGGTATTTGAAAAAATTTCAGCTATTAAAAATGAGATAGAAGCAAAACGTAGAGAGGCTGAAAGTTCTAAAAACAGTTCTGATTTTAACCGTGCAGCTGAGATAGAATATGGAGAGATACCAACACTTTTAAAAGAGGAAACAGAGATAAATGAATCTTGGGATAGACTTCAAAGTGAGGGAACTCTTCTAAAAAATAGTGTAGATGAAGATGCGATAGCTTCTATAATCTCAAGGTGGACAGATATACCAGTAAACAAGATGCTTCAAGGTGATAAAGATAGAATATTAAATGTTGAAGCTGAGTTAAACAGAGATGTAATAGGGCAAGAGAAAGCGACTCATGCTGTGGCTCGTGCTATTAAGAGAAATAAAGCTGGTTTATCGGATGGAAACTCTCCTATCGGTAGTTTTCTTTTCTTAGGGCCTACGGGGGTTGGAAAAACTCAAACTGCTAAAACACTTGCAAAATTTCTGTTTGATAGTGAAGATGCTATGGTTCGTATAGATATGAGTGAATATATGGAGAAACATTCAGTTTCTCGTCTTGTTGGTGCAGCTCCAGGGTATGTTGGATATGAGGAGGGTGGACAGCTTACAGAGGCTGTTCGTCGTAAACCATATAGTGTAATTTTATTTGATGAGGTAGAAAAAGCACATCCAGATGTTTTTAATATGCTTTTACAAGTTTTAGATGATGGACGTTTGACAGATAACAAAGGTGTAACGGTTGATTTTACAAATACAATTATCATCTTAACATCAAATATTGCAAGTGATAAAATCATAAATAACCCAAAATCTGAGGAGTTAGATACTCTTGTTATGGGTGAGTTAAAACAATCATTTAAACCTGAATTTTTAAATCGTTTAGATGATATAGTGATTTTTAATGCACTTGGTCAAGAGCAGATAATAGATATAGTAGATATATTTTTTAGTGATATAGCCAAAAAAGTAGAACAAAGGGATATAAAACTTGTTTTAACACCTGAAGCTAAAGCTTATATTGCTGAAGCTGGATTTGATCCTATTTATGGTGCTAGACCTCTTAAGAGAGCATTATATGAGATAGTTGAAGATAGATTGGCTGACTTGATTTTAGAGGGGAGAGTAGTTGAGGGTTCTTTAGTTGGATTTGGAATTAAAGATGGTGAAATAGTAGTCGATGTTTCTCTTTCAGATGAGTATAATGCTCCCAA
>CAYOKX010000128.1:0-1958 GCA_964404655.1 uncultured Sulfurimonas sp. | reverse complement strand
TAGTTCCTGTTCCAGATAAACGTCTTAAAGAGTTAGCAAAAATTGTTAATCCTGAAAAAATTCAATACTCTACTTTAGATTTTGTAGATATTGCTGGTCTTGTAAAGGGTGCATCTAAAGGTGAAGGTTTAGGAAATAAATTTTTATCTAATATTCGTGAAACAGAGGTTATTTTACATATTGTTAGATGTTTTGATGATGAAAATATTGTGCATACTGAGGGAAGTATAGACCCTTTACGAGATGTTGAAATTATTGAAACTGAACTTATTTTAGCAGATATTGAAGTGTTGTCTAATAGAATAGATAGACTTAAAAAACAAGCTAAAGCAGATAAGGGAGCTAAAGCATCATTAGAGATGGCGGAAGAGCTTTTAGAGTTTTTAGCAGATGGAAATATGGCTAGAAACTTTAAAGATGCTGATAGTGAGATATATGAACAACTCAATCAAGAGGTACGATTTTTAACTCAAAAAGAGATTATGTATGGTGCAAATGTTGATGAAGAGGGTCTTGATGATGAGGAATCTGATACAGTTGACAATGATTATGTAAAAGCACTAAAAGAACATGCTCAAAAAAATGGTTCAGAGATTATAAAAATTTGTGCGAAAGTGGAAGAGGAACTTGTTGGTCTTGATGATGAAGAAGCGGAAGAGTTTCTAGCTGAACTTGGTATAGCTGAATCTGGACTTGACCAAATTATCCATAAAGGATTTGCTAAACTTGGACTTATGAGCTATTTTACTGCTGGTGTAAAAGAGGTTCGTGCTTGGACTATTAAACAAAATTCAACTGCTCCACGTGCAGCAGCAGCTATTCATAATGACTTTGAAAAAGGTTTTATTCGTGCTGAGGTTATCGCTTATGAGGATTTTGTAGCATTAGGGGGCGAAGCAAAAGCAAAAGATGCTGGTAAGATGCGTTTAGAGGGAAAAGAGTATATCGTTCAAGATGGCGATGTTATGCACTTTAGATTTAACGTATAATTTTAAGAAACTATAAGTATCTATAAAAGCCCATAATTACTGGCTTTTATAGTAGTTTGATACCCTATGTTTTTAGGGTATCAATTTTAAAGGATTATGATGAACCAATATGGACTTCCACACCAAAATCTTTATATCCTACATCTCCCTTTAATGTTTTGTATCTATATTTTGTTACAAATACAAAATGATATTCTATCTTAAAGGTTGTATGACTTCCATATCTGTATTTCATTCTCTCTACTCCTCTCTAATATTATATCAGTTTCGAGCAATAGTGAGATAAATTTGTCTGCCTATAAGGTGGAGGTTTCAATCTTTTTTAGAGACTAATAAATATGCTAATATTTGACTAATAGGCGATATTCACCTATAATATATAAAAAACTAAAAAGGGTTTGTCTTTGACACAACAACAAATCAGTAAATTATTGGATGTACCAGATAGAACTCTAAGGGATTGGAAGAATAATAGACATAGATTATATAGTCTATTGGAGTCTTTAGAGTACAATGAAGCAAAACAAAAGATAAATGTAGTAGATACTGATGATGTGATTATTTTTAATCCAAAAAATTATTCTACTAATTTGTTTTGGCAAACAAATGAAACAAGTAGGCAAAAAGTATATGCTATCATCTCAAATTATCTATCTACTATGAATAAAGATGATATTAAAAGATTATGTGATGAATTTGGTAAAAGTATGGTAAAAGGTGTTTTATTAGATAAATATAAAAAGATATACAAAAAAGGTTATATAGCTATAAGTGGTATAGATATACCTTTAAGTGGCAAGTTTACTCAGAACGATATATATAAACAACTATTAGGTATAATTAATGACTGTTAATGTTAAAAAAGCTATTGAAAAGATTTATAATAATGATATATTTGATGAAGAGTTGTACTTCGTAGGAGGTACAGCTCTTAGCTTTTATCTAAATCATAGAATTTCAGAAGATATA
>CAYOKX010000127.1:0-1990 GCA_964404655.1 uncultured Sulfurimonas sp. | reverse complement strand
AAAAATAGTAAGGATAAGGAGTATATTTAGTTTTGTTTTTATATTCATAACTAGAAATTTATACTCTCTTGCCTTGGTTTATACTTAATTAGAGAAGATTTTTCTTAATCCAGTAAGATAAAACATAAAGACCCCACACGTGCTGTTTAAAACTTCCTTTTGAAGCTGTGTGTATATACTCCTCTAGCTCTTTAGGTTTAAACATTCCTGTTTGTTTATTGACTTCAGTTATAAGTGCTATCTTTTGAGAGTTTATAAGATACTCCATATATGGGTTAGCAAACCCCTTTTTCTTTCTTTTTAAAATCTTTTCATTGAGCATCGGTTGCATCACCTCTTTTAACAGAGATTTTGTGACACCATCTTCATAGCGAAGTTTAGGGTCTATACTAAAAACAGTTTCTACTAGCTTATGGTCTAAAAATGGAGTACGCGACTCAATAGAGTGAGCCATACTTACACGGTCTAGTTTTGTTAAGAAATGTTCTGCTTGAAAGATGTTGAGGTCTATATAACTATACCAAATGCTCTCATCACTATGTGCTGAATTTTCAAATCTTGTTCTATATGGTTGGAGATATTGGAGTGACTCATTATCTCTTATATTTCGTCGCATAAGGGCATTTTTTTGGAGGTCTGTAAACTTATCTCCTGAGGTTCTAAAAAGAAGAGTATCATCAAATATTCGTTTGTACCACTCCCACTCTCTATTCATAGAGAAGTTAGCACGAAAATATTTTTTCAACCAGTTTTTATGTGCTAAACTTTTAGCACCCTCAATATCCAAATACTCAAAGTATTGTCTATACCCTAAAAAAAGTTCATCACTTCCCTCTCCACTCATAACCACTTTATAACCATCATTTTTAATACGTTCAAAAAGAAGATAAAGAGGAATGGAAGCAGGATCATTTAAAGGTTCATCAAGAGTATCAAGCACACTATCCATTGCACCTATAAACTCCTCCTCTCCTATAACTACCTCACTATTTTTTATCCCTAAAAACTCTGCTGTCTCTTTGGCATTTTTTCGCTCATCATATTTGGCAAACTCTTTATAGCCTAAGGTATAGGTATTTAATTTTTTCCCATATTGAAGAGCATAGGCATTTATAGTTGCACTATCTATCCCACCAGAAAGAAGTGAGGCGATAGGTAGATCACTGTTCAGCCGTAAAGAGATAGACTCTTCTAAAATTTGTTCTATCTTATATATAGCTTCATCTCTATCTGTAATGATATTTGGTTGAGTATCTAAAATATCAAAATATTGTTGCACTTTATAGACCCCATCTTTGAGAGTCAAAAACTCTCCAGCTGAGAGTTTTGAGATACCTTTATAAAATGTATGGGGTGGTGTAGGTGTTAAAAAAGAGAGATAACTCAAAAGAGCATCATTATTCATAATAGTTTTTTCTAAAAATGGGGTAAGTGCTTTGAGTTCAGAGGAGAATATAAAGGAGCTATTTTGCATAAAAAAGAGAGGTTTTTTGCCTAGTCTATCCCGAAAAAGGTAGAGTGTATCACCATCCATCAAAGCTATGGCAAACATCCCACGAAAATGATGCACAAACTCTATACCCCATTTAAGATAAGAGGCGATAATTACTTCACTATCTGATTCTGTTTGAAAATCAAAATCTAACTCTTCTTTTAACTCTTGAAAATTATAAATCTCGCCATTAAAAGAGAGTAAAATATTTTTATATTGTAGAGGTTGATGAGAGCGTTCATGAGAGTCTACAATAGTCAATCTTTGATGTGCAAAAAAAAGATTATCTCGTTGAAACACACCACAATAATTGGGTCCTCGATGTGTAAGTTTTGAGAGGGCTAATCTTGCTTTTGAGTTATTATACTTGCCTATTATTCCGAAAACTGCACACATTCTTTAGAGTTCTTCCTTCATATTTTTGATACCTTTATTTTAAGCCTATACTCTTATAAATAAATCCCAATATTAAAAATGTAGATGTTATAGTCAATCCCA
>CAYOKX010000126.1:0-2125 GCA_964404655.1 uncultured Sulfurimonas sp. | reverse complement strand
TGCTCAGGTGTACTTTGTTTAGCAGTACATCCCGTAAAAAGTGCATATTTTAATTTTTCCATCTACTTATACTCCTAAAATTTTGCTGTTGATGAAGATTTTACAAGTTTCTTAATCTCATCAAGGTTTTCAGATTTTGTGATGCCCCATGGTGGAACAATTTTGCCTTTTACAAACATTCTAAGTGCTAATGGAATATGCTTAATAACAGCAGGACCTTCAGAATAAAGAACCATTCCACCCTCATCAAGTACACCATTTCTAGCTATTGAGTGTTTAAAACCAACGGCGTGACGTGTAGCTACATTTGAGTTTGCAACACCCTCTTTAAATAGCATCTGGTGAAGTTTAGTGATTTTATCGATAGGATTTACATCTTTAGGACAAACTTCAGCACATTCATAACATTTTACACAATCCCAAAGACCCTGTTTCTCTTCATGAAGTTCAGTTAATCTACTTACATGTGCATCATCACGAACATCAGCTTCAAAACGATAAGCCTTAGCAAATGCAGCTGGGCCAAAGAAATCTTCATTTACATCTACAACTGGACAAGCATAATGACAAGCACCACATTGAATACACAGATCAGCTTCGTTTAACTCTTCAGCCTCTTCAGGTGTCACTATATGCTCATGTTCTGGATGCTCTTCAACATCTGAAACGAGATAAGGATGGATAGCATCATGCTTCTCCCAAAAGTCACCTTTATCTATAATCATATCTTTAATAGCACGTTTCTTACTTAATGGCTCTATAACAAGGTCAGTTCCAAAAAACTCAACCATTGTATTCATACTCTCTTTACAAGCAAGAGTTGAACGACCATTTACTTTAATAGCACATGCTCCACAGATACCGTGACGGCAACTTCTTCTATAAGAAAAACTTCCATCGTGGTCCCATTTAATTCTATTTAAAATATCTAAAACAACTTCTTCAGAAGTAACTTCCATATTATAATCTTCATAATATGGTAAGTAATCTTCATCTGCATTGAAACGAAATACTTTAAAATTTACTTTTTGTGATGTTACTGTATTTGTACTCATCTGTTCCCCTTAGTAAGTTCTAGCTTTAAGTTCATGTTTTCCAAGAACAACATCCATATAGTCAAGCTTAATTTCACCATCTTTATCCATATAAGCCATAGTATGTTTTAAGAAATCTTCATCGTTACGAGTTTCAAAATCTTCTCTATAATGAGCTCCACGACTCTCTTTTCTAGCTACAGCACTCTCAACGATAAACGCTGAATAGTCTATCATATGACCAAATTCGATAGCTTCTTGAAGTTCAGTGTTAAACACTTTTGATTTATCTTTAATACGGATATTTTCAAAACGTTTACGTAAATCTTTAATAGTGTCAATAGCGATTAATAGAGTCTCTTCTGTTCTAAATGCACCTGCATTTGCAGTCATACATTGTTGAAGCTCTTCACGAAGTCCTGGAACTGTTT
Organism: uncultured Sulfurimonas sp.; assembly: GCA_964404655.1. Classification (GTDB taxonomy): domain Bacteria; phylum Campylobacterota; class Campylobacteria; order Campylobacterales; family Sulfurimonadaceae; genus Sulfurimonas. The sequence continues at coordinate 660 of CAYOKX010000126.1, read as the reverse complement.
CATTACCATTGTTATTTAGCATAAAATCTATCTCAGCTACAGCAGTTTTTGCATCCTCTTGAGTTGCTACACGAAGTTCTATTTTATCTATCTCTTCAACCATTGTTTTACCAACAAAACGACCAAAAAGAAGTGCTTCAAGAACAGAGTTCGCTCCTAAACGGTTTGCACCGTGAACAGATACACAAGAACACTCACCAGCAGCATAAAAACCTTCAACTAATTCATCATTGTTTTTACGAACATTACCAGCGATATTTACAGGAATACCACCCATAGAGTAGTGCGCAGTTGCAGAGATAAGAATAGGTTCTTTAATCATATCAAGACCTAAGAAAGTGATAGCTAAATCACGTAACTCTGGTAATCTTTCCATAATCAAATCTTTACCTAAATGTGTTACATCGATAAAAACAGCATCTTTTCTTGGACCAACACCACGACCCTCACGAATTTCGTTAAGAATAGCACGACTTACAACATCACGAGATGCAAGTTCCATAGCATTTGGAGCGTATTTCTCCATAAATCTTTCACCCTTAGAGTTAAAAAGACGTCCACCCTCACCACGAGCAGCTTCAGAGATAAGAACACCATTACCACTTAGTCCAGATGGGTGAAATTGTACAAACTCCATATCTTCTAAAGGAAGACCATGAC
>CAYOKX010000125.1:0-2438 GCA_964404655.1 uncultured Sulfurimonas sp. | reverse complement strand
CTAAAAGATAGGGAAGTTTATACTCTTTTTGGTTGATAATATGGGTAAATATATCCTCAATGTCTTGCGATTTACACGTAAACATCTCACTTAATTTTTCTACCTCTATATCCTCTTTTAATAATTCATTTTTAAGTGAAACTATATCTGCATCACTTAACTTTACACCTAAAAATAACTTCTGTAAAACAGGACTTTCACTGAGCATTGTTTCAATAGTGTTACGTATATTTTCCTCATAGAGTTTCAAATCAACACTTAGATGATTTATAGTTATACTCGTTTTACTTTTTATAGCATCTTTGAGGTCAAAATGGTACTCTTTTATATCTTCTGATTTTGATTTATATATCATAAGTGGTGCTATTATATTTGCTGTGGCATCGGTTGCTACAAAATCAAGTTCTAACCAAAAACTACCCTCTTGAGCCTCCTCTAAAAGTAACTCTTGCTCTTTCACTGCCGATATAGTTTTTTGAAGTCGTAAAATATCTGAAACAATCTTCTCTATACTTTTTTGAAGTTTCTCATCCTCTTGAATAACTTTATAGGTTTGAAGTTTTTTACATTGAAGCCTAAACCTCAACTCACTATAATTTTTAACCGTTATTCTATCAAACAGTTTTGAGATGGTAGAGAGGTTGGCTAAATTACCCTCAAAATCATCTATAAAAGGGTTTAATATCTCTCTATGAAATTTTATATAGTAGTCATTTTTTGGTATCTGCTCTATCTGATTTTGTATCTCAGTTTTTAGAGTTTTGAGGTTATCGCTATCTAAACTTTTTAAAAGTGCTAAATTTTGCTCAAAAATCATCCTATGAAGTGATTTTTGCTCCGTTGGCATCTCTCCCGTTGGTTTCTCGTTGAAATAGTTAAAGTTACCCCAAAAGTCAAATATAACAAACTTCTCTTTTTTATAATGGTTATCATAGAGTCTTGTTCCTCGCCCTATCATCTGCCAAAATTTTGATTTAGAGTAGATAGGTTTAGCAAAAACAAGGTTCATCAGTTTTGGAATATCTACACCAGTATCTAACATACCCACAGATATAGCTATGTTAAACTCACTGCCATTATCTTCCCCTTTATCTATAAACTCTTTCATAAGTTCATCTGTATTGTTAAGGTCTGAAACGATAACTTTAGCTACTTTTGAGTTATAATCAGGATAAAGCTCATCAAAGAGTTTTACAAGTCGATATGCGTGTGATTTGTTGATAGCAAAGATGATTGTTTTTGCAGGAAGATTGGTTTGAGGGTCTTTGTAACCATCCTCTATAAGTGTTGTAAGTATAAGCCGATTTGTATCATCGTTTTTAACCATCTTCTCAACACTACTCCCCTCAAAATCTATCTCCTCCCCACTATACCCATCAACTAAAAGTTTCTCTTGCTCATTTTTTGGAAGAAGATTAAAACGTATACCATCACTTAAAAAGTTTGTTTTCACATCAACAACATCATAAGGAGAGAGAAACTTATCTTCCAATGCCTCTTCATAGGTGTAAGCAAAAGTAGGGTTTCCTTTATCTGTACAAAAAAACTGAAAAGTATCTCTATCTATAAAATCAACAGGAGTAGCTGTCAAACCTAACTTTAAAGAGTCAAATTTTAAAAAGAGTTGTCCATAATAGTTATAGATACTTCTATGACTCTCATCAGCGATGATAAGGTCAAAAAATCCTTGTGATATATCTCTCTTTTTTAAGAGGCTCATCATAGTTTGATAGGTTGATACATATACTATTTTATCATCTTCAAAATTTTCTGTTTCTATTCGCTCTCTTGATTGGCTAGGAAGATGCTCTTTAAAGTTGTCCATAGCTTGACGAGCTAACTCTCTTCTATCTGCTAAAAAAAGAACTCTTTTAATAAACCCTTGACGAAGTAATATATCTATAAGAGATATAACCGTTCTTGTTTTCCCCGTTCCAGTAGCCATAACCCATAATAAACTTCTCTTTTTATTGTTCAGAGTTTCTAAAGTTTTTGTGATAGCATTTACTTGATAATAGCGTCCTGCTATATCTTTGTTTAGGAGTTCGGAGGATAGTTTTATACTATTTTCATTTCGTTTTCTATAAGTTTCTAAATCATCAAGAGAGTGGTATGATAAAACTTTTCGTATCGGATAGTTTTGAGTATCCCAAAACTCTATTTCACTACCATTGGTTATATATACAAATGGTGCAAAACCTTGAAGTTTTTCGATACCTTTAGCATAATATTCAGCTTGTGTTTTAGCATTTCCAAGAGTTCTATCTTGTCGTTTAGCTTCAACAATAGCTATAATATGTGCAGTTTTATTTACTAAAGCATAATCAACATATCGAGTATCTCCATCAACTCTAATCTCATACTCTTGAATTACTTTTGTAACATCATCAACATTCCAACCACATTTTATAAGTTCTTTGTCTATTAAGTTTGTTCTT
>CAYOKX010000124.1:0-2990 GCA_964404655.1 uncultured Sulfurimonas sp. | reverse complement strand
AGATAAAAGAGGAGTTAGAGGCAAAAGGAGCAACCCGTTTTGAGATACAAGATGCACTGATGCCATATTTGGAGAAACTTCCGAAAAAATATCGTGGGATAAATGAAAGATTAGGAGAAAATGTATGAGTAATGATATAAAAAAGGTAAGAACATTAAAAATAAGTATATTGCGTTTCGATCCACATGACCCAGAAGATTTTCCACATATGGAAACTTTTGAGATAGAGGAAGCTATAGGTATGACTCTTTTTGTGGCACTCAATGAGATAAGAGAGCATCACGATAATTCATTAAAGTTTGACTTTGTATGTCGTGCTGGAATATGTGGAAGTTGTTCTATGTTGGTAAATGGTCGCCCAACTCTTGCATGTAGAACATTGACGGCAAAACTTGATGAGCATTTTACATTAGCACCTCTTCCTCTTTTTGAGCTTATAGGAGATCTGTCTATCTATACTGGAAAATGGATGAGAGGATTAAATGAGCGTTTAGAGACGTGGATACATGAGAAAGAGAATGAGTTAAATGTCGATAAGCTAGAGGAGAGAATGGAACCATCTCTGGCAGATGAGATTTACGAACTTGACCGTTGTGTAGAGTGTGGTTGTTGTGTGGCTGGATGTGGTACAATACAGATGAAGCCAGATTTTGTAGGTGCTGTAGGACTTAATAAAATAGCACGTTACCATTTAGACCCTCGTGATAAGCGAAGTGATGAAGATTATTATGAGTTAGTAGGTGATGAAGATGGTGTATTTGGTTGTATGACTCTTTTAGGGTGTGAAGATGTATGTCCTAAAGATTTACCTTTACAGAGTAAAATAGCATACTTACGTAGAATGATGATTAAAACAGCATTAAAAAATTAAATTACAAGGGATATATATGTCAATAGCAGAAACAGAGATTAAAAAATTTGAAACGCAAGGTTGTGAACAAGATAAAGTTTTTTATCAGGCGATGGAAGAGGTTATCTACTCAATTGCACCACTTTTAGAATCTGATGAGAAGTATAAAAGATATTCAATTTTAGAGAGATTAGTTGTTCCTGATAGAATTATTAAGTTTAAAGTTACTTGGATGGATGACAATCAAAATATACAAGTAAATACAGGTTATAGAGTTCAGTTTAACAATGCACTTGGGCCATATAAAGGTGGACTTCGTTTTCATCCAACAGTAAATGAGGGGATTCTTAAGTTTTTAGGGTTTGAACAGATTCTTAAGAATTCATTGACAGGTTTACCTATTGGTGGTGGTAAAGGTGGAAGTGATTTTGATCCTAAAGGAAAGAGTGATTTTGAAGTTATGAAATTTTGTTCAGCATTTATGACAGAACTTCATAAATATATAGGACCTCGTATAGATATTCCTGCGGGTGATATCGGTGTAGGTGGTCGTGAAATCGGATACCTTTTTGGCGAATATAAAAAGATAACTTCTACTTATGAGGGTGTTTTAACGGGTAAACCATTTATGTTTGGTGGTTCACTTATGCGTCCAGAAGCTACAGGTTATGGTGCTGTATATTTTACTGAAACTATGTTAGAGATGGAATCTAAAGAGAGTTTAGAGGGTAAAATTTGTACTGTAAGTGGTGCTGGAAATGTGGCTCTACATGCTATAGAAAAACTTCAGCATTTAGGTGCTATTCCTGTAACTTGTACAGATTCAAAAGGAACTATATACGATCCTAGAGGAGTTGATTTAGAGCTTTTAAAAGATATGAAGTTAAAACGTAGAATTTCATTAGAAAGTTATATTGAGGTTCATCCTGATTCTAAATATATTCCTGTATCTGAGTATCCAGAAAATGGTCATGCCGTATGGAATATTCAATGTTATGCAGCATTTCCTTGTGCAACTCAAAATGAGCTAACAGAAACAGATGCGCAAAACTTAATAGCAAATGGTTGTGTAAGTGTTACAGAGGGTGCAAATATGCCATCAACTCCAGAGGCGATAACGGCAATTCAATCAAATGGTTTATGTTTTGCTCCAGCAAAAGCGGCAAATGCTGGTGGTGTTGCTGTAAGTGAATTTGAGATGGCTCAAAATGCTTCTATGATTAAATGGAGTTTTGAAAAAGTTGATGCAAAACTTAAAGAGACTATGCAACAGATTTGTAAACGAGTTTCTTTAACAGCAAAAGATTATGGTGTTGAAGGAAATTATGTTGATGGTGCAAACATCGCAGGATTCAAAAAAGTTGCTGATGCTATGATAGCTGAAGGTATATAATAAACTATATAGTAAAAGAGTTGCATTTTTGTAACTCTTTTTTAAAGGTAGATAGATGTTAAAAAAAATAGTTCTTTTTACAATGTTTTCCCTTGTAGCTATTCAGTTTATTCCTATAGATAAAACTAATCCAAAAATTGATGAAAGAGTGAGTTTGCATACAGATACTCAAGTGATGCAAATTTTAAAAAAAAGTTGTTATGATTGTCACTCTAATGAAACAAAATACTCTATATATGCAGATATTGCTCCTTTATCATTTGGAATAGCTTCACATATCTCCGATGCAAGAGAAGCTTTGAACTTTTCTAACTATAAAAATATATCAGATGATATAAAAAAAGCACGGTTACAAAGAGCTATAAAGACTATTAAAAATGGGATGATGCCACTTTCTAGTTACTTGATGTTTCACGATGAAGCGAAGATGACACAAGAGGAGAGAGAGATTTTAGTTCGATGGTTTGAGAGAGAGTTAGGAAGATTAGGGTAATAATCTTCCTGCCAAAACACCACTAGCAAAAGACCACTGAAGATTATACCCTCCACAAGGTCCATCAAGATTTATAATTTCTCCACAAAAGTATAACCCTTTTACTATCTTACTTTGCATAGTTTTAGGGTCTATCTCTTTTAAATTTATCCCACCACGAGTTATCATAGCCATTTTAAAACCATCGTGACCATTTACTGTTAAAGGTGTCCAAGCTAGAAGTTGAATAAGTTTAGCTCTTGAAGCTCCATCTA
>CAYOKX010000123.1:0-3235 GCA_964404655.1 uncultured Sulfurimonas sp. | reverse complement strand
TAACTATCTCTTCTATACTTTTTACACCACTTAAATAATAGATTTGAAGTAATATTTTATAACTATTTAATCGTTGCATATATATTTTATAGTGCATATTTAATATCTTTATTGTTAAAAGTTTCTGTTCTCTTTCTGGATTCTCTTTAAACCCTAAAATAATATTATTTTGAATATTTTGAAGTTGATGCTGACGGTCATACAGATATTTTAAACTATTTTGTAGGTTTACTAATTCTGTTACTTGATAATTATATTGAGAATAAAGAGAGGATATTTTTTGCTTAATACGCTTATTTATAGCACTTTTTTGAAGTTTATAATTACTCTTTTCTATATTAACAAGCTCATTTTGGTTTCCTCTAAAATCTATCGGTATATCAACACGAAAACCAACACTTTGATAATTTCCAATTTTATCAACACTTCTATGCTCTGCAAAAAGATTAACTCTTAAATTATCTGTATATTCTATTGCAAAATCAGCTCTGTCTATAAATCTATCCTGTATTTTTAAAGAGATACTTGATTGTTGTGAAAGCTGAACTATTTTTTCCTGTTCAATAAGAGAGATACACTCAATACTATTTAAAAGTAAAAAGAGTTGATGAGGAATTTTTTTCAACTCCTCAGCACTATACATTTTAAGCATCCGTCGAGAGTTATCTAAACGCTCCTCTATATGATGTGTATCTTGTATGGTGCTATATCCTAAACGAAGCTGAATATTTCTACGACGTAAAACTCCCTCATAATACTCACTTAACTTTTTATAATATTGAAATTGTATTTCCAATCTATACTTTTGAAGGTCAAATAACTTCTCATCTAAACTTCTCTGTTTCATATCAAATATAAATTGTAGATAGGAAATTTTAGTTTCATTAATTTTACGTTGAAAATTTTTATCTGATTCAAAATATCCATTTTTAAAAAGCTCTAAATTGAGTGAAATTTGTGTATCGTGCTTTGTTCCATCTAAAGCTTTATAATCACTCAAAAGATATTTAAAAGATTTAGCACTAAAATACAACCCTAAAAAAGGAACTTGTTCATCTAATATAGTAAGATAATATCTCTTATTATTCATAGCTTTATTAAGCAAAGCCCCTATACTATCACTTATCTGACTCTTATTTGATTCAGCACTAGATTGTAAAAAAGCATAACGATTTTGTATAGAGATATTTTTTAAAACACCACAATAACTATGTTTATTACAGATATCAAAACTATATATATCTTTAGGTTGAGCAATATCCCCTAAATTTAGATGTAAAGTATCTGTTCTATGAAAAAGAGCCACTTCGGCTCTACGATTTAAAATAGTTCCACTATCAACACCACTATTTTTAATAGCAGGAGAGTATGAACCAAAAGCTTCTATAAGATATTTAGTATCTCCTCTATTTTCTAAAGATTTTTGTTTTGGGGGATTTTCAAAATCAACAACAATATTTTTTAAAAAATTAGCAGAAACGGAAACAAGTTCTGTTTGAGGTAGTTCTATCTTATAAAGTTCTATCTCTTTTGTAGTTATATCTCTATCTTTTTTAAGATATGCTTCATAATAATTCATCTCTGTTTTTACAATTATTACATTTTTTATAAGTTTTGGAGAGAGTGTTAAAATCTTATTTTCCAGTGGTTTTAAAGAAAGAGATTTACCTAGAAAAATCTCTATTGCATTTAGATTTAAAAAATAGATAATCATTATAAAAATAAATTTTATCAATGTTGTAACTCCATCTCTTTTTTTACCTCTAATGCCCGAAGGTAGGAAAGGTCTAAATTATCTTTATAGGGAGCTCCCCCGATAGGAATAGAATCACTACTCGCTTTTATACTTACTAAATACTTTCTAGTAGAACCTTTCATTTTTTCTTTAATAGATTTTATCTTCTCTTTTGAATATTCATATATCTCTGTTTTTCCTAATGAAAAATAAACTGTTGTTTGTGCAATAGAGTTTATCATATCAGTTAAAAAGAGTTGATATATTTGATTATTAACACTAAAAGTCAATCGATATTTTTTTGCATTTTGTTGAGTAAATTTGAAAGAGGCTTTATCTTTACTTTTTAAATTTAACACCGTATAAATCTCTTTAGCATCTTTATATAGTGTAGTATCGGTAAATGAAACATCACTCTCATTAAAAAATTCAAGAGAAGAAACTAATTTATCATTTTCATATAATAATTTATAGGAGACATTAAGTAGCTCACCCATTTTTATCGGTTGTAATGATATGTTAAGATTATAATACTCTGTACCAGTTATATCTTTAACAGGAGATATTTTAGATGGTTTTATTAAATCTAATCGAATTAACTTTGAAGGGTATTCAATTTTTTCAATATAAGCATGTTCAAAAATATCAGTATATTGTTGAAGCTGAATCTCTAAAGACTCTCTTACTCTTGATTTTTGTACATAAGAGCTATACAAACCAACTGAGTGTTTCATAATGAAAAATTTGTTTGCAGGAGTAGAACTATAATTAATATGCTCTTTTAATGCTTCGGTTGAACTTTTAGTTTCCAAATAGATAGAATAGATTGGATTTGCAAAAAGTATCATAGGAAGAAATAAAATAGAATAAAAATACAATAAAGAAATCCCTATATAGTTTTTAATAAATAAAGAAGATTACAAACACGAAAAATCGTGTTTGTAAAAAGAAAAAACTATTTCCCTTTACGAGAATTACGTTTACGTTCCGCTTCTGTTAAGAATTTTTTACGAATACGGATGTTTTTAGGAGTAATTTCAAGTAACTCATCATCTTCTATCCACTCTAAAGCACGCTCTAGTGACATATCACGAGGTGGAATAAGTTTGATAGCTTCATCAGCACCTGATGAACGAACATTTGACTGTGCTTTACCTTTAATAGGGTTAACAACAAGGTCATTATCACGTGAATGCTCACCAACAATCATACCTTCATATACTTCAGTCTGAACACCGATATAAAGAACACCACGATTTTGAATAGAGAAAAGTGAGAATGCAAGAGTAGAACCAGCAGTCATAGATATAAGAGCACCATAAGAACGAGACTCAACAGCACCAGAAAATGGACGGAATTCTATGAAAGAGTGATTCATAATACCTTCACCTTTAGTGTCTGTTAAGAACTGACCACGGAAACCGATTAATGCACGAGCAGGAATTTCAAACTCAATACGTTGGAAACCTGAACCCATTGGAAGCATAGATTTCATTTCAG
>CAYOKX010000122.1:0-3241 GCA_964404655.1 uncultured Sulfurimonas sp. | reverse complement strand
GCATTGGAAAGAATGATGCACCGTGGTGCAGTTGCAGCAGATGGAAAAACAGGTGATGGTAGTGGGTTATTACTTTCTATGCCAACAGAGTTTTTAACAGCAGAAGCAAAAAAAAGTGGAATTGAACTTCCAACACAATTTGCAGTAGCTTCAGTATTTACTAAAAATAGAGAGCATCTTAAAACACTAGAAGAGTTTTGTGAAAATAATGACTTAAAAGTTGTTTTAAGCCGTGATGTACCTGTAAATAAAGATGTTTTGGGTGACCAAGCGATAGCATCTTTACCTAGTATTGTACAACTATTTATCACACCAAACTCTTTAATGGCTACAAATAGATTTGATGCTCTTTTATACCTTTCTCGTAAAGAGTGTGAGCATAAGTTAATTGATGATAGAGATTTTTATATAGCTTCAATGAGTTCTACGGTTCTTTCATATAAAGGGCTAGTTATGCCTACACATATTAAAGATTTTTATCAAGATTTACAAGACGATAGTTTTAAAATATCTTTTTCATTATTTCATCAAAGATTCTCAACAAATACACTTCCAGAGTGGAGATTAGCTCAACCTTTCCGTGCAGTAGCTCATAATGGTGAGATTAACTCTGTTGAAGGTAATCGTATAAATGTAGAGATTAAATCTGAATCTATTAAATCAGATGTATTTAGTGATGAAGAGATAGCTAGAATTTTACCTATTTTACAATTAAATTCATCAGATAGTGCATCAGCAGATAACTTCTTTGAATTTTTAATTGTTAATGGTATGGATTTCTTTAAAGCTGCTCGTGCAGTTATCCCATCAGCATGGCAAAATGCTCCACATATCGACCCAGAACTTCGTGCATTTTATGAATATCATTCAACAGTATTTGAAGCATGGGATGGTCCAGCTGCATTTTCTGTAACAGATGGTCGCTATATAGGGTGTGTATTAGATAGAAATGGGCTTCGTCCATCTAAATATATCGTGACAAATGACGATAATCTTCTTATCGCTTCAGAATATGGTGTTGTAGATATTGCAGAGGAAGATATTAAAGAGAGAGGTCGTCTTCAATCTGGTGAGATGATAGGTCTTGACCTTAAGTTTGGGAAATTACTAAGAAGTAATGAGATAGATAACTATTTAAAAAGTTCAAATCCATATATGAAATGGTTAAATGAACATATGATATATCTTCAAGAGCATGTTGAAGAGCAATATGTAGCAAAATGTGATTTTGAAGATGAAGATTTAGTAAAAAGACAAAAGTTTTTCAATGTTACTCAAGAGATAGTTGAACAAGTTATTGAACCTATGATAATTGATGGAAAAGAGGCTGTTGGTTCTATGGGTGATGATACTCCTATTGCTGCTTTTTCAGATAAACAACGTGCTTTTTCTGACTATTTTAAACAAAAATTTGCACAGGTAACAAATCCACCAATTGATCCAATTCGTGAAAAAGTTGTTATGAGTTTAAATACTGGTTTTGGAGAGGTTCATAATATTCTTGATGAAATTCCAACACATGCACAACGTTTAAAATCTATATCTCCTATTATCACTCGTGAAAAATTAGATGTTTTAAAATCATTTGGAGACAAAAAATCTCCACGTTATCAATCTAACTATCATAATAACACTTTTTCAACTGCTTATCAAGGAGATTTAGAGGAAGCTTTAAATCAACTGGTTGATAAAGTTGTAACAAGTGTAAAAGAGGAAGAAACAAGAGTTATTATCTTTGATGATTATGAGTTTAGTGCTGAGAATAAAATCATTCCAATGGCTATGGTTATTGGTCGTGTAAATTTTGCATTATTAAAAGCGAAAGTACGTCATCTTATCTCGATGATTGCTGTAACAGGTGAAGTGATAGATTCTCATAGTGCTTCTGTTCTTATTGGATATGGTGCAAGTGCTATCTATCCAAATCTTCTTTTTTCAACAGCTATCGAGATTATTCAACGTTCAAATGTTATAAATGTTGATAACTCAGAAGCTCTTAAATCTGTTCATGGTGCATTAAATGCAGGTCTTTTAAAGATTATGTCAAAAATGGGTATTGCTACAATAGCATCTTATAGAAATGCTGGTCTTTTTGATGTTCTTGGATTAAGTAAATCTATTGTAGGAGATTGTTTTGAGAGTTCTAACTCTGCTATCAATGGTCTTAATTATGCAGATATAGATGAAAGAATAACTAAATATCATAAAAGTGCATTTAATAAAAGTGGATTTAATAAAATATTCCCACTTAATATTGGTGGTTTTTATAAATTTTATACAGGACAAGAACATCATGATTTCGGTCCAGTTGTTATTCATGCTATCCATACAATGGCAGAGAGTGGTAAAACAGAGGATTATAATAGATTAAGAGATTTAGTAAATAAACGTGGTTTTAAATTTATTCGTGATTTCTTTGAACTTAAATCAGATAGAAAATCTATCGATATTTCAGAAGTAGAACCAAAAGAGAAAATCTTTAAACGTTTTGCATCAGCTGCAATGAGTCTTGGTTCTATATCTCCAGAAGCACACGAAACAATTGCTATTGCTATGAATAGAATAGGTGCACAGTCAAACTCTGGTGAGGGTGGAGAAGATAAAGCTCGTTTTGGAACGGAAAGAGTTTCTAAAATCAAGCAAGTTGCATCGGGACGTTTTGGAGTTACTCCAGCATATTTAAGAAGTGCAGAAGAGATTCAAATAAAAGTAGCACAAGGTGCAAAACCAGGTGAGGGTGGACAACTTCCAGGGCATAAAGTTACTCCTTTAATTGGAAAACTTCGTCATACTGTTCCAGGGGTTACTCTTATCTCACCACCACCACATCATGATATTTACTCTATTGAAGATTTATCACAACTTATTTTTGATGTAAAACAGGTAAATCCTAAAGCTCGTGTGGCTGTTAAATTAGTTTCAACTATTGGTGTTGGTACTATCGCTGCTGGTGTTGCTAAAGCCTATGCAGATAAAATTATTATCTCTGGTGGCGATGGTGGTACAGGTGCAGCACCTTTAACATCTATCAAATTTGCAGGTAATCCTTGGGAGATAGGTTTAAGTGAAGCACATAATGCACTTAAAGCAAATAATCTTCGTGGACTTGTTGAAGTTCAGGCTGATGGTGGTCTGAAATCTGGTTTAGATGTTGTTAAAGCAGCTCTTTTAGGTGCTGAATCTTTCGCATTTGGTACAGGTGTTCTTACTATTGTTGGTTGTAAAATGCTTCGTATCTGTC
>CAYOKX010000121.1:0-3446 GCA_964404655.1 uncultured Sulfurimonas sp. | reverse complement strand
GATTGTATAGGTGGAATGGGAAAATTAAAACATAGACTTGTAGAGTTAAAATCTAGGTTTTTAAAAGGTGATGATATAAATAAAGTTGGAATTATTTTTGATGCTGATAATGTTGGAATAGAAGAACGAACACAACAAATTAATGATATTAAAAATAGTGTATTTGATAAGATGGAATTGGATTTAAAAATCTTTATAATGAATATTGATGGTAAAGGTGAGTTAGAAACAGTTTTAAGAGAGATAAAATTAAAAGAATCTCCTATCGCTGATTGTCTTGAAACTTGGCAAGAGTGTTTAAAAGATAAGAGATTAAATAAAAAAGATTTTGATAAACTATGGATACAGATATATCAGAGATATGATTGTTGTGATAAAAAAGAGCAGAAACAATCTGGAAGAAAATGTAATAATGAGGTTTCTTTAAAAGATAAACCGATTTATAATTTTGATAAAGATGTTATTGAACTTAAAAAATTAAAAGAGTTTTTGGAAATTTTTCGAGATTAAATATATCCCCATTCTTGAAACTGTTTTGTTAGGCTTTTATCATTTTTAAAACTTTCATAATATAAAAATTCAGGTGCTAAATCTGCTCCATTTTCCCAACTTATTGTATCAATATCTTTATCTAATTTTACAGTGGCAAAAACTTTTTTATTTTTTAATGGTGCAAACATTGTTCCATAAAGTTCATTTTCTAAATTAACTATCCCTTTTTTTCCATCATTAAATGTAAGTTCAACTTCATAGTTGAATAAATATTTTGCTTCAGTTATATAAATTAACATTGTTTATTCCAATGGTGAAATAGGTTTTGGCATCTCTCTTTTTGCACAAAGTTCCCAATCATTTAACAGCTCATCTTGATATAACTCTGACCACTCCATAACCATTTTTAAAGCTCTTTTAGGAAACTTTCCTTCTATAACACCTGTTTTGATATAAACAATAATCTTATACTCTCCATATTTAGCATGAAAGTGAGGAGGATTATATTCATTCCAATACATCGTGATTATTATTCCTAAAAACTTACTAACTATTGGCATATTACTTCTCCTTTTTTTGATATAATTTCTGATTATACCGTAATGAAATTTTTTATAAAAGAGAACAAATATGAAAGTATCAAAATACAGTGCAAATGGAAATGATTTTGTAATTTTCCATTCAGATATAAAAAAAGATAGAACAGAATTAACAAAAGAGATATGTCATCGTCAAGATGGTGTGGGGGCTGATGGGCTTATAGTGATAGTACCTCATACAGAGTATGATTTTGAGTGGCAATTTTATAACTCTGATGGAAGTCATGCTGATATGTGTGGTAATGGCTCTCGTGCAGCAGCTCATTATGCTTTTTCAAATGGATTAGCTCCTCAAAATATGAGTTTCTTAACAGGTGCTGGTGTTATAAATGCTGAGGTTAATGGTGTGATGGTTTTGAGTGAACTAACTCCTCCAGAGATTTTAGAAAAAGATATAGAGTTTAATGGTAAAAACTGGTGGCAACTCAATACTGGTGTACCTCATTTGGTAAGTTTTACAGAAAATATTGATGAGTTTGATATAGCTGAGGCTAGAGAATTACGCTACAAATATAACACAAATGTAAATATAACCTATGTAGATGATAATAAGAATCTAAGAGTTAGAACCTATGAGCGTGGTGTAGAGGATGAAACTTTAGCTTGTGGTACAGGTATGGCAGCTTGTTTTTATAGAGCATTGCAAGAGGGTAAAATCTCTGAAAGTATAGAGGTTTATCCAAAGAGTGGAGATACTTTGTACTTAGGTGTAAATGAGAGAACTATCACTTTTAAAGGTGCTGTGAAGAGAACTTTTGAGACGGAGTGGGAGAGTTAAAGAGTAGAATCTTTTTTACTCTCCTCTATCATCTCTCCGAGGAGATTAAAAAGCTCCTCACTTGCTTTTTCCATCGTTATAAAATTAGTGATAATATTTTTACTATTTTGTGTTTGATATACTGTTTTATTGATTACATAGTTCATATTTAAAAGTACAGAGTTATGTAATAGTTTATGGGGTGCTAGTATTTTTTTATAGGCTTTTGTATTTTCAAATAGCTCTTTACCTTCTGTTTCATACCATTTTCCAAACTGACAAGAGTGATGATCTATAACAGGCTCTGTGATAATGTTTGCTATCACATCTGAATAGGTTTTAGATTTAAAAACGATATGGTCAATTTTTGCTACCGATATAGTAAGAATATTATTAATATAATTTGCATCATTTTCTGATTTAAGAGCCATTGAGTTAAAATTGTGTAATGCACTATCAAGTTCAGTCATATATTTATCTGATTCATTTGCTATTTCAAGCATACTTGTTGAGTATTCATTTATGTGTACTGTTTCTTGTTGTAGTGTGGAGATTGTCATCGTAATCTCATTTGCTGCTTTAGAGGAGCGTTCGGCTAGTTTTCTTACTTCATCTGCAACTACAGCAAAACCACGACCGTGTTCTCCTGCACGAGCAGCTTCTATAGCAGCATTAAGTGCGAGAAGGTTTGTTTGTTCAGCTATATCTTTAATGAGGTCTACGATAGTTGCTATCTCTTTAGATTGTTCATTAAGGTTTGAGATACCATCAGCTGTATCGGAGATACTTTTTGTAAGTTGGTCAAAATTGTTTTTTACAGAAGCGACAGACTCTAAACTCTCTTCAGAAGCTTTACTGGTCTGTCTTGATGATTCAACAATCATACTTGTAATCTCTCCACCACGCTCTATATCGTGTTTGATTTGTAAAATCCCTCCAGTACTTCCACCACCTATTTTATTAAATGAACTACCAAGTTCCCCTTGTAATTTCATACTAATACCAGATAAAATTCCCTCAATAGCTATGTTAAGTGGAGCGACAGAGCTTTTAAATGAGCCTTTAAAACCATCTGTAAAAAGGATAGCACTACTATCTTCAGTAATTGCTAACTCTAATGCAGTTGTAGTATCTCTCATAAAAGCTTCTGTTTGGTCAAGTAGGTTGTTATAGTTCCAAGCCATCTCAAAATAGATTGAATCTGTATCAATATTAATAATACGCTGTTCTAAATCTCCATCTGCACCTGCTTTCATCACATCATTTATCTGATTCAATAGCTCTGTTTCTGAGATATTCTCTCCAGCAGGAATAAAAAGACCAATAATTACTACTCCAAATAGTATCAATCCATAAAGTAAAGAGATATTTAACGTGATAATAGTGGATAAAATAAGTGTAATAGATATAAAAAATAGTGTCTGTTTATTTTTGAAGGTTGATGATAAATTCATTATACGTTACTCCTGCATCATTTAATGTTTTATTGAGAAGTTTTTCAGAAGCTTCCATTCCACCCACTTTCTCACTCTCTAAAAGAGCTTTAAGTAGTAGTCAAAAATAAAACACATAGAAAACAAATGCTAAAATAGCTCTAT
>CAYOKX010000120.1:0-3489 GCA_964404655.1 uncultured Sulfurimonas sp. | reverse complement strand
TAACTTGTTCTCCAAGCTGAGATAAAAAAGTTTTTTCAATGATAACATCATACAAAGACTCATTTTTCTTTTTCTCGAGAAACTCTTTTTCACTTTGAGCTATGATGGGATTATGTCCAAAATCGTGTAACTCTATTGCCATAGCTGTTCTTTGTGACCTATCTTCACTATAAAGTAAAATATTTTTTCCATCCTCTTTATAATTGTTAGAGAAAAGAGATGCTACCTCAAGGGAGTTAAATAGGGAAAATGTTAATTTATTTTTATAAAACTTAGTGATTGCATCATATTTTTTATCGTTACAATCGCAAAATCCTAATGTAGCACTATTGGAAAGAGAAACTTTTTGAAACATCTTTATAAATGTATCTAATCCATTTCTATTGAAAAAAATTACTTTACTTAATGAAACAAGGATTAAAGTAGCATCAAGTTTTTTAGTAGCTTCTATATCATCGATACTTACAAAATATTCACTACTGTTTCCATCTAAAAAACCTTGAGGTTTAAAGATAGCAATACCATCTTTTAGTATAGCTCTCAAGAAATATCCATTAATATAGCAAAATCACTATATATATCATCTACATAATCTATCTGAAAATCTATAAAATCATTAAGCTGTGATTCTACAAACTGTTTTTTAGATAATGTATAAAAAAGTAATAGGTGCATCCATTTGGCAAGAGTATCTATCTCCCTATTAGAAGAGGGTTTAGTTCCTGATGAGGATTGAATTAATTGTGCTACTATTTGAGGCATCTCCCATTTTAGAGTGATTTTTTCACAAATATCAAATAAATCTAAACCTGATAATCGTTTTAAAATAGTGTTTAAATCAATATCTTGAACCATTCTAATAGCATTAATATTTTCTATATGATTTTTGAAGATAGCTTCAGCTACGATAATACTTGATGGAAGAAGGGCAATAGCACTCTCAATATTCTTATCTTCTATTTTTAGATGAATTAAAATTTTTTTCCAATTAGTTGAAAGTTCCGCTTGTAAATTATTAAAAGTAGTAATATTAAGCTTAAAAAACTTCCATTCTTTAGGGGATAATAGATTTATCATATAATTATATAAAGTTTGTTGTGTTGCATCTATACCTAAAATACCAAATATTTGAGGGATCTTATTTACACGATTTTTAAGACCATAAATAGGTTTGTTTATTAGATTTGTGAGATAAGCATTTAAAGATAAATCATTTTCTGCAACCCTTGCGGCTAAGGTTAATTCACCCTCATTTAATAATTTTAAAGTTTTTATTAATATTTTTGAAGTTTGAGGAACTCTATCTATATATAAATCTATATCTTGTTTTGTAATCATAACATCTATTTTAACTATAAAACGATTAAAACCATTTAAAAAGTAGGCTTAAGTTCCACTTTTGATTAATCTTGGTATAATTTGCAACTTTTAAAAACCTATCAATTTAAGGAAGCTAAAATGGCAAGAAAATGTGCTATCAGTGGTAAAGGCCCAATGAGTGGAAACAATGTTTCTCATGCAAAAAACAGAACTAAACGTCGTTTTTTATTAAATTTAAGAACAGTACGTATCACTTTAGAAGATGGTACAACTAAAAAAATTAAAATTTCTGCTAGAGAACTACGTACACTTAAGAAAAACTCTTAAGTATTAGTTGGAAACAGCATTGAATCTTTTATTAAGGATTCGTAAAATTCTGCATTGGGAGGTTTCTCCCAAGCCAGACTCTAAGCTTCTTCCTGAAGTTTATCCTCATCTAAAATCATTTCGTTCACCTCTTATTTTAACTGTTCTTACTATGATGATTGGTACTCTAGGGTATGTCATTATTGATGATTTTGCTCTTATGGATGCAATATATCAAACAGGTATCACTTTTACAACGGTAGGTTTTGGGGAGATAGCACCAATATCTGAAGCTGGAAGAATTTTTACAATTACACTTGTAATAGCTGGTTTTGCAATTTTTTCTAGTGCTGTTGGTATTCTAATCGCTGAATTAAATAGAGGAAACATTGTTGCTATATTAAAGGAGAGAAGAATGCTTTATAAAATTGCACGTTTGAAAAAACATTATGTTGTTTGCTACCATAATGATTATACAATAGAGGTCACTAAACAGTTAAGAGAAAACCATATTCCTTTTTTAGTAATAGACCCAAGACCAGAGATTGAGGAGTGGGCAAGAGAGCATAAATATCCTATATATTTACAAGCTGAACCCCATGCTGAGCTAGCTATGCTTAAAGCTCATTTAGCTTCAGCAAAAGGACTGATAACACTTTCAGATTCTATTGCTGATAATATTGCACTTATCGCTTCTGTAAGATTGTTTGAAAAAGAGCATTTTTTACCTCGTCCATATTATGTCATCTCCTCAGCAGAGAGTATGAGTGATGTTGAAAAACTTAAAAAATTAGGGGCAGACACAGTTGTATCTCCTACAAAATTAACAGCTCAACGTGTAAGTGCTATGGCTGCTCGTCCCGATATGGAAAATTTACTAGAAGAGTTTTTATACAAGAGTGAAAATCCTTTAGATATGCAAGAGATAATAGTACCTAAATTTAGTTGGGCAGTTCTAAGAAAATTAAAAGAGACACATATTCGTCAAATTACAAACTGTTCGGTCGTTGGTATCACAAAAAAAGATGGTAAATTTATATCTATGCCTAAAGGGGATGTTCTTATCAGTAGTGAGTGTAAACTTTTAGTGATAGGAACACAAAAGGGTATAAGTACGACAAAAGATTTAATGAGAGGCAGAGAAAAGCCAAAGGAGTTGAAATTTGTATAAGTTAAAAGAGCTAAAAAATGGTGTATCTTCAGCAGAGGGATTTTTTTCTGATGGAGTTAGTGCAGGATTAAAACCAGATGGTGTAAAAGATATGGCATTTATCTATTCAGATAGTTTATGTGAAATCGCTTCAGTTTTTACTACAAATAAGATGATCGCATCACCGATAAGACATTTTAGAGCAAAAGGTGATTTTCAAACAAACTTTGTACTAATCAACTCTAAAAATGCAAATGCTATGACTGGTACAGCTGGTATAGCAGATATAGAGGAGATTTTAGTAACTCTTCCAAAAGAGGTTATAAACCCTGTTATGAGTTCTACGGGTGTGATAGGTGTAAGAATACCAAAAGAGAAGATAATAAAAGGGATAACAACTTTTAATCTCTCAGCTAAAAATCCGCACGAAGCATCCAAAGCTATAATGACAACAGACTCTTTTTCTAAAGAGATAGCGTTTGAGGTACTACTTGAAGATGGGAATAGTTTTAAGATAGGTGCGATGGCGAAGGGTGCTGGTATGATAAACCCTGCTATGGCTACAATGCTCTGTTTTATAACTACTGATGCAAAAGTGAGTAAAGATGAGATGCAAAATATCTTAGATGAGGTAACTTTAACAACTTTTAATGCAGCTAGTGTAGATGGTGATACCTCTACAAATGATACTGTAATGCTACTTTCAAATGCAA
>CAYOKX010000119.1:0-3538 GCA_964404655.1 uncultured Sulfurimonas sp. | reverse complement strand
ACTCCAGAACCTCTGTTTTTATCCAAACAGCAACTCTTTTACCATCTTCACTTCTGTTTTCTTTATTTTGTTTTTTCTCTTCCAATACTACTTTTTCTTCTTTTAACTCTTCCTCATCTTTTATACGTCTATCTTCATGCACTATCTCATCTATATCTGTATCTTCTGTTAACTCATCATCTATCATATCTCTTTTTGAACCCATACTAACCCCTTTTATCTATAAAGATGAAGCTATCAACTCATCCAAACTACTAACATCATCACTATTAGCAAAACAACTCTTTGCCCCACACACCATAAACGAACTATCTTCACTCTGTTTATATTGAATAAATGGATAGTGCAGTTGTATAAGTTTATCTGCATTGGCTGTTAGATTTTCCACAGTAGATTTTATAACTCTATCTCCTTTGAGATGTCGTAACATCTGTTTAAGCATCATAGGAGAATATATCGGTTTACGTCCTAAATCGTAAGAGTTATACTCCATCGTTTTAAATGCAAAGTGTGTATATTTATCATCCTTTAAAAGAGTTCCTAAAGAGATGAGAACATCTATCATCACACTTACAGAACTTGTATATGTGTTATCAGATGTTTCAGCTTTTGTTTCAAATTCTCCTACACTAAAGTTCCACATACCTTTACTATAAAACTCCTCAAGTGCTTTGTTTGCAAATCGTTGTGCATCTATAAGATATATCTCATCTTTGGTATGTTTAAAAGCGGTAATAAGAGCCGATGCGAGAAAAGCATAATCCTCTAAGAAAGCTTCTATTTTAGGAGTTTTATCTATAAGTATTGTATGATAAAGCTTACCATCTATATACATCGTTTTTAAAAGAGCATCTAAACTATCTTTAGCTCTTTTTTTATATTTAGTATCAATATCTCCTAAAATAAAGAGAGATTTTATCATCATACTTGACCACGATACTTGTACTTTTTTATCTATAAATGGATACTCTCTCTCTTTACGTATATTTTGAAGTAATATTTTTATCTCTTTAAAAAAGTCAGGTATCTTTCCATCTTCAAATCTAATAATATTTTTACCCTCAAAATTACCCTCTGGAGTCACACTCATACTCTCTAAAATAGTTTCGATATTTTCATAATTTGCCTCTTGTAAAGCACTATAAACCTCATCATAACTATATATAAAGTAAGTTCCCTCCTCTCCCTCACTATCGGCATCACTAGCTGAGTAAAAAAGGTTATCTTTACTCATAAATTTATACCAAAAATCAGCTATCTCTTTTGCTATTGTGAGATGAGTTTCATCTTTATATGTTAAGTAACTTTGTGTGTAGAGTTCACAAAGAAGAGCATTATCATAGAGCATCTTCTCAAAGTGTGGCACTAGCCATTTATCATCTGTTGAGTATCTACAAAATCCTCCGTCTATCACATCATAGATACCACCTTTTTTCATAGCGTTTAATGTATCTTTCACCATAGCTTTAGCCGATTTTTCATCAAAAAGTCTATCTATTGTAAGGAGTGTATTGAGTGTTGAACTATGTGGAAATTTTGGGGCTACTGAGAAACCACCATATCTATGTTCATAGTTATTTTTTGCTTGAAGTAGGAAGTTTTTTGTAAAAGATTCTTTAAGAACTGTTGCCTCTTTAGGGTGTTCTATATGTTTTAAAAAGCCCTCTATCTCATCGGCATTTTTTATAATCTGTGCATCATTATTTGAAACTTTATCGCCTATAAGTTTTGTAAGCTCTTTAAAGCCCATCCCCTCAATAGAACCCTGTTTTGATTCGGGAGGGATATAAGTTCCTGCAAAAAATGGTTTGTTTTGAGGAGTACAAAAGATAGATGTAGGCCAACCACCAGCACGACGGTTTAAAAGTTGATGAACCTCTTGATAATGTTTATCTATATCTGGACGTTCCTCTCTATCTACCTTTATACAAACAAACTGTTCATTTAAAATATCTGCACACTCCCTATTTTCAAAAACAGTCTCCTCCATCACATGACACCAATGACACGAAGAGTATCCTATACTAATAAAAATAGCTTTATTTTCTCTCTCAGCTTTAGCAAATGCTTCATCTCCCCATGGAAACCAATCTACTGGATTATCTTTATGTTGTTGTAAATAAGGACTATCCTCTTTTTCTAATCTATTTGGCATATATAACTCCTAATCTATTATAGATATTTTAATTATTTATAATAGATTAGGGAAATGTTGCTAATGAAGTGCTTAAATAAACTATTTAGCTAGAAACAAAAAGTTTTGAGTTTTAAGTAATAAAACCCTATCACTCCATTCACTATCATTAAAATACTCACTACTTTTTATAATTCTAGCTATCATAGAAAACTCACTATTTTTTATCACTTTTTCAATAGTCATCTTAATAATTTTCTCACTTAGCTCTTTTGATACTGAAAATAATAGCTTTACTAAATCTATCAATTTTAAAACATTTTCTATATCTTGTGATAAAACATAAATTATATTTTGCTCCTCTTCACTTAAAATATTTTCTTCAATATAATCTGATAACTGATAGAAAAATTTCTGAAAATAGACTATTTTCATATCGATCACAGTAGTTTTTGAGATATTTGGAACAGTTGCTATTTTGTTAAAATTTGCATCTGTAAAAGATTTTATATCTAAACCATTTGACTCAAAAGAGAGTTTTACAAAATTTATAGCATAACGCTCTATCATCAAAATAGTATCTCTCTCATCTCTCTGAGTAAAACTAAATCTTTTTTCATTATCTTTTTTAAGTGCATCACTTAATTTTTTATATGTTGATTTTGAGAGAAGTTTTTTATAATATCTTTTTTCAAAAAGTATAAAATGGATTAAGGCTTGTAAACTCATATCATAAGAGCGATTATCGACCCAATCTAAGTAAAATTTAGCATAACCAAAGTCAGGACGAACTTTAAAACTGTTATCTGAATGTTCAAGATAATACTCTTTACTCCCCTCAAATATTTGATGTAGTTCTCTTACTACACCAAATAAAGAGTTTTCAATATCTATCTTAATCATCAGCCAATAATATTTCTTGTGCTTGCTTAAATTTGCTAAAACTTGATTCCATATTAATATATGTATCTGAACCATCTGATTCAAAATAACCTGTATCGTACTCTCCTGAATCATAAGATTGAGTGATTATATCTCCATCCTCTCCTACAAATTCAGCACTCATTCCATACTCTGTAACATCTAAAAAGATTGCATTTAAAATATCTTGAGGTATCTCTTTTGTCATAACAAAATAGATATCTAAACCATCAAAATCTACTTGAGATATACCCTCTTCAAACTCAAATAAGTTATCATCACTATATGAACTTACTAAAACTCTTGATTCAACAAAACCACCTAATTTACTATTTATATCCTCTATCAGTTCTTGAGCAAGTTCTTTTCCAAACTCAACAATCTCAGGAAGGTAATTATCCTCTTCATCTGTAAAACTATTAAACTCTTCAAAATTATCTTCAATTCTACTAAATATATCTCTTGGAGAGATTTTTAATATAG
>CAYOKX010000118.1:0-3633 GCA_964404655.1 uncultured Sulfurimonas sp. | reverse complement strand
ACCGTCTTATGTCTCACCTTTTTTGGTTAGCTACAACAGCACTAGATATTGGTGCGATGACAGTTTTCCTTTATGCTTTCCGTGAAAGAGAATATCTAATGGATATTATGGAGGGCTATTGTGGTGCTAGACTTACACATTCAGCTATCCGTATTGGTGGTGTTCCACTAGATATTCAAGATAGTTTTATCGCTCAACTTAAAACATTTTTAGCAAAACTTCCTGATAATATTAAAGATTATGAAGATTTATTAGATACTAACCGTATCTGGTTAATGAGAATGGAAGAGGTTGGTGTTATTCCAACAGATATGGCACTTTCTTGGGGTTGTACAGGTCCAATGCTTAGAGCTAGTGGTGTTGCTTGGGATATTCGTAAGGAAGAACCTTATGAGTTATATGATGAAGTAGAGTTTAATGTTCCTTTCTCAGATAAGGGTGATAACTTTGCTCGTTACCGTGTTTATATGGAAGAGATGAGAGAGTCTGCTAAGATTCTTTATCAAACAATAGATATGTATATGGATTGTGTAACAAATAATCAAACAGAGTTGATGGCACATTCACCTAAATATATCTCAGCTCCTAAGTTAGATATTATGACTCAAAACTACTCTTTAATGCAACATTTTGTACTTGTAACACAAGGTATGAGACCACCAGTTGGTGAAGTATATGTAGCAACTGAATCACCAAAAGGTGAGCTAGGTTTCTATATAAACTCTCAAGGTGGACCATATCCATATAGATTAAAAGTACGTGCTCCATCATTCTGGCATACAGGTATCTTAACTGACCTTTTACCTGGTCACTATATTCCAGATGTTGTTGCGATTATTGGTACTACAAATATCGTTTTTGGTGAGGTAGATAGATAATGAAAAGATATGATTTAAGAAAATTAAAAGCAGAATTTGAACCTCGTATGAAAGAGATTTTAGATGAGCATAAAGCTGGTGAAGTAGCTATTTTTCTTTTTGAAATTGGTGATTTTTCTCCAGTTCAAAAATCAGCTGACTTAGTAAAAGATAGTGGTTATGTACTATTGAACTCTCTAAAATTCAACGAAGTCGACTGGACTATCGTTTGTAAAAAAGACTAGGACTCTATTATGGGTAAAGTCTATTTTTCTACTTGGAATGGTGAACTGATAAATAATGCAGGTAAACCTGAAGAAGAGTGGGAAGAATCAGCTTACAATCTACCAGCACAATATGATGATCACCGTGATTCTAAAGCCTTTATAGGTTGGGATGGTGTGGCTCTATTTAACGCTGATGTAGATGTAATCCGTTTAGCGATGGAGTATGCTGCACAGTATCAAGAGTATTCAGAAGCATGTGGAAGATGTGCTCCTGGACGTTGGGGTGGTCGTATTTTATATGACCAACTTGACAAAATTGCTCGTGGTGAAGGTGCAGTTGCTGATTTAGACCACTTAAAAGAGATTGGTAAAAGTATGCAGATTACTTCTAAATGTGAGATAGGGAAAACTGTTCCTAATCCTATATTAGATTTAATGACACACTTTGAAGATATTTTTATGGATTGTATTGATAATCAAAAAAAATCAGTACATTATGATTCAGATGTATCTTACATTGCAAAGATAACAGCACCTTGTACAGATGCTTGTCCTGCACATGTTGATATTCCAGGATATATTGAGGGTGTTAGAGATTTAAAGCTTGATGAGTCACTTAAAGCAACTCGTCAAACTATGCCTCTTGCTCATGTTTGTGGTCGTGTTTGTCCTCATCCATGTGAAGATGCTTGTCGTCGTACAAATCTTGATGACCCTATCGCTATTATGGAGCTTAAACGTGTTGGTGCTGACTATGAAACTGACCACGGTTTAGGGTTTTTCCATGCAGCAAAACCGAAGAAATCTATTGGGAAAAAAGTTGCAGTAATCGGTGGTGGACCTGCTGGTTTAACTACGGCTTACTATCTTGCTCTTGATGGTATCGAAGTTGATATCTATGAAGAACTACCTGTTATGGGTGGTGAAGTTACTGTTGGTGTTCCTGAGTATAGAATGCCATGGGGTAAATATCAACAAGATATAGAATGTGTAAGAGATATGGGTGTAAACTTTATCTTAAATACAAGAGTAACAGCAGATATGATGCGAGAGTTTGAAACATCGTATGATGCAACTATGATAGCTTCTGGAACTCGTATATCTAAAGCGGTAAGATGTTCAAATGAACGTGAAGAGATTAAAGGTTATTGGGGAGCTATAGACTTTCTTGACTGGGTAAATCTTTATGAGAAGTTTGATATAAAAACTCCTAAAAAAGTTCAAGAACAGCAGATGCTTCCGAGTGATTTTGTTGATTTAACTGGTAAAACTGTTGCTTGTGTTGGTGGTGGATTTACATCTATGGATGTTGTAAGATGTTCTATTCGTGCCGGTGCTAAGAGAGTTGTTATGATCTATCGTCGTGATGAGAAAACAATTATCCGTAACACTACTTATGAAGAGTATCACGAAGCAGTAGAAGAGGGTGTTGAGTTTATTTTTCACTCTGCTGTAAACACTATTAATGATGAAGATGATGTTTTAAAATCACTTCTTATAGATAAGTTTGAGTTAGTTCCAGATCCAAATGGTGGTCGTGCACAATTAGTGAAAATTGAGGGTGCTTCTGAAACTATTGATTTTGATTATCTTATTCCAGCAGTTTCTCAAAGTGCTGAACTTAGTTTCCTTCCAAAAGAGTGGGAACTAGATATGACATCTTGGAAAACTATTCAAACAAATGGTAAAGATTATATGACATCTCGCAAAGGTATTTTTGCTTCTGGAGATTGTGAATATGGTCCTATGACTATTGTAAATGCAGTTGGTCAAGCTAAACGTGGTGCATCTGTTATAAGCCGTTATGTTCAAAATGGTGGAGAGATTACACTTACTGATGATGAGATTATGGAAGATCATCTACGTAAGATGAAAGTCTATAACAAAAAAGAGAAAGTTACTGGTTGGTTAGCGGGTGTTCCTCGTTCTCACTCAGAAGTACTTGATGTAGATATAAGAAAATATAACAACGAAGAGGTAAACTTTGGTTTTACTCAAGAGCAAGCTATTAGCGAAGCTGAGAGATGTATGCGTTGTTATTATATAGCTATGGTAGCGAATTAGGAGGGCATGATGGATACTAAAAAGATTAAATTTAAAATCGATGGCGTTGATGTTAGTGCTAATTCTGGCGAGTCTATTATAGATGTAGCACGTCGTAATGGAGTCTATATTCCAACGATGTGTTATCTACCAAAAACTACTCCAAATGCATCGTGTCGTATGTGTTCTGTTGAAGTAAAAGGTCAAGATGGTTTTGTACTTAGTTGTAACACTCCTCCTGTAGAAGGTATAGAAGTTATAACTGACTCTACATCACTCTATAATGAGCGTCAAAAAATCATGAAACTTTACAATGTAAACCACCCACTACAGTGTGGTGTTTGTGATAAATCAGGAGAGTGTGACCTTCAAAATAAAACTTTAGAGTTTGGTGTAGCTGAACAATCTTTTGCAGTTCGTGATAGAGCACGTAAAAAGAAAAAATGGGGTATTCATACGTATGACCCATCTCTTTGTATTATGTGTGAAAAATGTACAGCAGTTTG
>CAYOKX010000117.1:0-3660 GCA_964404655.1 uncultured Sulfurimonas sp. | reverse complement strand
ATGGAGATAGACATTTTCGTGATGACCATGCTATTGTTTGTTATATGGGTTATATCGGTGATGAAAAAGTTATGGTTATTGGTGAACAAAAGGGTCGTGGTACTAAAAATAAACTAAAACGTAATTTTGGTATGCCTCATCCAGAGGGTTATCGAAAAGCTCTTCGTGCAGCTAAAATGGCTGAAAAATTTAATATACCAGTGCTTATGCTTATAGACACACCGGGTGCATATCCTGGGATTGGTGCTGAAGAGAGAAATCAAAGTGAAGCGATAGCTCGAAACCTATTGGAATTAGCAGAACTTGATACTCCGACTGTATCTATCGTTATAGGTGAGGGTGGTTCTGGTGGTGCATTAGCTATCGGTGTTGCTGATAAATTTGCTATGATGAGATATTCTGTATTTAGTGTTATCTCTCCAGAGGGATGTTCAGCAATTTTATGGAATGATCCTAAAAAAGCTGAAGCAGCTACAAATGCGATGAAAATTACAAGTGGTGACCTTTTAGAGTTAAAACTAATAGATGATGTTCTTGATGAACCACTTATTGGAGCACATAGAGATAGAGATGGTGCTGCTGTTGCGATAGCTGATTATTTCTTAGCTGAATTAAAGAAACTTCGCGCAATGAGTTCTGAAGAGAGAATGAGTGCTAGATATGAACGTTTAGTAAGTCCTGGTGAATTTAAAGAGGTGGAGATAGAGATAAAAGAGTAGTTTTACTCTTTTATCTCTTCTACTTCTATTTTTTCCTCTTCCTCTTTTTTCAAAGGGTCGAACTTAGGTCGTTTTAATCTAGGTGCATTTTTTGAAAATTTAATTAGATCTTCTACATTATTGAGATGTTCATTACAATTTTTTAGTGATAATTTAAAAAGTCCAAAAGTTGTCAGTACATCACTCATCGCTCTATGATGTTGTGCATTTGGATTAAGTGAATAGAGCTCATTGAGATAAAAAAGAGCATATCTAAATGAGATAACAGTTCTTTCTGCAAGTGCTAATGAGCATAAACTTCTATTTAACAGTGGTTCAAGTCCATACATCTCAAAAGAACCAGATATAAAATTATAATCAAACTTTACATCATGAGCTACAAATATAGCATCACCTAAAAAAAGTTTAAATTTATAGAGTACATCTTTAAGTTGTGGAGCATCTTGTGTATCTTCAACTGAAATACCTGTAATAGCTGTAATATGCTTATTGATAACATCACATTTTACTAATGTATCAAATTTATCAATAATTTTACCATCTCTTACTTTAATAGCTGAAAGTTCTATAATCTGATGTCTATCAAGATGGGAGCCATTTGTTTCAATATCTACTATACAAAACTCAGCATCTTTTATTTTTATAAATTTTGTATCAAAGAAAAAATAGCCCTGTTTTTTTAAGATATTTAAACCTTGCGCTCTCCATAGTTCAAGAGATAGGTCTAGTCCTTCATTTAATTGGGAACGAATAGCAGGAAGAGAGAGACCATTTGAACCTAAACGAGAGATACTTTTTGCATCTAAAGGAAACTCTTTATTTAGCATTTTTTATAAACTCTTTTACTTTTTGAGCATCTTTAATCCCTTTCGATAGCTCCACTCCACTACTAACATCAACACCAAAAAAGTTATATGATTTTAGAGATGATACATTAGCATCATCTAGTCCACCAGCTAAAATAATTTTAGAGCAATCAACATCTTTAAACCATTCAATATTTATCCGTTTACCAGCTCCACCATAGGCTTTACAGTAAGCATCGACAAGTCTATATTCATCAGAATATTTTAAAATATCCTCTTTTGAACTTGCACGTATAACTTTTATGTGAGGGATTGTGAGTTTTTTATAAAGTGTATCATCTGCCTCAAAATGGAGTTGTGCTAGTGTTGCACCCATGGTATGACAACTATTATTAATTGTTTGTGCATCAACATTTACAAAAAGAGCTACTTTTTCAATAAAAGGAGGAAGCTTATCTATAATTGTTTTTGCATCTTTCATTGAGATATATCTAGGAGACTTTTCATAGAGTACAAATCCAAGAGCATCTGCTCCTGCATCTATTGCTATCATCGCATCTTTATAGGATGTTATTCCACAAATCTTAGTTCGCATTAGATTTGTAAACTTTTGATAGCATCTGCTCTATTTTCTTGTTTAAACACATAACTTCCAGCAACAACAACATCAACACCAGCATCTTTTAGAGTTTGAATATTTTTATCATTTACACCACCATCTACTTCTATAAGACAGTTAGGATTTATTTTATTTCTCATATCATTAAGTTTTTTAGCTTTTTGAACAACAGAATCTATAAAAACTTGACCACCAAATCCAGGATTTACACTCATAAGTAAAACCATATCTAAGTCAGCTAGAAGATATTCAATAGACTCTGGGGGAGTATGAGGATTTAAAACGATAGCTGGTTTTATACCTAAAGAGCGAATCTTTTGGATAAGACGGTGAGGATGTTTCTCCTCCTCTATATGAAAAGAGATATATTCAGGTTTTAAAGGAGCAAAAAGCTCTACAAAAAAAGTGTTATTTTCAACCATAAGATGAATATCTAAAGGTTTTGTAGCAGAGGAAGCGATAGCTGAAACTACAACAGGCCCTATCGTTAAGTTTGGAACAAAGTGACCATCCATAACATCTACATGAACAAAATCACATCCACCATCACAAATCTCTTCAACATCTCGCTGTAAATTGCCAAAATCAGCAGATAAAACACTTGGAGCTACTTTCATAAAAAACCTTTATATTATTTTTGAAAGTATACTCATTGGAGGCTTTTATCTTGTTAAGAAAAAAAGAAACTTATCGTTATCAAATGCTAAATCTACTTGAACACCTTTTTTATTATCTACAATTTCAAGTAAGTCGTTTAGATTAGAGTATGTTCTAGGAAGAGTAATATTTATATTGATACTGTGTGTAGCTAGGAGCATCTTAATTTTACCAGCTACAATATTTACAAGTTCGGCTAAGGTATCAAGTATCATATAAATATCATCAGTCTCCTCTCCTAAAAGAAGTTCACATGCTTTTTTTGCTATTTCACGAGGAAAAATAAATATAACTATACCATCTATATCTCCATAAAAACCGATAGAACTTGCTATCTTTCCATCGTGTGAATCGATGAGTAGAGCATTAACATTAACCGCTTCTTTTATAGCTTTTGCATTTGTCATCATCTCAATAGTTGAAACTGTTGCATCTATAAAATTTGGAAGCTCTTTAATAATTTTTTTGTTAATTGTTTTTCTATTTTTTATACTAATACTATCTGTTTGTGAGAGTTCTTTTAAAAGTTCTTTATTTTGGAGTATATCATCCATATTATCATAAAAGAGAAGACCTGCATCCTCTAATGTCTCTTTAAAGGCTTTTGGTATTTTACTAAAAGTTAATCCAACAAAACAGAGAGTAGCATTATACTCAGCACTAAAAGAGGAAAGTTTTGAGAAAAAAGTGAGAGCATGTATATTCATAGCAGTAACTTTGTAAGCATCAAATATAAAAAGTCTAAAACCAATATTTAAAGAGTTTTTATGATATTGAATATTAAAAGTAGTTCCTAAGTTTGAATCTAAAAAAGAGGAGATAGTATAGATAATAGCATTTCCACTTACTCTTGTACTAA
>CAYOKX010000116.1:0-3819 GCA_964404655.1 uncultured Sulfurimonas sp. | reverse complement strand
ACTAAAGAGTGAGCTCCTATATTTATACCTTTTTTTAACTGCTCATCATCTAAAACTGTATATAATCCATCACTACATAATAAAATTTTATCATCTTTTTGAAGAATATTTTCAAAGTAAAAAGGCTCTACATTTTTGCCTATACCTATCGCTTGCGTTAAAACATTTTCATACCCCTTCTCATCCATAGAGTGGTCTAGTGAGAGTTGGTTTAGCTGTTTATCTCTATAAAGATAGACTCTGCTATCTCCAACATTTGCACCATATAAACGGTTTCCCTCTATGATAACAATAGTCATAGTGGTAACAAGTTCACTTCGTTCATAATTTATTTGAGATTCTTCATAAAGGATAGAGTTTATAGAGTGTGTAAAGGAGAGGATAGATTTTTCGATACTCCAAGTTTTTGGACGTATTTTAAGGTTATTCATAAGGTAGTTTGTGGTTCTTTTAGCTGCTTTAGCCCCTTCAATGGCACTACCAACACCATCACAAACTATGGCAACACTTATGTTACCGATAGTCCGTACATCGTAAAAGTCATCACCTGTAAGCTCTTGACCTTTTGCGAGGGAAAATCCTGAGATTTTAATGTTATTTGATTAAAAATTAATCATTATTAGCGATTAGCGATTAGCGATTAGCGATTAGCGATTAGCGAAAAATACTAATTTTTTTGCTACAATAGCAAGAAAAATCGAGGATTTGTGGATGAAATATATATTAATATTATCAATATTATCAGCTATCTTAATGGCAAAAATTCCTGATGTTGTTCCTGTTCACTGGCTGAAGACACATTATAAAGATAGTTCACTTGTTATCATAGATGTAAGAGATGCAAAAGAGTTTCAAAAGGGGCATCTTCAAAATGCAGTTAGTGTTCCAGTATTTGAAAAGCTTTTTTATGGGTCAAACCTACTTCTTCCTCCTCTTTCAGATTTAAAAAAACTTTTTAGTCAATTAGGGATAACTCACAAAAGCAATATTTTAATATATGGTGGAATAAACCCTATTTGGTCGGCTAGATTTTATTGGATTAGTAAAGTTTTAGGGGCAGATAATGTTGGAATACTCAAAGTAAGTTTTCAAAATTGGGAAAAAGGTACATTTCCTATCACAACTAAAATATTTAAACCAAAATATCAAGACTTTATCCCAAAAATAAATAACTCATTTTTAGAAACTAAACTTGATGTTTTAACATCTATTGGGAAAGCATATATTATAGATGGACGACCTTTTGATTTTTATATTGGTAAAAAATCTCATGCTAAAAGATTTGGACATATTCCAAAAGCATTAAACCTCCCTGGTCGCTCTTTATACAATATAGATGGAACAAAAAGTTTTATAAAAGATTTTGATGTATCAGCAAAACTTTATAAAAATTTAGATTCAAAAAGACCTATTATTCTCTATTGTGAAGATGGTGCGGATGCAGCTATGCACTTTTTAATTTTGAAAAAACTTGGTTTTGATGTTTCTATTTATGAAGGCTCTTGGCTAGAATGGGCAAATGATTTTCATCTACCAATAGAAACGACTGTTAATAAATAATCAACTATGAAAACAGCAATTTATAAAGGCTCTATTCAAAAGAAATTTATAAAAGCTATCTTTTTTCTAATATCTTCTATCGTTATTAGTGGATATATCTCCTTTGTAAGTTGGTATATCTACAATCAAAAAGAGGAGAGTTGTCTTCTTGCTAAAAATATCACTCAAGTTCTCTCTCAAGATTTTGTACGTCTTATTTTACTTGACGATGTGAACACAGCCACCGATATTACAACAAAATTACAATCACTTACAAAAATTAAAAAAGTTGTACTTTTCAATAAAGAGAAACATAAAATATTTCAATATAAAAATCCACAACAGATAAATCAAGATAAAACTTTTGTAACCTATACTCAGATGAATTATTATGATACCTATTATGGAAAACTCTACTTTGAACTAGAGATAGAATCTTTAGAGGAGATTATCAAAGATAATGCTCTCTATTTTTTGTCTGTTTTAGTTCTCTTTTTAACTATCTCTTTTTTATTAATACAAGCATACGTTCATCAATTTACAAAACCTATTCTCTATCTTGTAAATTTTTTAGAAAAAGTGGAATTTCAAGATACGATAACTCAATATAAACTCCAAACAGTCCGTGATGATGAGTTTGGTAAGCTCTACGAAGAGATAAATTTTCTCTTTACTAAGATTATCGATTTTTTTCAACAGAAACAAAAAGCTGAAGAGGAGATAGAGTTTTTAACCCAATATGACCCATTAACAGGACTCTATAATAAGAATGGGTTACTAAGTGCTTTAAAAAATATTTTAGAGAAAGATACTCCTCATTGGAATATTATGTTTTACATAAAACTCACAAATCTAAAATCTATCAATCATGCATATGGATATAGATACGGCGACCTATCTCTCACTCTCTTTGCAAAAAAAATTAAAGAAAATTTTAGTGATAGTAATTTAGTTGCACGAATGGGAATGGGTGATTTTATACTCTACTATCAAAATGTAGCTAGTGACAAAAATGTAGTGTTACAAAAAGCACAAAATATAGCAGATGCTCTTCTAAACATTCTATCAACTAACTTTGAGATAGAAAATATTATTATAAAACCCGAAACATATATAGGTATCGATATATTTAACAATGAAAAAGAGCCTCTTAAAATAGTAAGACATACAAATATTGCCTTAGAGATAGGAAGAGAAAATCATAGAAAAATTGTCTATTTTGATAAATCAAATGATAGTAATGCAAAAGATGTTTTCAATGTTTCAGAGGGTCTACTCATCGCTTTAAAAGAGAACCAACTAGAGCTATTTTATCAACTTCAATATACCAAAGATGGAACTATCTTTGGAGCAGAAGCCTTAATCCGTTGGAACCATCCAAAGTTTGGACTTTTATCACCATTTCGATTTATCCCAATAGCTGAAAGAACAGATTTAATAGTTGATATAGGAGAGTGGGTTTTAAATACTGCCTGTAAACAACTCCAAAAATGGCAAAATCAAGAGAAAACAAAAGAGTGGATTATAGCAGTAAATGTAAGTGCTAAACAGTTCAACAAAGATGATTTTGTACCAAATATCAAGCGATTACTACATCTCTATAATATAAATCCAAAAAAATTAAAACTAGAACTCTTAGAGACTCTTTTTGTAGAGGAGCAGGAGAAAGTAGCCCAAAAGATGAAAGAGTTAAAATCACTCCAGCTAAACCTCTCTTTAGATGATTTCGGCACAGGATTCTCCTCTTTACAATATCTTAAAATATTTCCTCTTGACCAGATAAAGATAGACCAATCATTTGTGATGAATATGTTCAACAATCAAAAAGATATTAAAATAATCAAATCAATCATCTATCTAGGCTCTTTACTGGAGATTGATGTTATCGCTGAAGGGGTAGAGGAGAAAGAGCATTATGAAAAGCTCAAAGAGCTAGGCTGTAACTATTTTCAAGGGTACTACTTTGCGAAACCTCAAAGTATAGCTACAATCGATTTGATAGTTAAATAAACTATATTTTTTTAAAAATACCAAATGTGACATTTTCAAGTTTTTCACAAACTTTTAATGAATCTGCATGACCTTT
Source organism: uncultured Sulfurimonas sp. (assembly GCA_964404655.1). Lineage (GTDB taxonomy): Bacteria > Campylobacterota > Campylobacteria > Campylobacterales > Sulfurimonadaceae > Sulfurimonas. Next base: position 194 of record CAYOKX010000116.1, on the reverse strand, counting down.
TATAAATATACCATCTTTTCTCAAAATATTTGTAATCACCTGCATCGCTTCTGCTCTTTTTTTATCATCAAAATATATCATCATATTTCTTGATAAAACAACATCATACTTATCATAAACACTCTCTATCTCAAAAATATGGCATTGTTAATTTAAGATAGCTAAATTATCATTCCACTTAGCCATAAGTAATG
>CAYOKX010000115.1:0-3962 GCA_964404655.1 uncultured Sulfurimonas sp. | reverse complement strand
ATTACTTATGGCTAAGTGGAATGATAATTTAGCTATCTTAAATTAACAATGCCCACAATTTTTTGCGTTTGTAGTTTTTAACCCCTCTCTTGATTAACTTCCAGAAGTTCCTTAGCAAACTCCTTAGCCTCTAAAGATACACTATCTCCACTAATAATTCGAGCTATCTCATCTATTTTTTCAGAGGAGGAGAGTTTTTTTACAAAGGAGTTCTCTCCCTCTTTATAAACTAAAAAGTGTTCATCACCCATAGATGTAAGTTGCGGTTGATGAGATATAACAAATATCTGAAAATGTTTAGAGAGTTGTCGTAACACTTTGGCTACACTCATAGACTCCTCTCCACTGAGGTTAGCATCTATCTCATCTAACATTAAAACACCACCATCCTGTTTCATATTTTCAGATTTGAGAGCCAAGATAGCAAGTCGTAAACGGTTAAACTCCCCTGTACTTATCTTTTGAAGTTGGGTGTTGTTAAGTGTTATATATATCTCATCTTTACCGAAATACTCATAATCTATCGGTTTCATCTCTACTTGTGCATCTCTTAAATAAAGCTCTTTGAGATAACTATTTAACTTTTGTGTAAAGTGTTTGAGTTCGATAGTTCTTATATGGGTAAGCTCCTCTCCTAACTCTTTTACTTTAGAAAAAAGTTCTTTATATCTTTTCTCTAAATCACCTTTTTCTATCGCTATATTTTCATACTCTATAAGTTCTAATTTTTTTTGCTCTTTATAGGAAAGTGCCTCTTCAATACTTCCATATCTTTTTTTAATACCGCTTAACTCCTCTATACGATTAAGAACATTTTCAATATCTACATCATCCAATGCACTAAAACGCTCCTCTGCACTATCTAATGTAGCACGAAGCTCATTCATCGCATCACTAAAAAAGGCACAATCAACATCGAGTGAATCAAGAGCAGAGATAGCATGATGTTCATAGTTAAAAATAGCATTTGCAAGATTGATACTTTCTAGCACCTTCTCTTTTTTAGAAAGCTCTTTTTTTATAAGGAGTAACTCTTCATCTTCAGAGAGAAGAGGGTTAATATCTTCTATTTTTTTTATCTCAAAGGCTGTAAACTCTTTGAGTTCAACTATTTTTTTCTCTTTTTCTTGAACCTCTTTGAGTTCTGTTCTTACTTTTTTATATTCTATAAAACTGTTTTGATATTTTTTTTTGAGAGTTATAATCTTTTTTGATTTAGAGGCTATTTGTGTATCTAAAATATCAAGAAGATTTTCATTCTCAAAATCACTAAAATCTTTTAAACTAAGATGTCTAAGATAGTTAGAGGCTATGGTTTGCATAGATTTTTTAGAGACACTTTGGTTGTTGATGAGGTAACGAGATTTCTCTTTTTTTATATGTTTAAAAATATTAACTTCATCATTGATAATCCCAATATCATCAATATCCCAAGTCACACGAGATTCACAAAGGGAAGCATCGCAACTACTTGTACCTAAAGATGTAAGAATAGAGTTTATAAGTATAGACTTTCCACTTCCACTGGGACCAGTAAATACAACTAGTCCAGAGTTGAAATTTAGTTCTATCTCATCAAAACTAAGGTAGTTTTTGAGGTAAAATCTTTCTATCATATTTCTGCCCTTTAGAGATATTTTTTTTTATAAAAATAGTAGCAGGTATTTGAGTGGTTTTATGAAAATATGACAGAATGCAATGGAAGTTTTTTATATATCTTCATATTTAGTATAAAAACCCAAACAGCCAAAGAGGAACTTTATTTCCGTTTCCTATCTCTACATCATCGGCGATAACATAACTATTTGGTATATCTTTAATCTGTTTAAAACTTTTATTTTTCCCACCTATTTCAACTATAATCTTATCATCTATACTAAAATCACCAATATTACTGTACTTGATACTATGGTTTATTTTAAGTTGTGAAACAAAAAAACTCTCTCTTACACTTCCTATATTTTGTTCATTATAGAGGATATTGTAGAGGTTGATATTTTCAAGATATATCTTATCTGGTTTGTTGAGTAGCTTTTTATTTTTAAAGTTACCACCTACTATCTCAAGTAGATTTGCTTTTTGTAGATAGTAGAGATAGGAGTAGAGGGTATTTCTACTTATCTCTGCTGATGCAGATATATTTTGAATATTTAACTCAAATGGATGAGAGAAACAAAGAAGATAAAGTAGTTTTCTTATAGTGCTTATTTTATGGCTATCAACATTATAGATGGTAGCTACCTCACTATCAAGGATGATATTTATAATCTCATTAAGTCGCAAGTTATACCCCATCTCTCCCTCGGTAAAAAATGGATAGGAACCATACTCTTTGTAGTATTTAAAATATTCAAGTGGTTTGAACTCTTTTTTAAACTCCATCGCTATATCTATATGATTTGTTAAAATATTGTCTAAACTATATATTGGAAACTCTTTTTGAAATTTTATAGATAAAAATTCTCGAAAAGAGAGTGAGTGAAGATGATAAAACAAAGCACGTCTACTTAAATCGACTTTACTATTTTCAATCTCTAATGCACTACTGCCACTAAAAATCACTTTTATATCTACAAAATCGTAGATAATCTTTAACTCTTGAGCAAAATTAGAAGCTTTATGTATCTCATCTATTATGAGAAGTTTTCCACCTAAAGCACTAAAATCTATCGCTATCTCACTTAAACACTCGATAACATTATCAGCACTAATATAAAGCATTTTAGATATAGGTATTTCTAAACTTTGGGCAATTTGACGAAGAAGTATAGTTTTACCAACTCCACGTTGTCCCAATATCCCTATAAGTTTTGATTGTAAATCAATCTTATGAAAAAGATAGCGTTTAAAAGAGGGGGTTGGAAGAGAAAAGTAGAGATTTGATAATTGAGTGAACTTTTTCATAGGTTTCCTTTTCAGTCTATTGAAAAGATTATAGCTATTTTTTTTTAAATATAGTGACACTATGATAAAAAAATATGAAAAAGTAGATGGTATGAAGTTGCTATAATTTTAGTATAAAATAGTTATAATCTAAATCATAATGTTGGAAAAGATAATGTTTATAAACAGAACCAATGAGCTTCAAGCACTAGAAGATGAATACAATAAAAAAACAGCAACTTTTAGTGTTGTTTATGGACGTAGAAGAGTTGGTAAAACTGCTCTTTTATCTAAATATATATAGAATAAACCAAGTATCTATCTTTATATCACACTGAGTGATTTACACTCTCAACTTCTAGCATTTACACAACAGATAAAAAATTTTACTCCCTCTATACTCTCTAAATATCTGAAATTTGAAAATTTTGAAGAGGCTTTTGAGTTTTTAGCAACTTTAGAGTTACAAGAGAAACTTGTGTTAGTTGTTGATGAGTATCAATATTTAACTCAGTTAGATAAAGGTTTTTCCTCTAAACTTCAAAGATTGTGGGATATGGCATTGTGTAATTCAAATATACATCTTATTTTATGTGGTTCAGTTTTATCTATGATGCACTCGGAAGTTTTGGCATATAATGCACCTTTATATGGAAGAAGAACATCTCAATTTCATATAAAAGCGATAAAATTTAATTATCTAAAAGAGTTTTTGCCTAAGTGTTCTAAACTGGAGTTGATGCAGATATATGCCTCTTTTGGGACTATTCCAAAATATCTCAATGAGTATGATAGTAGTTTATCTTTTATGCGAAATATAGAGAGTAAGATTTTAAATAAAAACTCATATCTTTATAGTGATGAATTTTAATGATAGGTTTGTATCTTTTGCTTTTGAAGATTATATAGTAGAAGATATTTTACAAAAACCTCAAAAATATTTAGATTTTATTCCTAAAAAAGTTGGGCGATGGTGGAACAATAAAGAGGAGATAGATATAGTCGCTTTTGATGATGAAAATAGAGCTTTTATAGAGTGTAAATGGCAAAATAGAGTAGATGAAGAGAGTGTAAAATAT
>CAYOKX010000114.1:0-3998 GCA_964404655.1 uncultured Sulfurimonas sp. | reverse complement strand
TTTCTATTTCAGGAATGATAAAATGTTTGAAATAATCATCACTAATAGGTTTTTTTATAAACCTTTTTGCACCAACACCTTTGATATCTTCAATACTTTCATTATGGTGTTGAGATGTTACTATGAAAAGTTTTGAAACATATTTTGGATTATCAGTTAATAAAATATCTACAAAACTAATACCATCTAATCCAACTGTTTCGATAGCAGAAAATATAAGGTCAGCTCCATTTTCGCGTATAAATTCGAGAGCATCTCTTGCATCTTCATAAAGTTCAATATCTAACTCTTGAGCATTCATATCTAAAAGTAGCTCTTTAATTTTTATTCTAACAGTTACACTTGCATCTACAACTACTATTGTCATTATAATCTTCTCGTATAGTTTATTTTATAAAGTCTAACATATCTAAGATTATATAACAAAGAAAAATGGTGTATAATTAGGCAAAGATTGATATTATGAGGATTATTTAATGAGTATATATAGAGAATATGATATTCGTGGCATTTATGAAAAAGAGTTAAATGAGGATAGTGTTACAAAAATAGGATTTGCACTTGCATCAAAAATAGATGGTGAGTATGTTTCAGTAGGGTATGATGCAAGAAGTCACTCTCCTATTCTTTTTGAATATCTTTGTGCAGGATTAAATGCTGGCGGTAAAAAAGTTTTAGGTATGGGGTTAGTTCCTACTCCTGTAAACTATTTTACAAATTATCAGGAGTGGGATGGTATTACTCCTTCCGCTTCAGTTATGATTACTGGTTCACATAATCCAAGTGAATACAATGGATTTAAAATTACAGTAGATAAAGCGCCTTTTTTTAGTGAAGATATTTATGCACTAGGTCGTGAATGTGAAGTGATGCAGTTTCCAACTAAAGTAAAAAGAGATGTAATAGAGATAGATGCTGTTACTCGATATGTAGATTTTTTAGTAGGAGAGTTTCAACATCTTAAAGGGATGAATACCCGTATAGTATATGATTGTGGTAATGGTGTTGCAGGTGTTGTTACAGAAGATATTTTTAGAAGATTAGAACTCAAAACAAAAGGTTTGTATATAGAACCAGATGGAACTTTTCCAAATCACCATCCAGACCCATCCGAAGAGGAAAATCTTCAAGATGTCAAAAAACTTCTTATGCAAGATGGAGATATCGCTTTTGCTTATGATGGTGATGCCGATAGAATAGCTGTACTTACTCATAAAAATAATATTAAGGGTGATATGATGGCACTCTTATATAGTATGAAAATGGATAAACCAACAGTTGTTGGAGAGGTAAAATGTTCTCAAATAATGTATGATGAACTTACTAATCGTGGTTGTAAAGCTGTTATGTATAAAACAGGACACTCAAATTTAAAAGTGAAAATGAGAGAGATAGGTGCAGATTTAGCATGTGAAGTAAGTGGTCATATATTTTTTAAAAATCGTTACTTTGGATACGATGATGCTATCTATGCAACACTACGAATGTTAGAGCTTATAAATGATGGTATAGATTTAGATGCTGAATTAGAAAAACTTCCAAAGCTTTTTTCGACAGAAGAGATAAAAGTAAAAACAACAGAAGATGAAAAGTTTAAAATTATGAATAGAGTAAAAGAGTTATTAACAAATCCTCCTAAATATCTACCAACTATTAAAGATATTATAGAAGTTGATGGTGTTCGTATAAACTTTGAAAATGGTTGGGGATTGGTAAGAGCAAGTAATACAACACCTGTTTTGGTAACTCGTTTTGAATCAACATCAAAAGATGAGGCTTTAGAGTATGAAAAAGCGATGAATCAGTTGATAGTTGAAGCTCAAAAATCTTTATAAGTAAATAATTTTTTTTTAGTATAATGCTTTTTATGAAATTATTACTTATAAGCTTATTTTTACTTTTGTCTATAACAGGCTGTCAAGAAACCTCTTATACAAGAGGAAATATACCTACTTTAAATGGTTATTCAACAGAGAAAGGAACTCAAAATTCCTTTGGACACACTAATCAAAATAGAGTAGAGGAAAGAAAGAGTAAGGTTGAAATATCTAAAATAAATGCAGATTCTAAAATAGCAATAGCTAAAATAGAGTCTGAAAATAGGCTAAAAATAGCACAGTTAGATGCAGATACTAAAAAAGATGTTGCACATACTGACTCTAAAACTCAAATTCAAAAATCAAAAATAGATGCTGTTACAAGTAAAGAGAATATGCAAAATAGATTTTATATTACACTTGCTATTATATTTTCAGTAACAGTAGCTTTTATTCTTCTATTTATAAATAATAAAAAAAATAGAGATTTGAAAAATAAACTTTATCAAGACCAACTTCGTCATGAAGAGATGTTAAAAGAGAGAGAACATGAAGAGAGACGAGTTCTTAAGATGTTAGATTTAGTTACTGAAGGAAAATTATCTCCTATAATGGAAGAGGAGATAATTCTCTCTTTAACACAACCAAAACAGAAACAGATAGAAGTAACTACAATTATAGATGAACCAAAAACAGATACAAAACCAAATTAATTTAAGGAAAAAAATGAAAACTCATACTATTTTAATGCCACTTGATATGCACTTACACCTTCGTGATGGGGTTATGCTTGAAAATGTTGCTCCACTTACAGCTTACTCTTATAGTGGTGCTATTATTATGCCAAACCTTGTTCCTCCCATTGCAACACTTGATGATGTAAAAGCATATAAAGAACGTGTAATGGCTACTGTTCCAAATGATGACTTTGAACCATATATGACACTTTTTTATAAAAACTATGATAAAGCTTTTTTAGAAAATGTAGTAGATGAGATAACGTCAATTAAACTTTATCCTGCTGGAATTACTACAAACTCAGAGGGTGGGGTATCTTCTTTTAATATAGAGGAGATGAGAACAACACTTGAAGCTATGAGTGATTTAGATATTCCTCTTTGTGTTCATGGTGAAACTGATGGTTTTGTGATGGATAGAGAGGCTGAATTTATGAGTATTTATGAACTTTTAGCACAAAATTTTCCTAAGTTAAAAATAATTATGGAGCATATTACAACAAAAGAAGCTGTTGATATGTTAGATAAATATGAAAACCTTTATGCAACTATTACAGTACATCATCTTCTCTTAACACTTGATGATGTTGTTGGTGGTATGATGATGCCTCATCATTTTTGTAAACCGATAGCGAAACGACCAGAAGATTTAGATGCTCTTTTAACAGTTGCTCTTAACGCTCATCCAAAAGTGATGTTTGGTTCAGATTCAGCTCCACATCCTCAACATGCAAAAGAGTCTTGTGGTTGTGCTGCTGGTGTATTTACTGCTCCTATCTCTTTACAACTTTTATGTGAGATTTTTGAACAGTATGATAAACTTGATAATCTTCAAGCATTTGTAAGTGATAATGCACAGAGTATCTATGGAATTTGTCCAGAATTTAAAGAGGTTACATTAGAGAAAAGAACATTTGTAGTTCCTCAAACTTATGGAACAGTTGTCCCTATGTATGCGGGTGAAGCTATAAATTGGGCTATTGCTAGTGTTGATTAAAATAGAGTTGATATAAAGTAACTCAAGTTATACTTGACATTGTTACACTCAATATGTATAATACTGCAACTTTTACTTAAAAAAGGAGTATTGTACTATTATGTCTAAAGAAGAGATACAAAAAGATGAACCTCAAAAACAGAATGAGGAAACGATAGAGCACAATATAGATGAAGCTGAGGCAGAAGCTGAAGCAGTTGAAAATGAGTTTGATTTACTTCAAACAGAGATGACTGAGTTAAAAGATAAATATGCTCGTGTTCATGCTGATTTTGATAATATTAAAAAAAGACTTGAACGTGAAAAATATACAGCAGTAGAGTATGCAAATGAAAAATTTGCAAAAGATATGATACCTGTACTTGATGCACTTGATGGTGCTATGAAATCGGTGCAAACTGATGCAGATAAAGCAGAACTTTTTGATAAGTTAAAAGAGGGTATCGA
>CAYOKX010000113.1:0-4181 GCA_964404655.1 uncultured Sulfurimonas sp. | reverse complement strand
GTTATGTATGGTGAGGGTGAAGTAGATTATGAAGATGGTTCAAAAACTGAAAATACTCGTGTTTCTTACCCTATTGAGCATATAAAAAACCATAAATCTGATTTAATGGCAGGTCATCCAGAAAATATTATCTTTTTAACAGCTGATGCTTTTGGTGTTTTACCTCCAGTTTCTAAGCTTACAAAAGAGCAAGCGATGTATTATTTCTTAAGTGGTTATACTGCTAAAGTTGCTGGTACTGAGCGTGGTATTACTGAACCTGTTGCTACATTTAGTGCATGTTTTGGTGAAGCATTTTTACCTTTACATCCGACTGTTTATGCAAAACTTCTTGGTGAAAAGATAGATAAACATGGTGTAAATGTATATCTTGTAAACACTGGATGGACTGGTGGTGCTTATGGTGTTGGAAAACGTATGAGTATCAAAAATACTCGTGCATGTATCAATGCTATCTTAGATGGTAGTATCAATAATAGTGAGTTTGATGTAACAAAAACATTTAGATTAAATGTTCCTAAAACTTTAGGTGATATTAAACCTGAAATCTTAAATCCTCGTAACGCATGGGAAGATAAAGAGCTATTTGATAAAACTAGAGATGAATTAGCAGAGATGTTTGTGAAAAATTATAAAAAATATCAAGATGGCGAGCATACAGATTATGCACCATTTGGTCCTATTGTAGGTTCTTAATCTTTTTCTATTCTAGCTCTCTTTATTGAGAGTTAGAATTTTTTTTATCTTATTTTATTTTTTTCTTTGTAGCTTTTTCCAAATAAAACCATAAACTACCACCAAAAAATATTAGTACAATGGGAGCTATCCAAGGTTTATCACTTATAGTTTCTGCAAATTTTACTAATGCACTTCCAGAGTAAAAACTTCCTAAACCAAATGCCAAAGCCCAAACACCAGCACTTAAAACATTTAAAATAGCAAACTTTTTAAAATCATATTTTGTTAAACCGATAGCGATAGGTATAAGTGTTTTTATTCCATATACAAATTTTTGTATCAGAACTATCCATGAACCATATTTTTTCATCATAATATGTGAAAGTGCTAGTTTTCGTCTATGTTGACGAATTCCCTCCATCATCATACTCTTTTGATATCGTGCCATATAAAAAAGCATAACATCTCCAAGAGCATTTGCTACAAAAGCTACTGCAATAGATGTGCTTAAATCCATTTTACCCATAAAAGAGAGTACCCCTGCACCCACAAGTGCTATAAATCCTCCACCAAGTGAATAGAGAAAAAGTCCTATATATCCATATGTTGCTAAATTACTGAATGTGTCTTCCATTTTTATCCTTATAATGTAGAAATTTCAGTATTATATCTTATTACTTATATTATAATCTATAAGAATTAAAACACTAGGATTAAAAATGATTGAATATGGTATTACAGCATTACAAACACAACCATCATTATTTAAACAGATGAGTATCTCTAAAATCGTAGATAAACGCCAACATAAAGATATAGGGTATTTTATATCATCAAAATATGAAGATATTATCTTAGATGTTTTAAAAAAGATAGAACATCAAGAGAAGATAGCAAAACTTAAAAAATTAAGAGAATATCAAGATTTAGAATTTTTAGAGGTAGGAGTAGCTGATGGAATTATGTAAGGGGGATATAATAGGTATAAACCTCAATCCGAAACAAGGTGATGAGATAGGAAAAGTAAGACCATGTGTTATTATCTCTAATGATGATGAAAATCATATTTTAGATACCATCATTGTTATGCCTCTCTCTACTCAACTTATTGATGATATGCTTCCATATAGATTACGGCTATCAAAAAGAGATAGTCTCCAAAAAGATTCAGATATACTCATAAATCATATTAGAACTATATCTAAAAAAAGAGTAACATCAAAGATAGCCAAAGTGAGTGAAGATGAATATAAATTTATTATTGAAAATCTTTGTCTTAACTTCTAATTTACAACTTCTTTATCTTCATAATCTCATCCCGAAGCCGAGCAGCCTCCTCAAAATTTAACTCTTTTGCCGATTGTTTCATCTTGAGCATTAGCTCTTTTACAATAGCCTTTTTTTCAGTTGCTGGCATCTTATCTAATTTTTTATGCTTCTGATAGATATTCCCATGCTCTTCAAGTTTAAGATTTTCATCAAGTTTTCTTATGGTAGTTGTTGGAGTTATGTTGTGCTTTTTGTTATAGTCATCTTGTATTTTTCGTCGTTCATCTGTTTTCTCTATCGCTTTTTTCATAGATTTTGTTATCTTGTTTGCATACAAAATCACTCTTCCATTGCTATTTCTAGCTCCACGTCCTATGGTTTGAATGAGGGCTGTTTCACTCCTTAAAAACCCCTCTTTATCAGCATCAAGTATCGCGACTAAACTTACCTCTGGAAGGTCTAAACCCTCTCTTAAAAGATTTATACCTATGAGAACATCAAACTCTCCTAAACGTAAAGCTCTTATTATCTGGTTTCTCTCTATTGTATCTATATCTGAGTGCATATATTGCACTTTTATACCCAAATCTGCCAAATATTTGGTAAGTGCTTCTGCCATCTTTTTTGTTAAAACGGTTATAAGCACTCGCTCATTTTTTGGAGTCACTTTTTTTATCTCATCGTGTATATCTTCTACTTGATTATCTGATGTTTTTATCTCTATAATAGGGTCTAAAAGTCCAGTTGGACGGATAATCTGCTGTGCTGTTACAGATGAAAGTTCTAGTTCATATTCAGCTGGTGTAGCAGATACAAAAAGATAGTGAGGGGCTTTGTTTATATACTCATCTGCTTTGAGGGGACGGTTATCGAGTGCTGAGGGAAGACGAAAACCATACTCTACTAACACCTCTTTTCTTGCTCTATCTCCTGCATACATTCCACGATACTGAGGTAAAGATACATGTGATTCATCAACGATAACAAGATATTTTTTATTTCGTTGTGCAAAATAGTCTAAAAGAGTAAAGGGTGCTTCTCCAGCTTTTTTATCTGTCAATAGACGAGAGTAGTTCTCTACACCTTTACACATTCCTGTAGTTTCTAACATCTCTAGGTCAAACTCCACTCGCTGTTTAAGCCGTTGATGCTCTACAAGTTTCCCCTCTTTTGTAAAAAACTCTAACCTCTCATCTAACTCTTTTTCTATACGTTCAACAGCTCGTGCCATCTTCTCTTGAGAAACACTAAACTGCGATGTTGCATAAATAGTAAACTTTTGATGATTTTCTAAACGTTTGTTATCTATCACTTCAAATGTATAGATAGCTTCTATTTCATCCCCAAAAAACTCTATACGGATAGCTTCCTGCTCAAAATAAGGAGGATAAATATCTAAACTCTCCCCATTTACACGGATATGCCCACTATCAAAATAGCTATCATTTCGAGAGTAGCCCATCTCTACTAAACGAAGAAGTAGCTTTTTTTGGTTTATCTCATCGCCTATCTCTAAAGCTTGAACCATATTAAGATACTCATCGGGGTCACCTAAACCGTAGTTGGCTGAAACAGATGCTATAACTATAACATCATCATAAGAAAGAAGATTTGCTGTTGAGCTAAGACGCATACGTTCAAGTTCATCGTTTATAGCACTATCTTTTTCTATAAAAAGGTCTTGACGAGGTATATAAGCTTCAGGCTGATAATAATCATAATATGACACAAAATACTCAACATGAGCATCAGGAAAAAATTGGCGAAACTCAGAGTAAAGTTGTGCAGCAAGAGTTTTGTTATGAGTCATTACAATAGTAGGCATCTTCACATTTTCGATAATCCGAGCCATAGTATGAGTTTTCCCACTTCCCGTTACACCCTCTAAAGTTTGGTAACGGTTTCCATCTAGTATAGACTTTGTAAGAGTTTGTATAGCTTGAGGTTGGTCACCTGCTGGTAGGTAGGGGGATTTTAGTTTAAAGTTTTGTTTAGTTTTCATTGAGGGGATTATAACAAAAAGAGTAAATAAATCCTAAAAAAGAGAGAAAAATAGTATAAAAGAGATTAGAAATAACAATATTTGATATAAAAATATTGCACTATATTTTACTCCATTGAGAGCTGTTTTTCCTAAAATTTTCATAACTGTTAAACTGTTTTTTTTATATTTATCAGATAATTTAATCAACTTCTTAAGATCTTTTTCACTTTCTACATATTCTAATAATTTA
>CAYOKX010000112.1:0-4205 GCA_964404655.1 uncultured Sulfurimonas sp. | reverse complement strand
AAACAAGAGATATATTACTCCCACAGCTTATAAGTGGAAAATTAGACGTAGATACACTCTAAGGAAAAAAAATGGCATATTTAAATGAATCAGATATAGAAGATAGCGATATAGAACTTTTTAAATCTCTAGGATATGAACATATAAACGCTTGGAGAGAGAAGCTTGTAGGAAGAGAGAGCTTAAAAGAGGTTGTATTGAAAGATAGACTTAATCAATCTCTTCATAAAATTAATAAAAATCTTCCTCAATCAGCAATAGATGACGCAATAAAAGAACTCACAAAATCAAGAGTATCTTTAAGTGAGATAGAGGCAAATCAAGAGGTTTACTCCCTTATAAAAGAGGGTGTAAGCGTTACATATACCGATGAAAAAAACAGAGAACAGATAGTAAAAGTAAAAGTGATAGATTTTACTGATATGAAAAATAATGATTTTGTAGTGGTATCACAACTCTCAATAGAACTTTTAGGCTCAAATAGAAATAGACGCCCCGACCTTATCCTTTATGTGAATGGGTTACCCTTAGTGATGCTAGAACTTAAAAATGCAAAGGTAAAGATAAAAACAGGATATGATGATAATCTTCAAACATATAGAGAGGAGATACCTCAACTCTTTTATTATAATCTTTTTGTAGTTATCTCTAACGGTATTCAAACAAGAGTAGGAAGTTTTATAGCACCTTGGGAACACTTCTTTCCGTGGGCTAAATTAGAAGATAATGTTGTAGAGAAAAAGTCTCAAGAGGAAAAACCAAAACTTTCATTAGAGATATGTACAAAGGGATTATGCTCAAAAGAGAACTTAACAGATTATTGTGAGAATTTCGTACTCTATCATAGAAAAAAAACAAAGATTATAGCGAAGAACCATCAGTTTTTAGGAGTAAATAGAGCTATTGACTCTTTTAAAAATAGAGATGGAACAGGTCAGTTAGGGGTATTTTGGCACACTCAAGGAAGTGGAAAATCTTACTCAATGATATTTTTTACTAAAAAGCTAAATAGAACAGTTACAGGCAATCACTCTTTTTTAATTTTAACAGATAGAAATGATTTAGATGACCAAATATTTAGAAACTTTTTAGATACAGAGACTTTTAGTTTAGGTGCAAATGATAAACAAGATAAAAACCCATTTAGAGCAAAAGGTCAAGGAAGTAGAAAACAGTTAGAGGTAGCTCTTACTCAAAATAAGAGTTTTTATTTCTCAACTATCTTTAATTTTGGTATCGCAAAGGGAAAAACATATACACAAAAGAGTGATAGAGATGATTGGATAGTTATTGTAGATGAAGCACACCGAAGCCAATATAACGGTTTTGGAGAGAATATAAAAATAGCACTTCCAAATGCTCAGTATCTAGCATTTACAGGAACACCAATACTCAAAAACCGTTTAACAAAAGAGAGATTTGGTTCTTATATATCGGAATATAATTTTGCTCAAAGTATAGAAGATGGTGCTACTGTACCACTCTATTATAAAAAAAGTGTTCCTAGAGTTGAACAGATAAATGAAGATTTAGTAGAAGAATCGGCAGATATTTTAGATAAATATGATTTAAATGATGAACAGAGAGATAAGTTAGATAGAGAATATTCTACACTGTTTGAAATTGTCAAGAGAGATGATAGACTTGATGAGGTTGCAAAGCATATAGTAGAACATTTTCCTGCACGTCTTAATGTTAGAGATACAGAGGGTAATCAAACCCCTATGAAAGCTATGATAATAAGTATAGATAAATTTACAGCGCTTAGAATGTATGATAAAGTACAGCTTTTTGTAAAACAGAAGATAATACGTTTAAGAAAAGAGATAAAAAGGGAAGTAGATAAAGATGAGGTGGAGAGAAAAAAACAAACCTTAGATTTTTTACTAGAAACAAAGATGGCAGTTGTTATCTCTCAAGAGGGAAGTGATAGAGAGGAGGAGGCTAAATTTAGTGAAAAAGGTTTAGATATAAAACCTCACAGAAAATTGATGCAAAATCCCGATGAAGATGGTAGAGATATAGAAGATTATTTTAAAGACCCCTCTAATCCATATAGAATAGTATTTGTAACGGCTATGTGGATGACAGGATTTGATGCACCTGCTACCTCAACACTGTATCTTGATAAACCTATGAAAAATCATACTCTTATGCAAACAATAGCACGAGTTAATAGAGTTTTTGAAGGGAAGCAGAACGGTTTAATTATTGACTATTTTGGTGTTTTTAGAAATCTTAGAAAAGCATTGAATGATTATGGAGAGGGTTCAAAAGGTTCAAGTTCTGAAGATGATATGCCTGTTAAAGATTTTGATAAACTCTTAGAGCTGTTAGAGCAAAGTATATTAGAGTGTACAAAATATCTTTTAGATATTGATATAGATATTGAAAAAATCAGAGAGATAAAAGATAAAAGTTTTACTAAAATAGAACTGTTTAATGATTTTGCAGAGATAGTTTTAGAAAATGATAAAAGAAGAGGAGAATACAACCTTTTTGTAAATACTATTTCTTCTCTTTATGATTCAGCTAAACCAGAAGTTTATAACGATGTAAAACTTAAAGAGTATAGAGATTTATTCCTTTATTTAAAAGATGTAGTTAATAGAAAAAGAGACCGAGATAAAGACGTAGAAGAGGTAAAAAAAGAGTTAGATGCACTTTTAGATAGTTCTATCGGTTCTAAAGGGGATTTAGAGGAAACTACTATAACTATCAATAGTGGTTCAGAGATAGAGTTAGGAAAAATAGATTTTGAGCAGTTAAAAAAAGAGTTTCCTAAGAAAAAAAGAAAAAATACAGAGTTTACAGATTTAAAAGAGTTTATGGCATTAAAATTAAAACAGATGTTAGCTAAAAATAAAACGAGAGGAGAGTTCTTAGAACGCTTTGAAGATATTATAGATGAGTATAATAATGGAAGTATAGAGGTGGAGGAAGCCTATTCTAAACTGATACTAGAAGCGCAAAAGATGACAAGTGAGCAGGAGAGATATATAAAAGAGGGTTTCAGTAATGAAGAGGAGTTAGAACTATTTGATATGCTTAAAAAAGATAAACTCAATAAAGAGGATATTTCAAAAGTCAAAAAAGCATCTATTGAACTCCTTCAACTTTTAAGAACTAAAAAAGCAGAACTCTTTGTTTATAATTGGCATAAAGAGAAACAAAAAACTGAAAAAGTCCAACACGAGATTTTAGAGGTTTTAGATAAAACATTACCACTCTCTTATGATAAAGATATTTTTTCAGAAAAGAAAGAGGAGATTTATGGATATATTCATCATTTAGCAGAGAGTGGAGATAAGAGGTTTATAGTAACAAAATGACAGAAAAAACAATAAAAAAATATGAAACTATTTGGGCTAAGATGCAGGAAGCATATAAAATAAATTTTGATGAACAAGATAAGACTATTGAGGTAATAAATGGTGTTGGTAGTTCTTCTTTAAGATTTGATAGAATTATTCCATTTGCTAAATGGCTAGTATCTAAAGATATAGCAAATATTAATCATAGAGCTTTTCTGAGAGATGGTTCAGAAAATGAAAGAAGTGCATTTATAGAGATATGGGATAGTTGTATTGGGAATACAGTATATGGAAAGTATGAAGTAGGTAGAGATGGGTTATATAGTGTATCTAATGTACTACTTGAATATGGTATAAAAAGTAGTGTACATATATCAATGGACTAAATAATTATTAAATAGATTTTTTAAATTTTATATGTAAATATACTCTTTTTGATATAATTATAAATAAATATAAAAGGGTTATATTATGCAAACTATACAATTACAATTAGAAGATAGCTTATATGATGATATTGTAAAAAATGGTATCAATATACAAGACGAGATAAAAGCAACATTATATAAATTAGTATATAAAAAAGAACATCAAATAGCTAGTGATATAAATATCGCAATAAAAGAAGTTCAAGATAATAAATCAAGACCTATCTCAGAGTTATTTAGTGGACTTTAGAACGGTATCTCTATTTGATAAGCAGTTTAAAAAATTAGCAAAAAAATATAATCTCATAAAAGATGATGTAGAAGAGTTAATAACTAACTTTGAAGATTTACACCTACAAGCAACATCTATTAAAACAAACCTCTATAAAATCAGATTAGCAAATAGTAACAAGAACAAAGGTAAAAGAGTAGGGTATAGAATTTATTACTATATTAAAATAGA
>CAYOKX010000111.1:0-4336 GCA_964404655.1 uncultured Sulfurimonas sp. | reverse complement strand
GAAGTTAAAGGTTATGGTCGTCAAAAAGGTCATAGTGAACTTTACCGTGGTGCTGAATATGTTGTAGATTTTTTACCAAAAATTAAGATGGAAATGATAATTGATGGTGATAAAGTAGAACAGGTTACAAATGCTATTGTAGAAGCTGCACGTACTGGTAAAATTGGTGATGGTAAGATATTTGTAAGTGATATTGAACAAATTATCCGTATCAGAACTGGTGAAACAGATACTGAAGCGATATAAATAACTATCTTTTAAAAGGTACTATTTTTAATATGTACCTTTTTATTCAAACTTTATTATTCAATAACTAAAAAACATCCTTAAATAAACCTATATTCTTCAACATCTACAAATTTAATAATCTCATTTAATCTCTCACAATGTATAATACGAAAAAATACTAAAGGTATCAAATGAAAAAATTTAATCTGTTTAATGAAATAATTATTGCTCAAAAATCGGAACTTATAAATGCTATTAATACAACAAAAGAGTTCCGTGTAACAATTAACGGTGAAATTAGATATGAACCATACTTATCAAGTGATATTTTTATATTTAGAGGTAAACATACTCCAGCACCTGTAAATGCGATGACACCTCAAAAAACATTTGCTTTAAGTGATGTTTTTGGTAAAAATTATCAGATAGTTGAAGATGGAGAAAGAGTTCTTATTAAAGCATTTTCAAATTGGCAAGAACTTATAGGATTAAATATACCCAATGCTTCTTATGATGATACGACGGCAGATGGTGTGGCTGAATTTTCAAATAAAAAGTTGGAAGATATAGGTTGGTATGCTACTGATTTCAATGCTGATTATCGAGATTTAGTTGATGTTTTAGAGAGTAAATGTAAAGGAACAGTTCTTTGTATAGAACAAGAGGAACCTTACCAGTTTAGTGGTCTTGGATTTATAGAAGATAATGAAGAAGCTAAAAAAGTTCTTTTTGAGTATTGTCAAAACCATGTCAAAGATAAAATCGCCAATGATGAAGATTTTATCGAAGAGTTTTTAGAAGATGATGAGATAAAAGCTGCTAAATTTTTTGATGTTTTATAGAAACTAAGTATCGTTCTAAAATAATTTTAGCAGAGATAGAATCTATTCGTCCATCGCGAATATATTTTATCTCCCCTTTCATTAGATTTTCAGCTTCAAGAGAGGTTCCAGCTTCATCTTGATAGATAACTTCCCCTTGAAAATCTACTAAGTTCATAAAATGTGCGATACGTCTTCTCATCTCATCTTCACTAGTTCCCCCTAATGGAATACCGATAACAACTTTATCAGCCTCCCACTCCTCTATCACTTTTTTTACTTCAGTTGAAGCTTGATTTCGATTTTTTCTTATAACTGCTGGAAGTGGTGTTACTATATCTTTATGGGCAGAGTATGCTAATCCTATTCTCTTTAAACCTAAATCTATCGCTATATATCTCATATTGTCACACCTTATCTCTTAATTTTCGATAATTGTACTTTAATTATGGATATAATATAATTAAAGTGTACTTAAAAAAAGGCAATAAACAAATGAAAAAAATATACTTAGCTATCTCTATTTTTATACTATTTTTAGTTATCTCTCCCTTTATTGGAAATAATATTATAGAGAGAGTTTTAGAAAAAAAAATATCTGATATATCATCTCAAAATCTTATAGTAAAAAAATCAAATACAAAGTTTTCCTATTTTTCAACTCAAAAAGAGTATCAATTTTTATATAGAGAATCTAATCAAGAGATTTTAATAGATGCAGATATAAGATATAGTAATCTACTCTTTAACAAGATGGTTTCAGTAGAGATATATCCTATCTCTTTTGGACAAAAACAGATAGAAGATAAAACTTTATTGGTTCATATAGATTATAATATCATTACTCAAAATTTCAATGGTTATTTCAAAGATATAAAACAGATTTACACTCTTAAAGATGCAACAAAAATATCATTATCAGTTTTAAACTCTACATTTAATGGAAAAGGAAAACTAAATAATCCTAATACTTTTAACTCAAACATGGAACAATTTTCTTTAAAAATTATAAAAAAATCTCAGATAGTTTCTTTAGATATTCAAGATTTCATCTCCTCTATTACTCATAATAAAGAAGATAAAAAAGAGATAACAACTGAAATATCTTGCCATAATCTTTATCTAAATAGCGATAGAAAAAAAGTCCAATTTGAAGATTTTAATTATTCTACTACTTTCAATGAACTCGATAAAAAAGTTTTTATCAATTTTCAAAAAAGAGTTCAAGAAAATCCTAATGAGATTAGAACAGCACTTTTAGAATTACTTTCTAATAGCAGAAAAATATCTATAAATAATCTCTCTTTTAAAAATACAGTTATAAATAATAAAAATCTAGGTGCTTTAAAACTCAGTTCTAACCTACTTTTTAGAAAAAACTTTTTAACAGATACAAATCTTCAAATCTCAAAGAAAATTTTTAAAGAGATACAAAAATCTTTTCCATTAATCTATCTAGTTCAATTTTATGCTCAAAATGTTGGAGATGATTATTTTTTTAATATTAAACTAAAAGATGAAAAACTTACAGTAAATGGCAAAGGTTTAAATTTATAGATGAAATTTTTTACTCTTATTATAGTTTTATATTTTCATCTTGTTGCATCAACACTCCATTTAGCTACATCATCTAATCCATCAAGATTAAATCCTCTTTTAGCAACAGATTCTGCATCTTCTGAGATAGCTGGATATATTTTTAATGGTCTAGTTAAATATGATAAAGATGCTAAAGAGATAATAGGAGATTTAGCTCAAAGTTTCTATTTTGAGAATAATACTACTCTTATTTTTAAACTTCGAAAAGATGTGACTTGGCATGATGGAACTATTTTTAGTGCGAAAGATGTAGTATTTACTTATGAAACACTTATATCTCCGCAGATAGTATCTCCATATAGTGCTAGTTTTCGTTTTGTGAAAAGTGTCGAGATAATAGATAAATTTACTTTAAAAGTTATCTATAAACAACCCTATTTTAAATCTATTGAAACTTGGATGATGGGTATAATTCCTTATCATATACTAAAAGATGAAAAAAATCTTATGAACTCTAGTTTTAATACCAACCCAATAGGTACAGGAGCTTATAAACTTCATCAATTAGAATACTCTAAAAATATTATATTAACAGCTTATGATAACTATTTTGAAGGAAAAGCAAAAATAGATAGAATCTCTTTTCATGTCATAGCAGATAGTGTTACAAGATTTTTGATGTTAAAATCGGGGGCTTTAGATGTCGGAAGTGTTGAGCCTATCGCTTATGAGCGAAAACTAAATAAAAAGTTTTTTGATAACTTCAATATATATGAAAAAACAAGTCGTTCCTACACCTATTTAGGTTTTAATCTTAAAAGAGATAAGTTTAAAAACCCAAAAGTAAGAGAAGCACTATCTTTAGCGATAGATAGAAAAGAGTTAATAGATATACTTTTTTTTAAACATGCTAAAGTTTGCACAGGTCCTTTTTTACCAGATACAATAGCATTCAACAAAAATGTTAAAACAGTATCTCAAAATATAAAAAAAGCAAAAAAATTATTAGCAGAAGCTGGTTATGATGAAAAAAATCCATTTAGATTTGAGATAACAACATCAAATTCAAATGCGATTAGACCCTATGCTATACAAATTTTACAACATCAGTTAAAAAAAGCTGGTGTAATAGTGACATTAAGAGTGATGGAGTGGCAAGCATTTTTAAATATGGTAGTTTTTCCTCATAACTTTGATACTGTTTTGTTAGGTTGGGGACTTTCTCCCACACCAGACCCCTATATGTTTTGGCATAGTGATAACGATAAACAGGGTGGTTTTAATCTTATAGGTTATAACAATCCTCAAATAGATAAGATGATAGAGTTATCACAAACTATAATAGAGAGAAAAGAACTCTCAAAAATTTGGCAAAAAATGTTCCAAATTATAGTAAATGATAATCCCTATCTTTTTTTATATATTCCAAATGATATAACAACTGTTAATAAAAGAGTTAAAAACATTGTACCTGCAAAAGGTGGGATTTGGCATAATTATATTGAGTGGGAAAAAGCTACTTATAAATAGCTATAAATACCTATATAACCTCTATAAACACCTATCTATCAGTCTTTTTTAATATACAAATAGCTACAATAATATATAATTAACTACAAAAAAGTACACCTTATGGTACACCATAAAGTACACCTTGTAAAATAAAGGCTATAAAAATGAGTGATTATATAAGTAGACTTCTTGCAAAACTCAATATTTCAACAATTCATACCTCTATCAAAATTAAT
>CAYOKX010000110.1:0-4554 GCA_964404655.1 uncultured Sulfurimonas sp. | reverse complement strand
GTACTCATGGTGCTTTAGGAGCATTTTCAACTGGTATGGGTTCAACAGATTTAGCGTTTGCAATGATTAGTGGAGGAAATTGGTTTAAAGTTCCTGAGTCTATCAAAGTAAATCTTTCTGGTAAACCGGGATTACATACAACTGGTAAAGATATCATCTTAGAGATTATCCGTCTAATCGGTGTTGATGGGGCTTTATATAGAACTTTAGAGTTTACAGGAACGACGATAGAGCATTTAACAATGGATGATAGATTTTCTATGTGTAATATGGCTATCGAAGCTGGTGCAAAAAGTGGAATAGTTGCTTATGATGATGTAACAGCAGAGTTTTTAGCAGATAAAAATTTAGCTCGTGAACCTAAGATACACCAAAGTGATGCAGATGCTACTTATGTTATGACTTTAGATATAGATGTTGCAAACCTTGAACCTGTTATCGCTTACCCTTTCCTACCATCAAATGGGCATAGCATCACAAAAGCAGTTTCAGATAAAATCAAAATTGACCAAGCTTTTATAGGTAGTTGTACAAATGGACGTTTAGGTGACCTTAAAACTGCTTCTGAAATTTTAAAAGGCAAAAGAGTTCACGAAGATGTACGTCTTATAGTAACTCCAGGGACTCAAAAAATTCTTAAAGAGGCTTATAAACTAGGGTATATGGATATTATCATCGATGCTGGTGGTGTTGTTTCAAATCCTACTTGTGGTGCTTGTTTAGGTGGATATATGGGTATTTTAGGAGATGGTGAAGTTGCTGTTTCTACTACAAATCGTAACTTTGTTGGTCGTATGGGAAGTCGTAGCTCTAAAGTTTACTTAGCTAACTCTGCAGTTGCTGCTATTAGTGCTATAACGGGTTATATAACAGACCCAAGATAGAATGATTTTACTGATAATAAATAAAGGCAGAATATGAAAAGATTAATTTTAATTCTAGTAGCTGGGTTATTATCAGTAATATCAGCTAAACCTCTCAAATATGAATTTACTCCAGTTATAGGTTCAAATACTCCAGAATCAGATTATGACCTTTTTCATAATAATAACACTCTTAAAAGTCAGTTAGTTACAGGTATGGAACTACAATTTAATCAAAACTATTTTATTCATCCTGAACTTTCATTTACCTATGCTAAAGGGGAGTATGATAATACAATTGAAACAGATATTTATCGTTTTGCTCTTAATGGTATTTATCAATATGACACAGAATATATAACACCTTTTGCAAAGATGGGTTTTGGGTTTGATATGATGAGTGAACCTAAAGATTATTATACAACTTCTCTTAATATTGGTGTTGGATTAAAATTTAATTTTACAAAAAATATAGCTTTAAAAACAGAGTTCCTTTCTATTTTTGACCATAATAATGGAGATTGGAACTCAAATATTACAATATTAGCTGGTTTAACTTTTGCTTTTGGAACATCTGAGAAAAAAGAGTTACTTATTTATGACCCATTAGAGAGTGATGGAATTATTACTAATCTTGATGATGAAGTGCAAGATGATGAAACTACCGATATGTATGAAGAGAGTAAAAAAGATGAGTTTTCTGAAAATGAAGCTGTTGAAGAGATAATAGAGGTAAAAAAGAGCGAAGAGGCCATTGTAGAGGAAAAATCAAATAGTTTTGCCGTGCATGAAAAAAGTAATGTTATTGAGAGTGATCAAGACCATGATGGTATAAGTGATTATGCTGATAAATGTATCTATACTCCACTAAATACAAAAGTTGATAAAAATGGTTGCATGATAGATGGTGATTATGATGGAGATGGTGTTAAAGATTCGGTCGATAAATGTATCTATACTCCTAAGGGTGCAAGAGTTTATTCAAATGGTTGTAGAATAGATGAGGATAGTGATAAAGATGGAATTAAAGATTCGATAGATAGATGTCCAAATACCCCTCTTAATACTACTGTTGATACACAAGGATGTATTAAAAGAGATAAGAGTTATAGAAATATTATTCAATTAAATATAGAGTTTAAATATAAATCTTTTGAGTTAACAGAAGTTTCCAAAGAGGAAGTATTAATGTTAGCTGACTTTTTAAGTAATAATAAAACATATAATGTAAAAGTTATTGGCTATACAGACAATAAGGGAAGTCGAAGTTATAATAAAAAATTATCTCAAAAACGAGCAAATGCTATTAAAAAGATGCTAATTGCAAATAAGGTGTCAGCAAAAAGAGTTTCAGCTATCGGTATGGGAGAGGAAAATCCTATTGCAGATAATAATACAGTAGATGGTCGTGCTAAGAATAGACGCATAGAAGTAGAGTTGATTAAAAAATAGATGATAGATACCCCTTGTATCATCTTTGCAGGTGGAAAAAGTTCACGAATGGGAGAGGATAAAGCTCTTCTTCCCTTTGGTGATTTTTCAACACTTACAGAGTTTCAACTTTATAGATTGAAAAAGATTTTTAAAAATGTGTATATATCTTGCAAAGATAAAACTAAGTTTGATTTTGAAGCCTCTTTTATTGAAGATATAAAAACAGCTGAAGAAATATATGCTCCCACCACAGGATTTGTAGCTATCTTTCAAAAATTCAAAATTCAGAAAATCTTTGTGATAAGTGTAGATACCCCTTTTGTAGGGAATAAAGAGATTAAAGAACTTTTTGAAAATGATGGTGAAGAGTATGATGCAACTATTGCTAAAACGAAAGAGGGTATACAACCTCTATGTGGAATTTATCATCGTTCTTTAGAGCAAAGCTTTCAAGATATGTTACATAAAGATAATCATAAATTAGGGTTTCTTCTTAAAAATTCAAAAACAAACTATATCTTTTTTGAAAAGAGTTCTCTATTTATGAACTTAAATAGAAAAGAGGAATATTTTGATGCTTTAAAGCTGAGTTTTTAATTCATTTTAAGATGTTATCACCTATAATATCTCAAAATAGTAAATAAATTATTAAATTTTGTTAATAAGGATAAAATATGAAACAAACTATCAAACTAACTTTAGTTGTAGCCTTAGCACTAGGAACAACATCTGTTTATGCAACAAATGGGTCAAACCTCATAGCAACAGGAGCTAAAGCTCGAGCAATGGGTGGAACAGGTATTGGTGTTTCTCATGGTGCAGAATCTGGTCTTGCCAATGTTTCACTCATCACTTCTGTTAAAGCAACTGAAGTATCTTTTGGTGGTATGTTTTTTATGCCAGATGTTGAAAATAAAAATAATATCAATTTAGGAGATTTAGGTGATGAATCGGGTACAGGTTCAAGTGCCTCAGACTTAAATGTTATTCCTGAAGTTTCTATCGCAGGAAAAGTGAATGATAATTTTTATATGGGTATCGGGATTTGGGGAACAGCTGGTATGGGTGTTGATTATCGTGGTAGTAAAAATAGTGGTCAGATGGAGATGGTTACAAACTTACAACTTATGCAGTTTGCAATGCCATTAGCTTATACAAAAAATAATTTTAGTGTAGGTATCACACCTCTTTTACAATATGGTTCTTTAGATATTAATTATAATATGTCTCAAAATCTTCAAAAAGCTATGGTTGCTAATGGGATGAAAGCTCAAGGTGTAACTGATATGAATATAATTGGTGCAGAGATGGCTAAAGTTACTGCAGATAAAAATGTTGGTTCAGGTGTAGCACAAGACCTTAAATTTGGTTATAACTTAGGTTTAGCGTATCAGATAAATGATTTTACAGTTGGTGCAATGTATAAATCACAAATAGATATGTTCTATAAAAGTGTATTAACTTCTGCTATCCGTGCTATGGGAGTAAACTATAAAAATGACGCTTTATCAACTCCTGCTGAGATAGGGATAGGTGCTAGTTATAAATATGCACAGCATACAATAGCTCTTGATTATAAACAGATTAAATGGTCAGATGCTAAAGGGTATCAAGATTTTGATTGGGAAGACCAAGATATAATCTCTATCGGGTATGAGTATTTAACAGAAGGATGGGCAATTCGTACTGGATATAATTTTGCAGATAGTCCGATTAGTGAACAAACTAGAGCAAATGTAAATAGTGCAGGTCTTTCAGCTGGATTAGTAAATACATTTAATACTTTAGGTTTTCCAGGTATTTTAGAATCTCATTATACTGTTGGTGCTTCTTACGATATAACAGAACAAACTTCTATCGCTATTGCTTATGTTTATGCTCCCGAAGTAACTATTGATTATACAAACTTTGTAAATCAATCAAGTGAAACAACTCACTCTCAAACAAGTTTGAGTTTTGATTTGGTTTATAACTTTTAATTAGAACTATTTTTATGTGGATTTATGAGGTGTTATAACACCTCTTCCATTTTACAATTATAATCCATTCTATTCTCTCTTTTAGCAGTTTATTTATGCTAAACTTATATTTAAAATATTTCCCTTTTTATCGGTGGTTACAAAATGAAAATACAAAATTTAGAGATAAGAAATTACAAACAATTTACAGATTTAAAATTAGATTTAATTTATCCAAAAGGGCATACAAAAGAGGGTCAACCTTTAGATAAAATATGCATAATCGGTCAAAGTGGAAC
>CAYOKX010000109.1:0-4690 GCA_964404655.1 uncultured Sulfurimonas sp. | reverse complement strand
GGTTTGCGGTACCAGCGGTCACACGTTCGAATCGTGTCGGGCGCACCATACTTCAATATTAAAATCAAAAAAACTTTTTTATTTATTTAACCTCCCAAAAATGTTCAATAGTATCAAACCTAACTTTCGCTAATCGTTCAAGATAATACTCTCTTGTAACCTCTTTCGCCCCTAAACTTTTAAGATGCTCAGTAGGTACTTGGCAATCTATAAAATCATATCCCCACTCTTTAAGATGTTGCACTAAGATAGCATAGGCTGATTTTGAAGCATCACTTACATCTGCAAACATAGACTCCCCACAAAACACTCCTCCAACAACAACACCATATAACCCACCTACAAGTTTTCCATCTTGATAGCTCTCAATGGAGTGTGCAACACCTAAAGCATTTAACACCTCATAGGCTTCTATTATCTCCTCTTGTATCCAAGTTGCATCTTGTCCTTTTCTTACTTTTGAACCACATCGTGTGATAACCTCTCTGAAATTTGTATCAAATCTATACTCAAATTTTTTCATACTTTTTTTTAAAGATTTGGAGAGTTTAAAATCATCTAGTTCCATAATAAGCCGAGGAGTTGGTGACCACCATAAGATAGGTTCATCACTGTTATACCAAGGAAATATACCATTTTGATAGGCTCTTACAAGTCGAGAAGGAGTTAAGTCTCCACCCCATGCAACTATGCCTATCTCATCAGCACTCTCTGGATGGGGGAACTTTAACTCATATTTATTTATTTGAGGAATCATTTTTTAACTTTGTATTTTTAAATTTTAAGAGTAACTCTTTTTTATACTCAACTTCAACCAAACCACCTTTTTGAAGTTTTCCAAAAAGTATCTCATCACTCAATTTGTTTATAATATGCTCCTGAATATATCTTTTGATAGGTCTTGCTCCCATCTCTAAAGAGTATCCCTCTTTTGCTATAAAATCTACCGCTTTCTCTGTTATAGTTATACTAATTTTTCTTTTTCTCAAATCATTATTTAGCTCTTCTATAAACTTTTTTACTATCCCTTTTACAGTATCGTTCTCTAAAGAGTGAAACTCTACAATAGCATCTATTCTATTTCTAAACTCTGGAGAGAAAAAGGCGTTTAACTCTCTGTTTTTTGAAAGAGCATTGTTTTTGTTAAAGCCCATCACTTTATCAGCTTTTGCACCGATATTTGATGTCATTATTAAGATAACATTTTGAAAATCTGCTTTATAGCCATTGTTATCGGTAAGTGTAGCACTATCCATAATCTGAAGCAATATATTTAAAAGGTCTGGATGTGCTTTTTCTATCTCATCTAAAAGTAACACTGTATAACTATGTTTTTTTATAGCCTCTGTTAAAGCACCACCCTGTTCATACCCAACATACCCTGGAGGTGCACCAACCAATCGACTTATAGTATGTTGCTCCATATATTCACTCATATCAAAACGTTCAAAATGAATATCTAACTCCTCACTTAAAGCTATCGCTAACTCGGTTTTTCCTACACCTGTTGAACCTGAGAAAAGAAAAGAGGCGATAGGTTTATTTTTAGGAGTAAGACCAGCTTTTGAGATTTTAATAGCTTTTGCAACCTCTTGAATGGCTCTATCTTGACCTATCACTCTCTGTTTAAGTGCTGTTTCAAGATTTATGAGTGATTTTATCTCATTTTTAGAGATAGAACTATTAGATATACCAACTATCTTAGCGATTGTTTTCTCTATATCTTTGGCTGTTACCTTTTTTCTTTGTGTTGTAAGAAGATGAAAAGAGGATGCTGTTTCATCTATAAGGTCTATCGCTTTATCTGGAAGAAATCTATCTGTCATATAACGCTGAGAGAGTGAAACTGCTGTTTTAAGTGCTTTGTCTGTATAGCGAATATGGTGATGCTCCTCATACTTACTTTTCAATCCTTTTAGGATAAGAAAAGCTGTTTTTTGTGATGGCTCATCTATATTTACTTTTGAAAATCGTCTACTGAGTGCTTTATCTTTCTCAAAACCGTTTCTATACTCTGCAAATGTTGTAGCTCCAAGACATGTTATCTCTCCATTGGCAAGTGCAGGTTTGAGTTGGTTGGCTGCATCCATACTTCCACTTGTTGCACCAGCTCCTATAAGCGTATGAATCTCATCTATAAATAGTATAGCATTTTGGATAGTTTTTATCTCATCTATCACACCCTTTAAACGTTTCTCAAAATCTCCTCTATATTTCGTACCAGCAACTAAAGCACTTAGGTCTAAGGCAAAAAGTTGTGAATTTTGGATAATTTTAGGAACAGTTCCCTCAACAAGGTGAAGTGCTAACCCCTCAGCGATAGCAGTTTTTCCAACACCAGCTTCTCCAATTAAGATAGGATTATTTTTTTTACGACGACATAAAATCTGTATAACTCTTTGTATCTCATCATCTCTCCCTATGACAGGGTCTATCTTGCCATCTTTTGCTTTTTGAAGAAGATTTATAGAGTATTTTTCAAGATAACTATTGTGTTCATCTTTACGACTAAACTCCTCCTCATCATCATCCTCAAAACTGTTATGAGAGATAATATCTAAAATATCAAGTTTTTCTATCTGATAAGCATTTAAAAGCATACAACTAAATGTATCCTCTTCATCAAAAATAGTAACTATCAAATCACCAATATTTGCTGTTTGTTGTCCTGCACTTTGGATATGTTTTATCATCTTATCTATAAGACGAGAAAGTGCTATACTCTCATAAGGGTCTGCTGTTATATCTTTAGGAAGAGTATCTATCTCCTCTTGAATATATTTTTGCATACTCTGTTTCATCTTTTGAGTATTGCCACCACAAGCAGAGATGATGTTTGCCCCCTCATCAGAGGAGAGTATATAGAAAAAGATATGTTCAATAGTCAAATATTCGTGATGGAGTTTTTTTGCATAGAGTATCGCTTTTTGAAATACTTCGTTGAGGTTATTACTTATCATTACTCTTCTTCCATTATAGCTTTAAGAGGAAAGCCACTATCTTTGGCTCTTTTTATAACTTGAATAACTTTTGTTTCAGCTATCTCATGAGAATATACACCACACAAACCCTTTTTATTTTTATGTATCTCCATCGTAATAGCTTCAGACTCCTCATAACTTTTATGAAAGATACTCATCAATATATCTATGACAAATTCCATAGAAGTATAATCATCATTTAACATAAAAACTTTATACTTTTTAGGGTATCCAACTATCACTTCATCTGCTAACTCATATTCTATATCTGTTGCCATATTTTTCCATTTGTTGTTATTTATTAAATCGATTATATCATAAAAAATATCCAATTATTTAGGTAAAATTAGAGGTAAGTGAACAAAATCTAGGGACTTTAGGGATAATAGATAGAATCATAGATTAAAAACTTTTCTCAACACCAAAAACAACTATTTTCTTATCAACTGAACTTGTTTTTTGAGTCAAATTATCTTTTATACTAAAACTTTCTATTCCATACCCTATTGATGGTTTCAATCCACCCATCATTTCTCTATTTAAAAGTAATTTGACTACATATTTGAGAGTGGTTTCTTCTGTATCTATGGTATTTTTTTCAAATTGATAGCTATCATTTATATATTCTAGTTGTGCTATATCATATTTTAAAGAGCGATGAGTATAACTAGCCATAAAGCCAATATTAAAAAAAGTATCTGTTTTTATAAGTGCATCATATCTTAGACTATATGCAATTTTTTGCATACTCGAACCACTACTTGTTCCTATCTCCTTGATGAGGGGTTTAAAAAGTGTAGATTGTTTTACTCTGAGTGTCGTATAGGGAGAGATACTCATACCTATCCGTGAACTGAAATATTTTCCTAGGGGAATGATTATATCTGCATCTATCGCATAGCTCTGAATATCTATTTTTATCTCATTATCAAAAGATATATAGTAGTCTGTTGAGTGATTAAAAATATTTTCTTTATCGTGAATATACCCAAATTCATTATTTACTCTATCTATAAATTTTGTTAAGATACCTACTGATGTTTTATAGTTAAAAACCTTACTTTGATAGCTTAAAAAATTAAGTGTAAGCTCTTTTGTATTGCTGATATAAGCATTTTTACTCTCACTAAATTTATCTATTTTCTCAACATTTTGAGTGTTACTAGAAAGGTAGCCTATCGCTGAATAAAACTGTTTATCTTTTCCGTAATAGAGAGGGATAAATATAGTTGGGTTTATATTTTGGTTATCATCTATGTTAAAAGAGATAGTTGTTTGGGCTAAGTTTTGTGCATAGAGTTGTGAAAAGAGAAAAAATAGGAGAAATGTTAAAAATCCTTTTTTTTGCATTTTTTATCCTTTAAATCTTTAAGTTAATATATTTTATGTATAATTTCAGTATCACAAGTAACTTAGTTCGTTTTATGGAGCGATAAAATTTAAAGGTCGGAAGATTAATTACCTTTCGACCTTTTTTTTTTGACCTCCTAAAACGAATTAAGGGAGATTTTATGAATAAGATACTTGTGATAATTAGTCTTATTTGCCTTTTGGCACCTATGCTTCACTAGCATAGATAAGGGGATTTCCCCTTGTCTCCCTTTTTTACTCTCATTAAAAACTCTTCATTTTTAAATTAATTGATATATTTCAAATTTTAAGTTATACTTCCCCTGACAAAAAAGGTTAAACCTTGACATAATAAAGAT
>CAYOKX010000108.1:0-5008 GCA_964404655.1 uncultured Sulfurimonas sp. | reverse complement strand
AAGGCACTAAAATTTGTTTTTAGTTGAGTAGTTATAATAGGAATACCTGAGATTATACTACCCCAATAAATTAATACAATAATTTTAAAAACCTTATTCCCTACAACATCGTTACCTTATGAAACATTCTCCTCTGGTTTAATATAGTATTCATCATTAATTTGTAAACTATCAAAGTAAACATTCATTGGCTTTTTATAGTTTAATGATTCATGAAATCTTTTGTAATTGTAAAACTTCATATACTCAGTTACATCCTCTTTTAACTCTTTGATAGTTGTTATTTCCAACTATAAGAGCAACTCTCTGCTCCTCTTTCATCTGCTTTATCAGTTGTAAACCTCGGTCAGCTTGAAGAGTTACAATACTAAAGAGTAAAAGCAGTAATAATAATTTTCTCATAAAGACTAATGCTTCTCTATAATAAGTGTTTCAGACGTATACTTTACCCCATCACTAAAATCATGGTTCATTCCAATATATGTATATTTTATTAACGATGATAGTCCTATAAGAATGTAGACTAAAATCATCCCTTTCATAAGGAGTTTAAAGTTTCTACGAGATGTTTTAGAGTTTTTACCCTCCATAAATCCCCATTTCATAGCAAGTCGGTAAAGCCCTATAAAGGCATGAGAAACAACAGAGAGAAGAAGCATAAAGTAAAGAGGTCCCATAAACTCATCTACTATTCTACTTGAACTTGCAAAAGGTCCTATATTTGCTGGTTGTGAAATCATAATGTAAAGATGAACAGAACCTATAAAAAACATCATAAAACCTGTAATAATTTGAATCATCCATAAAGAGCTATCTTCATGTTTCATCGTTACAATATGGTTTGTCATAGTTTTGTATTGTCTATAATTTGAGGGAAATTTTCTTATCGCTACACTTGCATGTACTATAAATATTACAAAAATTGCAGCTGCTAAAAATGAGATGATACCAGGATATTGTTCTCCAAAAAAGAAGTACCCTTCAAACATTAATGTTACTCTATACATCATCTCATTAGAGATTAATATAGAGGACTCAAAAAGAATGTGTCCCATAATGAAAACAGCTAAAATTAATCCTGTTGAACTTTGAATAAAGTCCAGTCTCGCTGGTGTTTTATCTATCTTTTTTTGCATCTATTCTACTCCGAAATTTATTTTATAAAGTTTCGGATTATACTATAAAGATGAGATAAAACAAATACTATTTAATTCTATTTCATAAAACTATTCCCAATCTGAGTATTTAGAACTCGTATGTTTATCTTTTTTATACCGTTTAGCATTTTTACTCTTATCAAGTTGATTTGAAGCATATAAAATATCATCTTTTATATCCTCTATCTCTTTTTGAGACTCTTTATAACTTATCATCTTTTTAACAAGTTTTTGAAGCTCTTGAAGCTCTCCTTTATAGAGTGCTATCTCCTCTATACGATTTAAAAGTTTCATACTAGCTTCTAACTTTTTTTGAAAACCTTTCATACTTAACTCAGGAGTATTCATAAAATAGGAGATAATACTTTTATGAAATCTTTCCAATGCTCGAATGTAACGTAACCGTGTTGAATTGTCTATCGCTTTTTGTGATGTTGCCATTTACTCTACTTTCAATTATATTGATATAATTATACAATTTTAATTTGGAGATTAGTTTGAAAAAAATTATTTTTACACTTTTAGTGTTACTCTCATCACTTTATGCCTCAGTTACAAATGAGTATCCATCACAAAAAACATTGGATTCACATATTCCTATTGTAGATATTAGAACACCTGCTGAGTGGAAAGAAACAGGAATACTCAAAGGTGCTATTCCTATTATGTTTTTTAATGAAAGAGGTGGTTATAATGTACAAAAATTTTTAGATACTCTCAATAAAAAAGTAGATACTAAAAAGCCTTTTGCCATTATATGCCGAACAGGAAGTAGAACTCGTATGCTTTCTGCTTTTTTATCTAAAGATATTGGTTATGATATTATAAATCTTACGGGAGGAATGATGTACGCAAAAAGTAAAAACTTATCAACAGTTTCTTATAAATAATGCCATCATTTTTAAAATTTCTTTTTTATTTTACTCTTAGAATAGTAGTTGTTTTTACTATTCTAGGCTTTATTATTTTTCTACTTTGGGGTGTTTTGTATCTTACTTTATATTGAAGTAACTACTTCAACTCCCCCCAATGCTCCCCAATATTAACAGAAGTTTTCAAAGGAACATTTAACTCCATAATCCCCTCCATAGCCTCTTGAAATCGTTGTGCTAAAATCTCAGCTTCACTCTCATCTACCTCAAATATAAGCTCATCGTGTATCTGTAGAAGTATTTTGGCATTCAGTTTTTCCTCTAAAATCATCGTATGAATTTTGTTCATAGAGAGTTTTATAAGGTCACTTGCTCCCCCTTGAAATACACTATTTACCGATTCTCTATCATACGCTGAACGAAACATAGGTGTAGCATTTGCATAGTCAAAATATCTACGACGTTGTAACAATGTTTCTATATACCCTCTCTCTTTAGAGTGATCTACAATAGAGCGAAAATATGTTTTAACAGTAGGAAAAGATAAAAAATATTTCTCTATAATCTCTTTTGCTTCTTTAAGTGTTATATCTAAAGTAACAGAGAGTTTTTTAGGACCCATTCCATATAAAAGACCAAAGTTTACAGTTTTAGCTATGCTTCGTTTAGAGGGTGCATCCTTCTCTCCAAAGAGTGCTATGGCAGTTTGAAGGTGAATATCTTTGTCGTTGTGAAAAGCATCGACTAACACACTATCTTGAGAGTAGTGAGCCAAAAGGCGTAACTCTATCTGAGAGTAATCTATCCCTATAAGTTTTTTCCCCTCTCCAGCTATAAAAGCTTCTCGTATCTTTAAACCTAGTTTTGTTCTTGCTGGGATGTTTTGTAAGTTAGGATTTTTAGAGCTTAAACGCCCCGTTGCCGTCCCTGTTTGCACAAAAGATGTATGAATACGACTCGCTTTATCTGCACGGCTCAGTTTTAAAAGAGGTTCTATATATGTGGAGTAAAGTTTATACACTTCACGATACTCTAAAAGTTTAGGGATTATCTCGTGAGCATCTTTAAGACCATTTAAAACAACCTCATTTGTAGAGTAACCTGTTTTTGTCTTTTTTCCAACAGGCAGTTGTAGTGTTTCAAAAAGTACAACTCCTAACTGTTTTGTGGAGTTAATGTTAAACTCACTTCCTGCAAAACTATATATATCTTGTGTAAGTTGCTCTAATGTTTCCTTTACCTCTACTAAAAACTGTTCTAAAAATGCACTATCAACCTCTATACCCTCTCTCTCCATCGCTAAAAGAGTTGTTATAAAAGGTATCTCAACATCTTGTGCCTCTTTTATAAGATGTTGGGCATCTTGTAACTCTAACTTTTGTAAAAAGAGTTTATAAAGTTTGTACGTTATAAGTGCATCCTCTCCAGCATATTTAGAAGCATCTTCAAGTGCAACCGATGCAAAAGTTTCTCCTTTTTTAACTGTATCTTTAAAGGCTACCATCGTATGACCTAAAAGAGCATCGGAGAGTTTATCTAAAGATAAGGCACTCTCAGGGTTTATAAGCCATGCTAAAATCATACTATCGGAGTGAATAGTTAAGCTATCATCCTCTAAAAATCGACTTACAAAGTGCATATCAAACTTTATATTATGCCCAACTACTTGAGATTTAAAAATCTTTCTCATAGCTATTTTTATCTCTTTTTCAGCTATCTGTTCAGGAACACCAAGATAAAAATGCCCAAAAGGAACATAGTAAGCCTCACTCTCATTCAAAGCAAAACTAAACCCAACAAGTTTATCATTTTCATAATCAAGACCAGTTGTTTCAGTATCAAAAGCTATAAGAGTATCCTCTTTAAGAGTTGAGATTATCTTGTTTAACTCTTTAGCATCTGTAAGGAGTGTTGTTGTAAACTCTAACTTTGGTGTTTCAAATATAAACTCTTCTACATACTCTACTTGTGGTTTATTTGTAGAACTATCTAAAGCACCTTTTACCATATTTTTAGCGTGAATTACTCTTAAGATAGAGTTTTGTTCATACTTAACAAGTTCATCATAAATATTTAAAAATGGGTTCTGAACATCCATCTTATACTCTTCAAAATCTATACTCTCAAAAACATCTTGTTTTAAAGTTACTAACTCTTTAGACATATATGCTTGTTCTTTAGATGCTATCAACTTTTTCTGATTTGCACCCTTTATAGACTCTACATTTTCATAAATAGTATCAAGATTTCCAAACTCTTTTAAAAGCTTTTCAGCACCCACTTTTCCTATCCCTTTCACACCTGGAACATTGTCAGCACTATCTCCTAATATAGATTGGTAATCTATAAACTGTTTAGGAGTTACACCATACTTCTCAAAACAGGAGGATTCATCCATAGTTTTTCTCTTCACAGCATCTATGATAGTAACTTTCCCATCCTCTATAAGCTGGTAAAGGTCTTTGTCGTGAGAAACAACACGAACAGTGTAACCCTTCTCTTTTGCTAAATGAGTAACAGTCGCTATCATATCATCAGCTTCATAGCCACTCATCCCTAAAGTTTTATATCCCATCTTATCTATCCACTCTATGGCGATAGGAAGTTGCATAGTAAGTTCTGGTGGTGGGGCTTTACGGTTTGCTTTATAGTTAGAGTCTATCTCATTTCTAAAAGTATCACCTTTTGTATCTATGGCAAAAACTATATAGTCACTATTATGCTCTTTTTGTAGAGTAGATATAAAGTTTGTAAACCCAGTTAAAAGACCAGTAGGAAAACCATCTTTATTTTTTAGGTGTTGAGGAAGTGCGTAAAAACTACGGAAGAAGAAACCAAATGTATCTATAATTGTAACTGTTTTTGCCATTTTTTGCCTTTGTTTGATAAAAAAATTATAACATAAGATTTTAAATTTTATGTTATACTTCATTCAAGTAGATTTAAGATTAGGGGAGTGAAAAATGAGTGAAGAGATAG
>CAYOKX010000107.1:0-5017 GCA_964404655.1 uncultured Sulfurimonas sp. | reverse complement strand
TATTTAGGTTTGTTCCTAGTGCATTTGTAGCACCATTACCAGGTTGAAAAAATAGTTCGTGTGTTTCCTCTTCATTTAACATCGCTCTTGCGATAGAGTACTCTCTACCACCAGCACCTAAAATTAAAATTTTCATTATATACGCTCCATAAATTATAAAATACTTAATTAAAAAATTGATTATTATTTAATTAAATATTTTAAAGATAACCCGAGTAGCCGTCACGCTATTGGCTTGGTTCTAAAAAGCCTAATTTGGGAGAAGAGAGAACTCTATATCGGCGGCAATTTCTCGGCTGAATAAACATACCTCAAACGAAAATGTCGGCACACAAAAGTTCTACTAATTCTCAGTTTGAAAATGTAGAACCCTCATATTGCGAAGACACGAACTACTCAGATTATCAGTGAAATTATACTCTAATTTTTATTTGTATAATCATCAATTTCAATTATCAGTTTTTCTAATTTTTCTTTATAGTTCTCTACCCGTTTTTTCCAATTTGTAGTAGAACCTTTCTCAAAATCATACTCCATAGAAGCAACACTTTCACATAAGTTATATGCACCTATATTTACAGCTAAATCTTTTATATCTCCAGCTAGATGTCTAGCATCCTCGAAATTATTTTCAATACATAATTTTTCAAAAGTTAAAGGAGACTCTTTATAACTTGTTTTAAACTCAGCTAATATAGTATTATAAAACTGTTCATCACCATCACAATTTCCAAGACCGATAGCACTAGTTAACTCTTCTGTTTCTGCTTCCTCTATTATTACTGGAACAACTTCAGGTTCTTTTAACTCTTGGATAGGTGTAGGAGTTTCTAATAATGGCTCTGTTTGAATCTCTTTTGTTTTAGAATTTGAAAGTTCTACTCTTAAAACTTCTATCTGTTTTAAATTTTCATCCTCTATCTTTTGAATTTTATCTTTATTTGATACTATTAATTCATCCATATCATTTTGATGATTTAAGAGTAGTTCACTAAGACTATTTTCATTATTTAGATTAATAGTTCCTATTTTACGATTATAACTATCCTCAAGAGTTGATATCTCCTCTTTATGTTTACTATTTAACTGCATCATACTATTTTCATGAGTTGTATTTACTAATTCTAATTGTTTTTCAAGAGCAGATAATTTTTCTGTTTGTTCTATTTCAACACTATCGATAGAAGAGATTTTTTCTTTTTTAAGGTTTGATACTTTTTTTAATAAAACGAGTAGTATTACAAATAGAAAAAAGATAACACTAATGAGCGCTATTAATAAGAATTTAATCTCTTTAGGAACTGTATTCAAAATATGTAAAATTTTATTTTCTTTAACTTCAACAATAGCTACTTCAACCTCTTTCTCTTGTTGTTCTTCAACTTCAACAACAGCTACTTCAACCTCTTTCTCTTGTTCTTCTTTAACTTCAACAACAGCTACTTCAATCTCTTTTTCTTGTTGTTCTTCAATTTCAACAACGGCTACTTCAACCTCTTTTTCTTGTTGTTCTTCAACTTCAACAACAGCTATTTCACTCTCTTTATTCTCTTTTTCTATAACTTTTACATCTTGTAAATCTGAAATAACAACCTCTTCTACAAGAGTCTCCTCTATAATTGGTTCAGAGATGTTTTCTTCAATTATAGTTTCATTCTTCTCTTGAATAATAATTGGTTCCGATATATTTTCTTCGATTATAGTCTCATTTTTTTCTTGAACAACTACTGGCAAAGTCTCATTCTTTTCTTGAATAATAATTGGTTCAACAATCTCTTCAATAATAATAGGTACTATTTTTTTCTCAATAATAGGTTTTGGAATAACTATTGGAGTGATAACAATAGGTTCTGCTACTTTTTCAACAATCGGTTGTATGATTTTTTTTGGTTCTTTTTTTATAACTTCTTTTATCTTAGGTTTACTAACAGGTTTAGAATGCTTAACTTTTGGCATTTTTCCCTTCACCTTTTTTATATAGGCATGAGGATATTTTTTTCTTATTGTATCTACAATCTCTTGTAGCTCTTTTTGATTATCTCCAAATGGTTCAATAACATTCATATAGTAACGACCAACTTTAATAGCTTTTGCTCGAAAGAACAATTTTTTTTGAAAATGTATTATATTTCGTTGTGTTTTCATATATTTGTTAAGTTTTATTAGTGATTTATCTGCATCCACTTTATTTAAAAAAGAGCCTACCCGAATACTACGAAAATGAGACGCATTTAGGAGTGTTGTAAAAAAAACTAAAACCATTATAATAGATAAATATCTCATGGAAATCCTTAAAATTTATTTATAAATATCATATCTATTAACTATAGATATCTTGCATTGAAATTTTATTTTTACTCTCTTTTTTATATTTAATATAAAATCTTAATAAGACTAATAAAATTAAAATTGCTATTGCTAAAAGTGTTTCTAATGTATGGTTTGTTAAAACTGTCAAAGGACTATTACTAGAATCTTGATGTTTTTGAACCTCTACAACTTTTATAACCTCTGGCTTAGGTATCTCTTTCTCTTCTTGAACTTCATCATCACCAAAGAAATTAGGTAATTCAAAGCTAAACATATCAAAAAAACTTGATTCCTCTTCCTCTATCGGTGCCATTTTTTGAAGATGGTTTGTTTTATGAATAGTTCTTGTTGGAGTTTCATTCTCTTCAATTTTTCCATTTTGTAAGATTTGGTCAACTTTTTCCATCAATTCAGAATCATCGATAACTTCCTCCTCTTCCTCTTTGACAATAACCTCTTTTTTCTCTCCATAATGTGCATATTCTGGAAGGTATCTAATCTTTTTCGGATAAACATAGGAGTATTTTGTACGTAAAATATCTAGTATCTCTTGAACCACTGTTTTTTTCATTAAAGGTTCAATAACATTTAAATAATATTTACCTCTTATTAAAAGTTTAACTTCAAAGTGATATTTATCTTTTAATTGACTTAGTCGATGATTTGACTCAACAAAGTTTTCAAGTTTTATTAACTCTTTTTCAGCATGTTTCTCTTTTAAAAAAGAGCCAACTCTAATACTTCTAGCATACGAAGCATCTAAAATTGTCGAAAAAAAGATTAAAATTGTAAGTATAGGTAGATATCTCATAAAAATCCTTAAAATAATAAAAATATTTTTATTATATAATTAAATATATTATATAGATGTTAATAATTATCTGAAGAAGTTTTTAAAGAATGAGGATTGAAGAGATAGTACTCCGTGATAAACACGGAGTAGATAGGTTTTATAGAATTATTCCCACTCAATAGTAGCAGGTGGTTTAGAAGAGATGTCATAAACAACTCTGTTAATCCCATCAACTTCATTAATGATTCTTCTTGAGATTCTCTCTAGTAAATCGTGTGGAAGATGGGCGAATGTTGCTGTCATACCATCAACTGCTTCTACAACTCTTACACAAACTGTGTTGTCATAAGTACGGTTATCGCCCATAACACCAACAGATTTTACATTTAAAAGAACTGCAAATGCTTGCCAAGTTTTTGCATAGTATCCACTTGCTTTTAACTCATCTAAAAGAATTACATCTGCTTCACGTAAGATAGTTAAATCTGGAACATTTACATCACCCATAATTCTTATCGCTAAACCCGGTCCAGGAAATGGATGACGGTTAATCATATCTGCTGGAAGTCCAAGTTCTAAACCAATTTTACGAACCTCATCTTTAAATAGTTCTCTTAAAGGCTCAATTAACTCAAAATCCATCCAATCAGGTAAACCACCAACATTATGGTGTGATTTTATAACTTCAGATGGACCATTTACAGAGATAGACTCGATAACATCAGGGTAAAGTGTACCTTGTGCTAAAAACTTGATACCATCATGTTTTTTAGCTTCTTTTTCAAACTCTTCTATAAAAGTATGACCGATAATTTTACGTTTTTGTTCAGGGTCTGAGATACCTTCAAGTTTACCAAGAAAGTTATCAACAGCATCAACAGTAATAAGTGGAGTTTTTAAGTTGATTTTGAAAACCTCTTCAACTTGCTCACGCTCACCTTTACGTAAAAGTCCATTATCTACAAATACAGGAACAAGTTGGTCACCTATCGCTTCATAAAGCATAGCAGCAACAACAGAGCTATCAACTCCACCACTTAGACCACAAAGAACTTTTCCATCACCAACTTTTTCACGAATAAGTTCAATTTGTTGTTTTAAGAAGTGTTCCATTTTCCATTTTTCAGTTACACCACAGATATTTTTTGCAAAGTTACGAAGCATTAGGTAACCCTCTTCTGAGTGTTGTACTTCTGGATGAAATTGCATAGCATATACACGTTTCTCTTCATTTGCAATAGCTGCATAAGGAGAGTTAGCAGATGTAGCGATAGGAGCAAAACCCTCTGGAAGAAGATCTACTTTATCTGAGTGACTCATCCAAACGATACGATTATCATCACAATCAGCTAATAATGGAGATGCCGTTTCAAGTTTAAGTTCAGCTTTACCATATTCGTGGTGATTTGAGCGTACAACACTACCACCAAAATCAACAGCGATACGTTGCATACCATAACAGATACCAAGAACTGGAATACCCATAGCATAAACACCTTGGTCAACAGTATAAGCATCTTCATTATAAACTGAAGATGGACCACCACTTAGGATAACACCTTTAGGATTTTTTGCTTTTATCTCATCTACTGAAGTGTGGTAAGGTAAAATCTCACAATAGATTTTATCTTCACGAAGACGACGAGCTATAAGTTGTGTGTATTGAGAACCAAAATCCAATACAATAATACTAACGTTTTTCATTTAGAATACCTTTATAGGGGGAGTTAAGATTAAATAATTAATATTGAGAGGATACAATAAATTTGATTAATATCAAATTTATCTTTAGAAACAAAAAGTTTTTATTTATGCTCTTTGTTATATATATTTTGAGTTTCATAAAGTGTATATCCTTCATAGATAGAACTATCATCTATTTTTAATTTATTTTCTAAAATCATAGATTAATTA
>CAYOKX010000106.1:1903-5103 GCA_964404655.1 uncultured Sulfurimonas sp. | reverse complement strand
AAAGATGATTAAGTCACTAAGAGGAATGAACGATATTTTAAGTGAGGATTATAAACGATTTACATACTTTATAAACTTAGCAACTGATGTTGCACAGAAGTATGGTTACCATTTTATAGAAACACCTCTTTTAGAGGAGACTGCTCTTTTTAAACGTTCAGTTGGTGAATCTAGTGATATTGTAGGGAAAGAGATGTATCAGTTCACAGATAAAGGAAATAATGATGTGTGCCTTCGTCCAGAGGGAACAGCTGGTGTTGTACGTGCATTTGTTCAAAAAAAGTTAGATAAAGCTGGTGGTATTCATCGTTTCTTTTACTATGGTTCTATGTTTCGCTATGAAAGACCTCAAAAAGGACGTTTACGCCAGTTTCATCAGTTTGGTGTTGAGAGCTTTGGTGTGGATAGCGTTTATGAAGATGCTACTATGATAATGATGGTAAGTGATATACTTAAAAGATGTGGTATAGGGTATAGACTTCAGTTAAACTCTCTTGGTGACCAAAATTGTATGCCTCAATATCGTGATAACTTAGTATCTTATATCGAATCTGTTGAAGATGAGATATGTGAAGATTGCCAACGTCGTAAATCTACAAATCCTATACGTGTTCTTGATTGTAAAAATGAAAAATGCCAATCTTTGTACGAAAATGCTCCAAAACTTATAAACTCTCTTTGTGATAGTTGTGAGACAGATTTTTCACAACTAAAGAAAATCCTTGATGAGAATAATATTAAATATGAGATAGACACAAATTTAGTTCGTGGACTAGACTACTACTCTAAAACAGCATTTGAATTTGTAAGTGACAACATAGGTTCTCAAAGTGCGATAGCTGGTGGTGGGCGTTACGATAGACTTGTAGAGTTCTTAGATGGTCGCCCTACTCCAGCTGTTGGTTTTGCTATGGGTATAGAGAGACTTATGGAGCTTATAGTTATGCCTGAAGATACTAGAGAGGGTTATTATATAGGTGCGATGGATGAAGAATCTATTGATTTAGTTGTAAAACTTGCGCAAAAGAGACGAAAAGATACAAAAGTAACAATAGACTATAAAGCAAAAAACTTCAAAAACCATATAAAAGGTGCTGATAAAGTAAATGCAAAATATTTTTGTATTATCGGTAGCAATGAGATAGAAAGTGGAAAATTAACTATTAAAAATTTAGAAAATAAAAGTGAAAAAAGTATAAATATAGAAGATTTCTAAAAAAATCAAATCCCCTATTTAAGGGCTATAAATGCCCTTAGACCCCTTAGTGAAATAGAATTTATTTTTAAATACTATTTTATTATAAAATCAAATAATTATACAAGATGAAATTTATGAATAAAGTGGAAAAACTTCTCGATAATGCAGATAAAGCACTTTATATATCTAAAGAGAACGGTAGAAATCAAATTAATTGTTTTAAGGAAAAAGATGTTTAACCATATAAAAAACCAATTTGCAACTGATGATATTGTTGTAAAAAAAGATGACCTTTATAAAGTAGAGGTAACAAAAGAGAGAGTTTTTGAGCTTATAAACTTTATAGGATTAAACTATGAGTTTAAAACACTCAATGCTATCACTTGTACAGACTGGATAGAAGATGGGCATTTTGCACTTACATATATTATAACAACACTCGATAGAAAAAAAACTTTTATGGTTCAAACTTTTATAAATCGTGAAGAAGCACATATAAACACTCTTTCACATATCTTTGCTCAAGCTCAAATAATGGAGAGAGATCTGCACGAAATGTATGGTATAGATTTTATCGGTAATGAAAACTTAAAAGAGTTAAGCCTAGAAAACTGGGTTCACACTCCTCCACTTCGTCGTGAGTTTGATACTTTAGAGTTTGTAAATAATAATTTGACATTTCGTGAGGGTCGTGATGATAATGTAGATACAAAAAAAGAAGCTAAACGGCTTCGTGCTATAAAAAAGGCTGAAAAAGAGGCTCTTAAAAAGGCAAAAGAGGAAAATCAAGATGCAAAATAAACATATAACTATCTTTCACGGACCTCAACACCCCGGTATTACAGGAAATATGTCAGTAGAACTTGACCTTATCGGTGAAACTATCCAAAAAGCTACTACTCATGTAGGCTATCTTCATCGTGGATTTGAGAAACTCATCGAACGTCGTACTGTTATACAAGCTTTTACTATCGTATGTCGTATCTGTGTCCCTGAACCAGACCCAAATGAGACAAATTTTGCGATGGCAGTTGAGGAGTTAGCAGATATAGAGATAACACCTCGCGCAAAATATATCCGTGTAATGGTGCTAGAGCTTTCCCGTTTAGCTGCTCAATTTTTATGGATAGGTGGGCAAAGTGGAAGTATAGGACTTTATGCTGTTGGGCAGTGGGCTATTGCTGACCGTGACCTTATCTTAGACCTATTTGAAGAGCTTACAGGTGCTAGAGTGTACCATATGTATGTTTATCCCGGTGGAGTAAGAAGAGATTTACCTGAAGGATTTTTAGAGAGAGTTTCTAAACTTCTTATCTATATGAAAAAACGGTTAAAAGATTATGATGATATATTTATAAATAATGCCTCATTTAAAAAGCGTGCTATCGGTGTAGGTGTCATCTCTAAAGAGGAAGCTATAAACAACGGCT
Organism: uncultured Sulfurimonas sp.; assembly: GCA_964404655.1. Lineage (GTDB taxonomy): Bacteria > Campylobacterota > Campylobacteria > Campylobacterales > Sulfurimonadaceae > Sulfurimonas. Next base: position 2,475 of record CAYOKX010000106.1, on the reverse strand, counting down.
ATGTTGGGCAAGTGCTTCGTGGATGTGGAGTTAAAGCAGATGTTAGAAAAGATGCCCCTTACCTTATCTATGATGAGCTAGAGTTTGAAGTTCCGACTCAAGAGGCTGGAGATGTTTATGCTCGTGCTTTAGTTCGTCGTGATGAGATGACTCAAAGTATCCATATACTTGAACAAGTTATAGAGAAGATACCAGAGGGTGAAGTGATGGTAAAGATGCCAACACATAGAAAACTCAAACTCAAAAAAGATGACACTTGGGTCAAAGTAGAATCAGCTCGTGGAGAGTTTGCTTATTATATGGCAGGAGATGGTACAGAAAATATTCGTCGTATGCAAGTAAGAGGTCCATCCCTTGTTCATGCTTATACTCTTTTAGAAAAACTTTTAGTTGGTGCAGAGCTGAGTGATGTCGCTTTGATTATGAACTCTTTGGGGATTTGTCCTCCTGAGATTGAGAGATAAGATATGAGTAGTAATGAAGAGGAGATAGCTCAACTCAAAAAACAGTTAGAGATACTTCAAAATACTCAAAACAGTATTCCTAGCTACTCATTTAGTAAAATTAAAGAT
>CAYOKX010000106.1:0-1803 GCA_964404655.1 uncultured Sulfurimonas sp. | reverse complement strand
ATTTTGTTATTCTTGAAAAATTAGGAGAGTTTCAATATCAATACTTTGTAAGTCAAAAGTTTGATAGTACAAAAATAGATGATTTAAAAAGTATCTATAAAAATCTTCTTTTTGTTAAAGAGGAAATTATTTATATGGTTGGAAAAGAAAAATGCAAAACTTACTAACACGACTAACAGAAAAAACAAAACTACAAAAAAATCATATAGAAAACATATTAAAACTCCTAGAAGATGGAGCAACTATCCCTTTTATAGCACGTTATAGAAAGGAGATAACAGGAGGGGCAGATGATAAAACTCTTCGTGAATTTGAGATTATCTATAACTCCTCTAAAAAACTTCTTGAACGTAAGGAGGAGGTTTCTCGTCTTATAAACGAAAGAGCTACTCTCAATGATTCTCTTAAAAAAAGTATAGCTAATGCTGATACACTAAGAGAGTTAGAGGATATTTATAGACCTTTTAAAGAGAAGAAAAACAGTCGTGCAACTACTGCTATGGCAAAAGGATTAACTCCTTTAGCAAATATTTTACAACAATCAAGATTGACACTTAGTGACTTTAACAATGAGGCTCGTAAGTTTGTAAAAGGGGATGTTACATCAGTTGAATATGCTATAAAAGGTGCTCAAGATATTTTAGCTGAACGTTATGCTGAACAACCTCGTGAAAGAGAAGCTATTCGTAGTTCTATGCTTCGTTATGGAGATTTCGAGAGTAAAAAAACTAAAAAATTTAATGAAAATGGTATCTTTAAAAATTTTGCTGGAAAAAGTGAAAAAGTTCCCTATATTCCCTCTCATCGTTATCTTGCTATTATGCGTGGAGTGAAAGAGAAAGAGTTATCTGTTAAAATTACTATCGATACAAACTATATAGAAAAAAATATTCAGCAATACAAAATCCCTAAAAATGCCTCAAGCTCTTCAACACTTCTTTTTGAAGCCTATAAAGATGGTTTAAAACGTCTACTTCTTCCATCTATAGAGCGAGAAGTGCATTCAGAGTTAAAAATAAAAGCTGATGCCTCAGCAATAAATCTTTTTGGTCAGAATCTAACACAACTTCTGATGACTCCTCCTGTCCTTTCTCGTGTTATTTTAGGGGTGGACCCTGCTTTTGTGAGTGGATGTAAGTTAGCTGTTATAGATGAAAATGGGAACTATTTAGAATCTGCTGTTATCTATCCTACCCAACCTAAAAAAGATTATGAGAACTCAAAAAGAAAAGTGCTTTCACTTGCTCAAAAATATAAGATTAATGGTGTAGCTATCGGTAATGGAACAGGTTCTCGAGAAACACAAGAGTTTTTTGCTCGTCTCAATAGTGATGAAAAAGCCAATCTTAACTATACCGTTGTAAGTGAAGCGGGAGCTTCTGTTTATAGTGCTTCTAAACTAGCTCAAGAGGAGTATCCTCAACTTGATGTTACTATTCGTGGTGCTATCTCCATCGCTCAACGCCTTCGTGACCCGATGGCAACTTTTGTAAAAATAGACCCAAAATCTCTAGGAATTGGTCAATACCAACACGATGTAGACCAAAAACTTTTAGAGAAAAAACTCAATGATATTACAGGGGATTTAGTAAATCGTATCGGTGTCGATATAAACTCAGCTTCATTCTCACTTCTTGCACACATTGCAGGGATAGGTACTAAAATAGCTAAGAATATTATAGAATATAGAGATACAAATGGAAACTTTAAAACTAAAAGTGACCTTCTAAAAGTAAAAGGGTTAGGAAAAAAAGCTTATGAGCAATCTGCTGGGTTTATTCGTATAAAAGAAGGTAAAACTAT
>CAYOKX010000105.1:0-5252 GCA_964404655.1 uncultured Sulfurimonas sp. | reverse complement strand
TCCAAATCATCTCACGACCTTTCTTATAAGAACCGTAATAGATACCTGTAAACATATGGATATAGATAATTAAGAAAACAACAGATGCCGCAACACCGTGAACATGTCTCCATAACCAACCAAAGTCAACTTCTCTCATAATTGTGTAGTTTACACTATAAAATGCTGTATCAACATTTGGTTGATAATACATAAGTAAGAAGATACCTGAAACTAAAAGCATTGCGAAAGTGATTACAAGAACCATTCCCATTGCCCATAAAAAGTTAATATTTTTCGGAATCCAATATTCCGTCATCATTACACGATTTACTGCATCAACGGCTAAACGTTGATTCAACCAATCGTGTATGCTTGTTGCTTTTTCAAAATGTGCCATATTTTTCCTTTATTAAAGTGTTACAGCGTTAGCTTTCATATCAGTAAATTCTGGTCCAGCTTCACCTAATACTAATGTAGTTCCCTTGATTGTAAACGGAGGAATATCAAAACCACGTCCAGGAGGAGATTTACGAACAAAACCTGCATAATCAAATTCACCACCATGACATGCACAAACAAAACCTTCATTATCAGCATTGTAAGCAGGAATACAACCTAAATGTGTACATAAACCGATACATACCATATAATGAGAACCATCAACAACTATATCTCTGGCTTTCATATCATCATCTTGCTTTGCAACCATATCTGCTGTTTTCTTTAAAACAAAGATAGGTTTCCCTCTCCATTTTTCAACTACAAGTTCATTCTCATTGTATATTGTCATATCAAGAGTAGTAAAACCAGCAGCTTTAACACTTGGAAGTGGATCCCAAGATTTTTTCATTGCGTACAATGAACCAACAGCACCGATACCTGCAACAGCACCAAACGCTATACCCATAAAACCTCTACGGCTATTATTTTCCATATCTGCTCACTTTAAGTGTGAATTTTTAAAAAGCCTATTATATACCAAAGATGTTTTAAACTCTTATAAATTAAATTTTTCTTTTATAATTTTAGTAATTTTGTTACTAAGATGTGCAATATTTTGATAATTTTGGTTATCTATTGTCTCTAATATGCTAGTTAATTTCTCTTTATCAAAATTATCTATGATAGGAATGTTTAAACTCTTAAATAAATCATCAAAATCATCACTATAATCTGCTCTTTTAACATAAATAGGACGACCATGAGAAGCTAAACTTTCTAAAACTGCTTGAGGTGAAGATGTTAATAAAATATCTGTTTTTTTTATCATCTCTTCATACTCTTCAAACTCATAATAATTTTTAAATTTCTCTTTTAACATATCTTCATAATCTAAAAAATAGTAAAAACCTAACTGAAGATTTATATCTAATCCATCTAAAAAATCAAGATGTTTTTCTAAATCTTTCTCATAATCATCATCACCAAAAAAGTAACTTATTTTGATAGTCTTTTCTTCATCTACAAAAAAAGTTTCATCAACAGCAACCTCATCACTTTTAATATGAATAAAAGTAGAAAAATAGTTTTTCATATCCTCAAGCATAATAGGATTAGCTTCATCTGAATCAAATATAATCCTATCTCCATGATGTGCAATCTGTGGAATATTTCTTACAACATCAACACCAACACTATTTTTTACACCATACTCTTCAGCTACTTGTGCAATACGAAAATCTGAACATAACATTGTTATCTCAGTATCTCCTAATGATTTTATTATAGATGCTCCACGACGAAATCTATCTAAACCTATTCTGTGACCTGTGTGTACATAGTAAAATGTTTTCATTATTTTTCTCTATTGTGAGTTTTTTGAGGGAGACAAGGGAAAAATCCCTTGACTATGCTAATAAAGCATAGGTGCAAAGATGCACATAAGTAGTATTGCTAGGACTAGCTTATCCATAAAATCTCCCTTAATATAGTCTAGGAGGGCAAAAAAAAAGGTTAAAGGATCATGACTTCCTTTAACCTAAAAGCTTTTTACTGCTCCATAAACTATAATAAGTGTCCTAGCAGAATTATTATATCAAAAAAGAGATAAGAGCTGACTTTTCATCCTTCATTTTTAACTCGCTGAATAACCATATCTTTAATAAATAACAAATTTTTATATATCATCTTCAACTTCTCAATATCCGTACTATCAAAATTCCGACTCACAAAATATCTATAACTATCTTTACCTAATTTCTCAACAATAACAAAATTCCAAATAGCTCCAACAATATAAGCACCTTTCATAGATGTTTCATTATTGAGTTCAATAGCGCTAATAAGCTCCGCCAAAAGTTGCGGTCGAGGAGAGGAATTTTCTTCTCCTCTTTTAAACTCTTGAATGAAAAAATAGGGTTTTTCGCTCTCAACTAAACCTTTTGTAAAAACAAAATCAGTTGTTCCATTAAAGATAAATTTCTCTGTTTTATAAGTTAATCGCTCTTCATATAGACCTGCACATCTATATTGTGGTAATAAAAAATCAACTCTATTCAAAATAGGAATTACAAAATGTGCTTTTAATGTTTCCTCTTTATAGCCATCTAAATAAGCACTATATTTTTCGATTAAACCTTCAAGAAAAGTTATCTCCTCTGAAGAGGTTTCATTATTGTAACTAAACCATTCCTCAAAAATAGTAGAGTTATTAAACTCTCTTTGAATAGAAACACACTCTTTAAGTTTTCTATCGGTCATATTACTAAAAGAGAAAGTAGGTATCTCTTCTTGAAAATTTTCAATACCTTTTAAAGCTAAATTCTCTTTTTTTAATATCTCAATCTCTTGAAGAAGTTTCTCTTCAGTTGTCATTAGCATTTTTCTTTGCATCTCTTTTATCAATCTTAATATATATATGAAGTATCTCTATCGCTGCTGGAGTGATACCACTTATATTCATAGCCGATTGAAGAGTTGGAGGATTAAATTTTTCCAGTTTTTCTACAACCTCTCTACTTAGACCACTGACTTTATTAAAATCAAAATTTTCAGGGATTAATATTTTAAGATATTTTTTCATTCTCTCTATCTCTTCACTCTGTTTATCTATATAACGAGCATATTTCCCCTCAACTAAAATCTCCTCTTTTATATACTTATCATATTTTTCTAACTCAGGAACTATTTTAAGCATCTTCTCTACATCAAAAGTTTTACGAGCTACTAACTGTTGTGCTGTTGCTATATCTTTTATAGCCATCTCATCCATCTCAGCTAGTTTGGCTATAAACTCTTTGTTTGGTGTAAATTTTGTATCTTCTAAAAGTTTTGCCCCTGCTTGTATCTGTTCATCTTTTAATTTTACTTCTTCATACACCTCATCGGAGATTAAACCTAACTGATGCCCATAAGAGGAGAGTCTAGTATCTGCTGACTCTTCACGTAAAAGAAGTCTATATTCTGCACGAGATGTAAACATTCTATATGGTTCATTTGTTCCTTTTGTAACTAAATCATCTATTAAAACACCGATATATGCTTCATCACGACGTAAAATAAGAGGCTCTTTATCTTCAAGTGAGAGAGAAGCATTTATACCAGCCATTAAACCCTGTGCTGCTGCCTCTTCATAGCCTGTTGTTCCATTTATTTGACCAGCTAAATAAAGACCTTTGATTTTTTTAGTTTCAAGTGAATGTTTCAGTTCACGAGGGTCTACAAAATCATATTCTATCGCATATCCATAACGAACAATTTTAGCATTTTCAAGACCTTTTACCGACTGAATCATCTCACGTTGTACTTCTGGTGGAAGAGAGGTACTTAAACCATTTATGTAACACTCAGTATTATCCATAGTTTGTGGTTCAATGAAGAGATGATGTTGTGCTTTATCTGCAAATTTACTTACTTTATCCTCTATACTTGGACAATAACGTGGACTTTTTCCTGCTATCTGTCCTGTAAAAAGAGGGGCTCTATAAAAATTTGATGAAATTATATGATGTGTTTGCTCATTTGTATAAGCTATAAAACATGGAAGCTGTTTTTTAGTTTCTCTAAACTTTTTTCTATCTGTTCTAAAACTAAAAGGATTAGGTATCTCATCTCCACCCTGCTCCTCCATCACTGAATAATCGATAGTAGAACTGTCTATTCTCGCACAAGTACCAGTTTTTAAACGCCCCATCTCTAAACCACAATCATCTCGTAAAGAGTCACTCAATCCAATACTTGTTTGCTCTCCAAAACGTCCACCCACTTGCTGAACTTCACCAATATGGATAATCCCTTTTAAAAATGTACCACTTGTAATAATCACTTTTTTAGCACTATACTCATTTAAAAGGTCTGTTTTCACACCCTTTATAACTCCCTCTTCAACTATCAAAGATTCTACCATCTCTTGTGCTAAGTCAAGATTTGGAGTATTAAGAACAACATTACGAGCAATTACACGGTATTTGTCCATATCTATTTGAGCGCGACTCCCTCTTACTGCTGGACCTTTTGTTTGGTTGAGTATACGAAACTGTATCCCTGCTTCATCTGTTATAAGCCCCATCTCACCACCAAGAGCATCCAGTTCACGAACAAGATGACCTTTAGCCAAACCACCTATGGCAGGGTTACAAGATGTTGCACCTACATTTTCAGCTAACATCGAAATCATTAAAGTTTTATTACCCATTCTTGCACTTGAAAGTGAAGCTTCTACACCAGCATGACCACCACCAACTACTATTACATCATAATTCATAAGTTTATCCCTAGTTATTTAGGCGAATTTTATCATTTTTAAGTATCATTTGCATAATATATAGTGAAATAATTTAAGGTTTTAACAATGAGCAAAGATTTATATAAAGACTACATACCAGAAATAATAGAATATGATGAAAAAATAGATGGTAGTGATGAACATAAAATCAGAGAAAATCACCTTGAAGTAAAAGAAAATCTATTAGATAAAATCAGAAATGCAAAAGCTAGAGCTAAAGGGAATAAAACAACTTTTAGACAAAATATACGTACAGAGAATGGAAATTAAATGTTTACAGGACTTATAAGAGAGATAGCAACCGTGCAGAGCTTTATAGGAACAACTTTAACTATAAAAGCAAAATTAAAACCAAAAATAGGTGATAGTATTGCTATAAATGGAGCTTGTTTAACTGTTACAAATCTTTTAAATGGTAGTTTTTCAGTAGAGCTTTCTCCTGAAAGTCAAAAGCTCTTAGCTATTCAAAACTATAAAAATGAGGTGCATATAGAACCTGCTATGATGATGGGTGATAGATTTGAAGGGCATATTGTTCAAGGGCATA
>CAYOKX010000104.1:0-5269 GCA_964404655.1 uncultured Sulfurimonas sp. | reverse complement strand
CTTCACTCTCTGAATGGTCTGGGTCAAAAATCAATCTTGCATTATCATCATCAAAGACTGATTGTGCTTCTTCAAATGATATTTTATGTTTTACTAAATTTATTCTAGCTTTATTTTTGTCCCAATCAAATTTTATTGTATTCATAATTATATTATAATGATATTTTCATTTTATGTCAAGTTGGAATGGAATATAATGACTGAGTTTAGCCAATAAATGACCGTTAGGGCATTTATTGGCTACGATGTTTTAAACTATTACTTTTATATTAATTTCTTTTTTTGTAATTCGAATTCATCTCTACTTAAATGACCTTTTTCACTAGGATAACCTTTTTTTTCGTACTATTTTTATCTGATTTCTTATCTATTTTATACACTTTCATTGTAAAAGAGGAACTGATACCCTCTTTTTCTCTTTTAAAATTGATAGGAAAATTAATACTTATCATCCAATCACTCTTATTGATAGCATCAAGAAAGTTATAAAAACTTTTAGGAGAGTTTATTTGTGATGTTGTATTTACTTCATAAACACTAAACTCTTTCTCATCTGCTAATTTTTTCTCTGATGATAATTTCAGTTGTGAAAAATATTCTTTATACTTTTTTTCAAACTTTTTTGGATTAAAATTATTATCAAAAGCTTCAATAATAATTCTATTTTCTGTTTGAAGTTCCTTAACTATCTCTAATTTTGCATCGTTAAAATCTTGATACTGTCTTAGTTTTCGTCTCTCCTGCTTCAGTTCACTACTTAACATTCGATACTCTTTTCCCTTAGGGATTAAAATCTTAAATGAAAAAAGCAATACAAAAAGTAATAAAAATAGAGCTAATATTAATAGATAAATATGTGGGCGAGATATACTACTACTCATCGTCTTCATCCTTTTTTTCTTTCATATCAATAACATCTATATAGTTAGAAGAAACAAAACGTATCCAACCATTATCAGCAGGATAAAAACTTGTATATGTTTTATCAAAGATTGAGCGAAGAGGTGCTTGAAGCATAAAGTTATAAACATCTTTATTTGGTGTTATTCCATATAAAACTAAACCATTTTCAAGTAATAAAGCTTCAGATAATGTAATTCTACTGGGAATAAGGTCAAATAGATTTGTAATAGACTCTTTTAATACACTATTATGTTTATATATATCTTGTGATAAACTTATTTCGTCATTAAGATATATTATCTCTTTTTTAGAGTTACTAATCGATATATCTAATTCATATCTTTTTTGAACTATATTTTCTCTATTTTTTATAAATCGGTAATCTTTATATACTAAAAAAAGATAGGTACTCAATAACATAAAAATAGTCATCGAAAAAAAAGCCATTAACAGTTTTACCTCTTGAGTTAAAACTGTTTTTTTACGAGGTTGTATAAAACTATATCTCATAATTTCAACTCCTCTTGTGCTGATTGCATCAATGCACTTCCTAAATTTATAACTCTAAAGTGAACTGTTAAGAACATCTCCTCTTCAAGATATTGTGATAAACCTGCACCAACTCCAGTACTATCTGCGATATAAATATTCTCAAGGAAAACACTTTCATATTTTTCATCACTATAAAAAGAGTTGACAGAGTTCTGAATTAAAGAAAATCTTTGATAATCAACACTAAAAGTATCATCCCCTACTCCGTCACTACTTATAGTTTCTTCAGCTTCAAAAGAGGAAAAATCATCGTCTATATCTTTTGCATCTGAAAACTCATCAATATCATCAATATCATCTAAATCTTCTATATCTGCAAAATCATCAAACATATCTATATGTTCAAGTGCATCAACATCTTCCAAATCAACACCATCATCTAAATCAACATCATATGTTAATAGATTTGCATCATCCTCCACTCTATCTTCAACATTTAAGTACTGAGAATAGAGAAGTTCACCATTTTGAAATATACTAAGAGAGATATTTTGTTCTTCCAATAAAATATAAAGAGCAACATCCTTTAAAATCTCTTTTTTAAAAAAACTTGAAAGAATAGTAAATGGAGAAAAAATAAAATCAAGTCCAATTTTTTTATATTTTATCTCTAAACTAGACAACTCTTTTTTAGGTGTGTATGTACTCCATTTTTTGTCTATACAAACTATTTTACTCTCACTTACATCTTCATAATAAAAATATTTACTTTTTAAACAGGTAGGAATTGCTCCTTGATGATGAGAACTGTTGAGTATAGATATATAAAAATAGGGAGATTCATCAATATATTTTAAAATAAAATGTTCAAGTTCAGTTGTTAGTGCTGTTGTTTCAAAAACATTTTCAACTTTATTAACATGTTTATTATTTGAAATATTTTCTATATATACAGTTGTTTTTGTATTGCTTACAATAATATTGACAAAAACTTTAAGATATAAAGATTCAAATATTTTACCAAACATTATCTATCCATCTCAGCTAATGGATGTGCTTCATTATAATTTTTTTGTTTCAATGCACTTCCTAATTTTGTATATATTTGTGTTGTAGCCATAGAGGAGTGACCCAACAACTCACTAACATCTACTATTGGCGCTCCACTGTTTAAAAGAGCAGTTGCATAGGAATGACGGAGTTGATGTGGAGTAACTTTTAAAGCTATTTTTTTAAAAACTTTAGTAACAATATATCTTAAACTATTTTCGCTTAATTTTCCTCTATTTTTTTCAAAAAGAAATTTTCTTGAATGATTTTTTTCTAAATAGTTATCTATTAAATCTTTTGTACTTTTAAGCAAAGGTATATCCCTATGTTTATTCCCTTTTCCTAAAACTCTTATCCATGAAGATGATATATCTTCTAACTTTAAATTTGAAAGTTCAGATATTCGTAATCCTAATGTATATAATAAGATAACAACAAGATATTCTTGCTCATCTGCCTTACTCAAAGCTTCTAAAATATGCTTATGTGCTATCGGTTTTGGAAGAGTTTTAGCAACTTTAACACTATCATCAGCTTTTAAAATAGTTTTTATTTTATTATCATTTAAAAAAGTTACAAAACTTCTTACTGCACTTAATTTTTTAGATATAGTTTTTGCATTAAGATTAACTATATGAATTCTATAAGGCATTAGATTTAAAATAAGCTGAGAATTTATCTCCTCTATCTCTATATATTTTAATGCCTCTTTAATCGATTCATCATAACTTTTAATAGTCAAATCAGAGTAACCTCGCAACTCCTCTAAAGACTCTAAAAATTGAATTCTCTTTCTATCTAGTAACTTTTTCAAGAATATTCTCAAATTTTATATAATATCCACTAGCAATATTTACTAACTCTTTATCTGTTATAACACTTGGTGCCAATTTTTTATAAGAATCTACCATTATTTCACATATAATTTTTATTTTTGCTCTATCTTTATCTGCAATATTTGTTTGATTTACTATCTCTTCAATCATCATTGTATATTTTATAGCATCACGAATATATGATTTATATTTTAAAGCGATAATAGATTGAGACATAATAGTTGAAGACATTCGATTATATACATCCAAAGAGAAAGCTTCCTTCGCAAGAACTAATGCTTCTTTATACTCTCCTGTTTCAAAATAATATTTCGCTTGAAGTGATTTTTGATAAGATGGATTTAAAACAACATATAAAACCATAAAGATTAAAATTAAAAAAGCGATGAGAGAGAGAAGTTTACTGCTCATGTTTTAATAAGCCCTCTTTAATTAAAACCTTAGCATCATCAAGAGCTATATTATTTAAAGATACTCTTTCACTAATATAATACTCTATTGTTCCAAAAGGCTTTGGAATTATAAAACTATCCCAGCTATTAAGTTGCCAATAGGAACTCGCTTTAATCTCAACAAGAACAATCTCAACATCTGCTTTCTTTGCCATCATTACAATACCATCAGAAACTTGATGTTTTGGACCTTTTGGACCATCTGGAGTTATACCTAAGTCATACCCATTTCTCAGCTCTTTAATAGATTCTAAAAGAGCCTTCACCCCACCACGTGTAGAGGAACCTCTAATAGTTCCAAATTTAAAAAACCCTAATGTTTTAGCTATAAGATTACCATCAAAATGTTCAGAGATAAGGAGTTTAACAGAGGGAGTCTTTCTATAATATGTATAAGCATAAGGAATCATAAGCAATTCTCCATGCCAACATGCCATGATAAAAGGTTTATCTCCTATATTTTTAGGAGCATAAAACCTTTTTTTGTTAGTAATATAGATAGCTCTTATTAAAAGTGAACCTAAAAAAGGAACTACGATAAGAGCTAAAGCTCGAGAATATTTCTTAAGCAACTATCTCGCCAGTCAAGATAGTTCTTCCAAAATCAGTAATTTTCACATCTTTAAATTTACCTAAAAGCTCCTCTGAACCTTTTACTCGGATAAGAATATTATTATCACTTCTTCCTGCAACATAAGCATTTTTATTGAGTGCTTCAAAATAGACTCTAAATGTTTTACCAACATAACTTTCATTTTTTTTATCTATAATCTCATTGTTTAAAGATTGTAAATAGGAAAGTCTCTCTGAACCTACCTCATCATCAACAACATCTTCAAAATATTGTGCTTCTGTTTCTGGACGTGAAGAATATTTAAATGAAAAAATTTGGTCAAATTTAACCTCTTTCATCATAGCAATAGTATCTGAAAAATCTTCATCGCTCTCCCCTGGAAAAGCTACAATAATATCCGTACTTATAGTTGCTTCTGGTGCCATAGATTTTAATTTTTCAACACGATTAATAAACCATTCACGAGAATATCCCCGTTTCATATCTTTTAAGATTTTAGTTGAACCACTTTGTAGAGGCATATGCATAGATTTACAAATTTTAGGGTTAGTCGCAAACTCCTCTATAAACTCATCATCCATATGAAAAGGGTGTGGCGATGTAAAACGGATACGTTCAAGTTTTTCTATCTTACTTAAACGGCGAAGGAGTTCTGTAAAATTTACTTTTTCATGCTCACCTGTAAAACGGCGACCATAATTATTTACATTTTGACCTAAAAGAAATATCTCTTTTGCTCCACTATCAACAATTCGTTTAGCTTCATTGATAATAATAGCATCTGGAATAGAAACTTCCTCTCCACGGGTTTTAGGGACAATACAAAAAGTACAAGATTTATCACAACCCATAGATATATTAATAAACCCTTTATAAGGTGATGTGCGAAAATCTTTAAATGCAAATTCACTTTCATCATAGTTTATATCTATCTCAACAGCTTTATCTTTATGTAAAACTTC
>CAYOKX010000103.1:0-5451 GCA_964404655.1 uncultured Sulfurimonas sp. | reverse complement strand
ACACCCTCACACTGCACAACTAGCTAAGTAAGGATTACCAGATGGCAAAAACAATATATGCAACAGGACGTCGTAAAGCGTCAATCGCAAAAGTATGGTTAACACCAGGTTCAGGTAAAATTACTATCAATGGTCTTTCATTAGATGCATGGTTAGGTGGACTTGAAGCGAAAAAACTTCGTGTTAAACAACCATTAGTTCTTTCTAAACAAGATACAACAGTTGATATCGTTGCTACTACTTTAGGTGGTGGTTTTGGTGGTCAAGCTGATGCTCTTCGTCATGGTATTTCTCGTGCATTAGTTGCATTTGACCCAGCAATTAAAGCTATCCTTAAACCAGAGGGTATGATGACTCGTGATTCACGTGTTGTTGAACGTAAAAAACCAGGTAAGAGAAAAGCTCGTCGTTCTCGCCAATTCTCAAAACGTTAATATCTTTTATCGTTTTATATCAGTACATTTTTTTGTACTGATAACTCTATCTATCTCTTTTTTTCTTTTTATATATACTTACTATAATTTTTAACTACTATTCAAAATGCTATAATACTCTTTCAAAGGGAATATATGCAATACAATAAGATGAGATTTTCAGTAGGGGTTTTTGTTTTAACTCTTTTTATTTTTATTTTCACATTCTTATATTTTGTACTTGAAGAAAAAGGTACTTTTAATAAACGGTATAACTATCATTTTCATACAAATAGTGCTAGCTCTTTTAATATAGGTATGCCTCTAAAATTTTCAGGCTTTAATATTGGTACATTAGATGATATCAAACTTTTAAATGATGGAAGTGTTTATATGACATTCTCAGTAGATGAAAAAAATAGAAAATGGATAGCGATAGGTAGTGTTTTAATATTGAAAAAACCTTTAATAGGTTCACCTCATATTGAAATTTATTCCAATCTCGATAGTTTAGTATTAAAAGAGGGTTCTACACTTGAAATTTTAATGAGTGATGATATTAATGATATGATTGAAAAACTTGAACCTATTGTAGAAAAAGCAACAAACATTATTACTAATATAGATATTTTAACAGCAAGTTTTGCAGATAAAGATTCCGATTTTATGAAAACATTAAAAAATCTCAATAAATTTACTGTAAATCTAGCAAATCAGAAATCGTTATTAACTGCAATTACAGGAGATAGTGCCTCGACAAAAACTATAATAAACTCTCTTAATGAAACGATAAAAATTATTAAAAATATAAAACTAATTTCAGATGAGATAACGAAGATTACTCTCTCTTTAAATAGTAAAATTATTAATCCAACATCATCCTCTATATCTGAAGTTGAAGGAATTATGAAAGATATAAAATCAAAATTAGAGGTTTTAAATGGTACAGTTAAATCAGTAGGTAGTTATGACAATGATTTAATACAACTGAAAGAGCAAATTTCGGTAGGTTTACAAAAATCAAATCAGATAATGGATAAAGTAGATTCTATAATGCAAAATGATGATAACAGTGAGGTTATGCTTCCATGATAAAATTTATGACTCTTTTTTTTATACTCTTTTTTAGTGCTTGTTCCTTTAATGCACCTCAAAATATTTGGCAACGTAAAAGTGCAAATGCTTTTAGTTCATATACTAAGGATTTTTTAGCAAATAATAATGGTATGGCTACAAATGATTTACAAAGAGCGATAAAACATGCTAAACAAAGTGCAAATCTAACACAATTAGCAAGAGTTTATTTAGGAAAATGTGCATTAAATATATCAGTTGGTAGAGAGGATAATTGCCAAGAATATTTAGATATAGCAGATGTTGTCAATAGTAAAAAATTACAAGCTTATTATAGTTTTATAACAAAATCTATATCAGATGAAGAGATAGGTTTTCTTCCTAATTATTATCAAGAGTATAGTAAAAATATAAAAAATAAGAATTTTATAGAAGCAAATAAGAATATTTTAACGATGCCAAGAGTGACATCAACTCTTCTTTGTGGAGTACTGATAAAAGAAAATTTAGAACAAACTTCAAGAGAGAAAATCACTCAATTAGCTTCTTTTTATGGATATAAAAAAGCTGTTTTATTTTGGTTAAATGAGCAGAAAACCTTTACAAAAGATATAAAGAAAAGAGCATATTTAGATAAAAAGATTTTTATCTTAAAATAAAGATGTTATAAATTATGTTATAATATTCTCTTGAAGAGATATAATAACTCTTATAATCAATAAATAATTTTTTGGAGTTTATGAATGGTCTATCTTTTAAAATATTTTATTATTTTATCTTTTTTTATATCATCTCTTGATGCAAAAGAGTTAAAACATATATCTTTACAGCTAAATTGGAAATATCAATTCGAATTTGCAGGTTTTATAGCAGCAAAAGAGAAAGGATTTTATGAAGCAGAAGGGCTTGATATTGAGCTAAAAGAGTATACTATTGGTATGAATATTCTTGATGAAGTAGTAGATGGAAAAGCTACTTTTGGTGTAGCAAGTTCTACTATAATCATGGACTATTTGAATGAAAAATCGATAGTTCTTATATCTAGTATATTTAAAAAATCTGCACTTGTTATTGTGACTCAACCAGATATAAAAACTCCTCAAGAGCTTCGTGGAAAGATTTTGATGAGTACAACACCAGATATTACAGAATTAAATTTTATGTTTGAATCACAAAAAATAGATAAAAATGATATAAATATTATAGCACATACATTTAATATTCAAGATTTTGTAAATAAAAAAGTTGATGCTATGAGTGCTTATAAATCAGACCAACTTTATAAGCTAGATAAACTAGGTGTAAAATATAATGTTTTAGACCCTACTAAATATGGTTTATACTCGCTTCAAGATGAGATATTTACAACATCTGAGATATATCAAAAAGATAATTTATTAGTAAAAAGATTTAATCGTGCAACTATAAAAGGGTGGGAATATGCTTTTAAACATAAAGATGAATTAGTAGATATTATAGATAAAAAATATTCACATAATATCTCAAAAGATGAGTTAAGAGCAGAAGCTAATATTATAGAAAATATTGTTTTTCCAAATCGTTATGAGATAGGTTCGATAGATAAAGCATTTTTACAAAAACAGTTTAAATATCTTAAAGAAAAATATAATCCAAATAGTACAAAAACATTTGAAAATTTTTTAGGTATAAAAGATAATCGATTTCAAACTTTTACTCAGAAAGAACAGAAATATCTTAGAGCTAAAGAGAGTATAAAAGTATGTTATGACAAAACATTTAAACCATTTGTTTATAAAAAAAATAATAGTTACCATGGTGTTTCAAAAGATTTAATAGATGTTGTTTCAAAAGAGATAGGTATAGAGTTTGAATATATAGAAGCAGATGATTGGGTAGAACAGTTAGAACTTCTTAAAAATGGAGATTGTGATACAACTGCTATTATTATTACAAAACCAAACTATTATGATTTTTTAACACCCTCTTTAGCATATACATCTGACCAAATTGTGATTACAACAAAAATCAATGAACCATATTTCTCAACTTTAGCACAATTAGAAAACAAAGTGATAGGGCTTAAGTATGGTTTTGGAACCTTAAAAAAGATGCTTGAAATAAAATATCCAAAACTAAAATTTGTTTTTATAAAAGAGGAGCCTTATGAAGCTATTTTAAAAGGTGATATTTTTGGCTATATAACGATAGCTTTAAATGCTAGCTCATCAATTGTACAATATTATAGTAATCAATTAAAAATTATGACAAAAGTGATGAAACAAGAGATAGGAGGAAGTTTTGGGGTTAGCAATAAAGAACCTATCTTACAATCTATTTTAGATAAAGCTGTTCAAAAAGTTCCTGAAGAGATAACAAGAAATCTTTTAAAAAGTTATTATAATGTAAAAGTAGAAGAGAGATTTAATTGGGAATTTTTTCTCTATATTTTATTTGTATTTATTAGTTTAATTTTTACTGCTATTCTTTTTCTTGTAAGGGAGAAAAGATTTAACTATAAACTAGCAAAAGAGATTAAAAAAGCTACACATGATTTAAAAGAGGCTCAAAAAATTGCTAAGATAGGATTTTGGCGATTTAATAATCAAACAAAAGAACTTTTTTGGAATGATGATATCTATAAAATTTTTGAAGTTGATAAGATGAGGGAAGAGATAAAAACAGAGACAGATTTTATCAAATATGTTTATGATGAGGATGTAGCTAATGTTCAAAGTTTATTTGTAGAACATCTAACCGATAATAAACCTTTTATTATTACACATAGAATAATTACAAAAAATAATAATATTAAGTTTGTGGAACAAAGGTGTGAAACAACTTTTGATAAAGATGGAAATGCACTATTATCTATCGGTACTTCACAAGATGTAAGTGAACAGAAGATGTTAGAACAACATCTTTTACAGCAAACAAGATTAGCTCAAATGGGTGAGATGATAAGTATGATAGCACATCAATGGAGACAACCTCTCAATGCTATTAGTAGTGCAAGTATTGCTATAAATCTAAAAGCTCAATTTGATGAACTAGATAATGAATTTGCAATAAAAGCAACAACAAATATATCTGACTATGCACAGCATTTAAGTACAACCATAGATGATTTTAGAGACTTTTTTAAACCAAATAAAGAGCAAAAAGAGGTAACCTATAATGAACTTATTGAGAGTGTATTAGGAATTATTGGAACATCAATTATAAATAAAGATATAGAGCTTATTCAAGAGTTAGAGTCTAAAATGGTATTTAATAGCTATCCAAATGAGATAAAACAGGTTATTTTAAATATTATTAAAAATGCTGAAGATATTCTTTTAGAAAAAGAGATAGAAAATCCAAAAATAGTTATAAAAACTTATGATAATATTTTAGAGATAAGTGATAATGCAGATGGTGTAGCAAAAGAGATTATAGGGAAGATTTTTGACCCATATTTTTCTACAAAAACAGCAAAAAACGGAACAGGCTTAGGTCTTTACATGAGTAAAACTATTATAGAAGAGCATTGTAAAGGAAAACTTACTGTTCAAAATAGTGATGAAGGGGCAGTCTTTAAGATAGAGTTACCTTAAAACTGAGCCGAGATAGAATCTACTTCATCCCATGTAAGATTATTTTTTGTTTGATGATGAATAATATGGGAAACATAACGAGCAAACATATCTGTTTCTATATTTACTTTTGTTCCTTTTTTATAGTTTTTAAAAAGTGTTTCTTTCATAGTATGAGGGATTATAGTTAAACGAAAAGTAGAGTTTGAAACATCATTGACAGTTAAACTAATACCATCTATTGTAATAGAACCTTTAGGCACAATGAAAGGGATAAATTTTTTATCTACATCTATAAAAATATCAAAAGAGTTCCCACTATTTTTAATCTCACCAATAGTCCCAATAGCATCAATATGCCCTTGAACAATATGCCCTTCAAATCTATCACCCATCATCATAGCAGGTTC
>CAYOKX010000102.1:0-5658 GCA_964404655.1 uncultured Sulfurimonas sp. | reverse complement strand
TGAAAAGAACCCTCTTTTCCTGTAAAACCTTGAACGATTACTTTTGTATCTTTATTGATTAAAATTGACATATTTAACTATTCTCCTTTTGCAGCTGCTACAGCTTTTGCTGCACCATCACCTAAATCACTAGCAACAATTAAGTTTGATATATTCGCATTTTTAAGAATTACAGCTGCTTCTGGAGCATTTGTACCATCAAGACGAACAATAACAGGAACATTAACATCCGTAATTTTAGTAGCTTCAATAATACCATTTGCGATTCTATCACAACGAACAATTCCACCAAAAATATTTACAAAAATAGCTTTAACTTTAGGATTTTTAAGAATAATCTCAAAACCTTTAGCAACAGTTTCAGCATTTGCACTACCACCAACATCTAAAAAGTTAGCTGGAGTTCCACCCATATAGTTAATAGTATCCATAGTACCCATCGCAAGACCAGCACCATTTACCATACAACCGATTTCACCATCAAGAGCAACATAAGAAAGACCATAGTGAGAAGCTTCTACTTCATCAGCATCCTCTTCAGTTAAATCTCTCATAGCAGCAATTTCTGGTTGACGACCAAGAGCAGAATTATCGAATCCCATTTTACCGTCAAGTGCTAAAAATTCACCTGCACCAGTTCTAACAAGAGGATTGATTTCAATCATCTCTGCATCATTTTCCATATAAAGTGTAAATAACTTTTGTGCGAAAGAGATGATTTTCTTTTGTTCAGCTTTATCTGTAATACCTAAACCAAAAGCAAGTTCACGACCATGAAAACCTTGAAAACCAACAGCAGGGTCAACAGGAATAGTAATGATTTTCTCAGGAGTGTTTTCAGCAACATCTTCGATGTTCATTCCACCCTCTGTTGAAGCCATAATTAAAGGCATCTCTAATTTTCTATCAAGAACAACTGAAAGATAAAATTCATCTTTGATATCAGCACCATCTTCAATATAAAGCTTTTGAACAAGTTTACCTTCTGCAGCAGTTTGATGAGTCACTAAAGTCATACCAAGAATTTCATTTGATAATAATTCTACTTCCTCTAATGACTTAGCAAGTTTAACACCACCACCAAGACCACGACCACCAGCATGAATTTGAGCTTTAACAACCCAAACAGGACCACCTAACTCTTCAGCAGCAACCACTGCATCTTTAACACTTTCAACCATTATACCTTTTGGTGTTGGAACACCATACTTAGCAAAAATTTGTTTTGCTTGATACTCATGTACATTCATTTATTCTCCTTGTTTTAAATTGGAAGTTTATTTAACTTCGTATTGTGCACGACCAGTTTTATAAAGGTCATTACCATAAGCATCGTTTATAACAGTAATAGGAAAATCAACAACTTCCAATTTTCTTACTGCTTCTGGACCTAACTCTTCATAAGCGATAACTTCAGCACTTTTAATCTGTTTTCCAAGTAAAGCTCCTGCTCCACCTGTTGCACCAAAATAAACTGCTTTATGCTCTTGACAAGCATCTGTAACATCTTTATTTCTTTTACCCTTGCCTATCATACCTTTTAAACCCTCAGCAATTAAGCGAGGAGAGTAGGAATCCATACGATAAGATGTAGTAGGCCCAGCACTTCCTATTGGATCACCTGGTTTTGGTGGTGTCGGTCCTACAAAATAGATAACTGCACCCTTCACATCAAAAGGAAGCTCTTTTCCCTCGTCAAGTAAATCAACCAAACGTTTATGTGCTGCATCACGTGCTGTATAAATAGTTCCACTTAGATAAACGATATCTCCACTCTTTAAAGTTTCTATCGTTTCATCACTAATTGGAGTTGTTAAATGATATATTTTGCTCATATTAGTATCCTTTTATATTGTGATGTGAGTATGTCTTGAACTATGACATTGAACATTAACAGAAACAGGTAAAGATGCAATATGACAAGGATTAGATTCGATGTGAACTGCTAAAACTGTTTCAGTTCCACCCATTCCCATTGTCCCAATACCAAGTTTATTCAGTTCTAATTTAATTTCAGCTTCCATCTCTGCCATTTCTGCATCTTCATTAACACTGCCAATATCTCTAAAAAGTGCATGTTTTGAACTGATAACAGCTTTTTCAAATGTTCCACCAATACCAACACCAACAGTAAGAGGAGGACAAGGGTTTGGACCAGCATCAGAAATACACTCTTTTACGTATTCTATAACTCCAGCTTTTCCAGCAGCAGGTGGAAATACTCTTGCACGAGAAACATTTTCACTTCCTCCACCTTTAGCAGCATACTCAATATCTATTTTGTCACCTTCAACAATATCAAAATGAATAATAGCTGGTAAGTTATATCCAACTGTATCTTTATTGTTAGCACGAGTAAAAGGATGACAAGTTGATGCTCTTAAATAACCATCAATATACCCTTTTTCAGTCCCCTCATTGATAGCATCTTTTAAAAGACCTCCAACTATACGAACATCAGCACCAATTTTTACAAAAAATACAGCTAAACCCGTATCTTGACAAAGTGGACGAGCCTCTTTTTTTGCAATATCTGCATTTTCAAGAAGCTGTTTTAAAACCTCTCTACTTACAGGACTTTTTTCATTTTTATAAGCTTCCTTCATTGCGTTTAACGCATCTTCAGGAAGATTTGAAGCTGAATAAACTATGATATCTCTAACATTTTTTACTATCTCTTCATATGCTATTTCTCTCATCTGAACCTCCATATTATTTAATTTTAACTAAAAAAATTGTTCTCTTTTAAAATTTTGATACCATCTTTGACAGAATCAACTGATACACTAAATTTCTCTTTTGTCTCATCATCTAACTCTAACTCAATAATTTTTTCTACACCATTAGCACCTAAAACAATAGGTACACCAACAGCAACATCACTATGACCATACTCACCATCTAAAATTGTACAACAAGATACAATCGCTTTAGAGTCATTAAGTATTGCTTCAACCATATGTGCTATCGCACGTCCCGGTCCATAGTAACCTGATGTTCCAAGATGTTTTACTATCTCAGCACCACCAAAACGAGTTCTTTCAATAATTCCTTCCATATCTTCTTTAGATACAAGTTCGGTAAGTGGAATATCACCAACTGAAACTTTTTGAGGAAGTGGAATCATATTTTCACCATGATCACCAATAACAAGCGAACCAGTTTGATTTGAAGCATAACCAGTTATTTTAGAGATTTGATAAGCCATGCGTGAACCATCAAGTGCACCAGCTAAACCGATAATACGATTAGAATCCCATCCAGTAATCTGCTTTGTAACATAAGTCATAACATCAAGTGGATTTGATACACAGATTATAATAGCATCAGGAGAATTTTCTTTAATATTCTCAACAACTTGCTTTGTTATCTTTGCATTTATCATAAGAAGATCTGCTCTTGTCATATCACCTTTACGAGGTACACCCGCGGTAATAACAACAATATCACAATCTTTAATATCACTTGGCTTCTCAGCAGCAGTTATAATTGTACCTTGTGCAGAATAGTAAGAGGCTTGAGCCATATCAATAGCTTTACCTTTTGCAACTCCCTCTGCAATATCAAAAAGAACTATCTCATGACAAGTTCCCATCATACTTAATGTATATGCAGCAGTTGCACCAACTGCACCAGCACCAACAATACCTACTTTTCTACTTTTCATTATTTATTCTCACTTTTTTCTCTTTCAAATCATCAAAAAAACCATTACCATATAAAATATCTACCATCTCTTGTACTGAAGCAACAGAATTTTTAAATCTAGTTTTTTGAAGTGTTTTAAGTGTCATCTCTATAACTTGCTCTGCACCACCAGCACCAATCATAACAGGAACACCACTTACCATGTCAGAATAACCATAATCATCTTGAAGCATTACAGCACATGAATGAATCTGTTTAGTATCTTTAAGTATCGCATCAACCATAACAGCTGTTGATTTTGCAGGTGCATAGTAAGCTGAACCATCACCTAAAAGATTTACAATCTGAGCACCACCATTTTTTGTTTTCTTAACTATCTCGCCAATTTCTTCGGAATCGAGTAAGTCATCTATGGGTACACCAGCAACTGTAGTAAATTTAGGGAGAGGAACCATGGTATCACCATGACCACCCATAACTGTAGCACGAATTTGCCCTGCTCCATAACCTAGTTTTTCATAGATAAAGTGTGCCATACGTGCAGCATCAAGTATACCTGCCATTCCGAGAACTCTTTCTCTTGGAAAACCAGTATATTTAAGAGCAACATAAGTCATAACATCAAGGGGATT
Organism: uncultured Sulfurimonas sp.; assembly: GCA_964404655.1. Lineage (GTDB taxonomy): Bacteria > Campylobacterota > Campylobacteria > Campylobacterales > Sulfurimonadaceae > Sulfurimonas. The sequence continues at coordinate 1,378 of CAYOKX010000102.1, read as the reverse complement.
ACTGACAACAACTACAATAGCATTTGGAGCATGTTCTTTAATCTCTAAAGCATATGTTTTAACAATTTCTGCATTTTTTACAAGTAAATCATCTCTACTCATACCTGGAGTTCTTGGAGCACCCGCAGTTATAACAACTATTTCACTATTTGCCATATCTTCAGGGCCTTCAGCAGCTCTTACTATAGTATGTTCTCTAGCAGCATTTGCAGCTTGAGACATATCAAGTGCTTTACCTTTTGCTACATCAATATTTCTACCACGAAGTATAACCTCGTGACATGATCCACGCATAGCTAATATAAATGCTACAGTAGACCCAAAATTACCCGTTCCAATGACTGTTACTTTACTTGCCATTTTATTCCTTTGAGTGATTTTAACTTTTGATTTTTAGCTAAGTAATAAAAATTTAGCTAAAAACGAAAAGTTATCTAGCAACTGTATGAAAATACAGTTACTAGTTATAACAATTAAAGACTATATAGAGTCAATAATTGCGTTTAGTGTTGCAGATGGACGCATCGCTTTTTCAGCTTTTGCTTCATCAGGGTTGTAGTAACCACCGATATCTTGAGCTTTACCTTCTACAGAAAGTAACTCTTCAATAATTTTTGCTTCATTTTCAACTAAAGATGCAGCAACTGGAGCAAATTTTGCAGCTAAAGTTGCATCATCAGTTTGAGATGCTAAAGCATTTGCCCAGTACTGAGCTACGAAGAAGTGAGAAGCTTTGTTATCTGGCTCACCACATTTTCTTGAAGGTGCTTTGTTGTTATCTAAATAACCATCATTTGCAACATCAAGAGCAGCAGTAACTACAGAAAGTTCTTTTGAATCATTTTTTTGAGCAATAAATCTTAAAGACTCTGCAAGTGCTAAGAACTCACCTAAAGAATCCCAACGAAGATGTCCTTCTGCTAAGAATTGATCAACGTGTTTTGGAGCAGATCCACCAGCACCAGTCTCATAAAGACCACCACCTGCTAATAAAGGAACGATAGAAAGCATTTTTGCAGATGTTCCTAGCTCTAAAATTGGGTACATATCTGTTAAATGGTCACGTAAAACATTACCAGTTACTGCGATTGTATTTTTACCCTCACGAACACGTGCATTTGTAAATCTAGTTGCAGATGTAATATCCATAAATTGAATATCAAGACCATCTGTGTTTAAATCAGCAAGGTATGTTTTTGCTTTTTTAATCATCTCAGCATCGTGTGCTCTGTTTTCATCTAACCAGAAGATAACAGGAACTTGCTCAATTTGACCACGTTCAACTGCTAATCTTACCCAGTCTTTGATTGGAACATCTTTAGCACGAGACATTCTCCAGATATCACCAGCTTCACATTCAAAACTCATAAGAACACCA
>CAYOKX010000101.1:0-6025 GCA_964404655.1 uncultured Sulfurimonas sp. | reverse complement strand
CATCTGTTGCTGCTATCTCTGCTGCATCTGCTGCTGACTCACTTGCTGCTAAGTTTGCTGGAGTTGGGTTTGTGTCTGCTGTTGCCGCTGCTTCATCTGCTTGAGTTGCCGCTTCGTTTGCTGCTGCTGTAGCTTCTGTTGCTGCATCTGTAAGTGTTGCTACATTAACAACTTTATCAGCTATCTCATCAAGTGTATCATTAATATTCTCAATAGAAATTTCTATACTAGAGACAAGTGTATTTGCTATTGTTACACTACTATTTGCTAATGAAACTGTTTCCAATGCTTCTGTTAAATCTATTGTTTGATTTAGTAAAGTTGCCTCTTCGTTTATCGATGAAACTTCTTGATTTAATTGATTTAAAGCATCATTTACTGCTGTTGTAGCTTCTGTTAAATTTAAAACTGAAGTTTGCATATCTTCAATATTTTCAGAATTTGGATTTTCATTTACAACTTGTGTTAAATTTTCAGCTGTTGTTATAATATCATTTAGTGCTTCTATGGAATTATTTGTTTGATTTACTGCATTAAGCAATGCATTCATATCTGGGAATTCTAAATTGTATTGGGATGTATCTTCAGATTGGAATCTTTCACTTTCCATTGTAACATCTCTTGTTTGTGCAGAGATATTTTCAACAATATTTTCATGGCGTTGTGCAGAGTTAATAAAATTAATATCTGATGTATCAGCTACAACATCCTCTTCACCAGCAGCAGTATCGATATTGTTTGCATCAAAGCTGTCATTTACAATGGAGTTTATTGAGTCAGTTTCACTAATAGTTTCATCTTCATCAAAATCTTTTTTCGATAAAAAAGCATCAAATAATTGAGAGTCTGTCCCTAAAACTACTATATCGGAACCATCTTCAAGGTTTACAATAATACTATTTACTTGGCTATTGTTTTCCGCTCCAACAATAGTTTCACCCTCATATATTTTATCACCTTTAGATAATTCACGGATATTTCCATCTAAATCTTTTGCAAAAAACTTACCATCTATACTTACAACTTTTCCAATTACTCCAGCCATAATAAACTCCTTCAGATATTTCATTCAATTGTTACAATAATATAACAATCAAATAAAATATCCTATTGTACCTCAGTACAAAAAAGAGCTTTTAAGTTAAGGGTGTTTTACCTTTATTTTAGAGTTTAAACTCCATCCGATAATAGCTGTCAGAACGATAACAAAAATAGCAGGAATAATGGAATAACTATATAATAGATAAACTAACCAAGAGAGGATAGCGCCAAGAGGGGTTGGTACACCTGTAAAATATTTATCTACTGCTCCAGCATCTGTATGAATATTAAAATGAATTAATCTTCTTAATCCTGAAATAACATAATAGATACTTACAATAGCGGAAAGAATGAGTAAAAAACCATCCAAAGAGTTTATATATACTGCTTGGAAAATCAAAAATACAGGTACAAGTACAAAACTTAAAAAATCAGCAAAACTATCTAATTGCACTCCAAACTCATTTGATAGATTATATTTTCTAGCTATTTTACCATCAAATATATCAAATGCTCCACCTATCCATGCTAAAATAATGGCTAAAAAGAAGTTGTTTTGAGTAATAAAATATGTTGCTAATAAACCAGCTGTAATATTTACAAAAGTAAAAAGATTAGCAAGATTAAAATGAGAAGATGGTGTCCATAAAAATTTCATAATTTTCCTTTTCTTAAAAGATATTGAGGTAGAGTATACCTTGCCAGATAGAAGCAGTTACTATTCCAGCTGTAAAACCAGCGATAATATCATCACCCATTACACCAATACCACCCTTTACTTCTCGGTCAATACGACCAATAACAGAGGGTTTTACTATATCAAAATATCTAAAAAGTATAAATGCTAAAATAGATTGAATTAAAAAACCATTTTCTAAACTTGTTATCTCTGAAAAAGAAACTGTAATTGCAGGGGCAACACTTAAAGCAAACCACATTCCAGCTAACTCATCTATTACTATACTTTTATCATCATGAGAGTTTGTTCTCTGTTCATATTTATTTATCTCTTTAATCGCTACAATACTTATCAAAGCTGTTGCTAAAAAAAGTGTATATGAACCAAAATATATTAATATAAGCATTCCTATTGGAAGAGAAACTAATGTTCCAACTGTTCCCGGAGCTACGGGGGATAAGCCGCTGTATCCGAGGGTAATAAAAAATCTATTCATAGTATTCCTTTGTAATTGTCTTGAAATTATGTAAGTGAAGTAGTCTGATAAAGTTTCATCAATTCCAGATAAAAATCTTTCTCTGTATGCTCTTTTAATAATCCTTGTACTGGAAAAGTATCTGAGTAAAGTTTTTCAAGATTTTTTAATCTATTTGGTAATAATTTAGAGAGAATAAAAGCTGAAATCTCTTTTCTTATAAGTACTGCAGGAGGAAGTATTCCCAACTCTAAAAGGGCAAGGATAGATTCTGCATGATAAGAGATATGATGATGCTGTCCATGAGGGCAAGTATCTTTACTTACAAGTGTTGTACATTTATCACAATAAACATACTCTCCTGCTATCTCAATATCGATATCTATTCCTTTTACTCTATCTATGATAGATTTATTTGAATTACAATCATAAAACATACCTAAACCTGCATGATTACGCCCTACTATTAGCTTATCACAACCATGATTTTTTGCTACGATAGAATCGATTATTATCTCATTAAAACCTGCAAATATATAGCTATTTTCTAAAGGAACGATAACTACACGATTTTTGGGTAGAAAATTTAAAATAAAAAACTCTAATGCCTCTTTTCGTATCTCATAACTAAGGTTTGATGTTTCATAGGGTTTTAATAAAAATATTACCAAAAGGTCAGTATTATCAAGAGATTGACGGATAAGACGTTCATGTCCACGGTGTAAAGGGTTTACAGCCATAAATAGAGATGTTGTATGTTTAGCATTTATAACATTTTTTGCATCTTGAATTATCTTGATATTTTGATTTTGAGAGGGTTTTATAAGTTTATATTCACCACTAATAGCAAATTTTCCCAATCTTTTTATCGTAGATTTAACCCCTGGGTGAGTTAAATCATCTGTTCCATAAATATCTTTTATTCTCTCTTGAGGGTCTATCTCAAATATCTCATCTACGATAAGAGTTGCAAAATCTGTTCCTTCACAAAGAATAGTAATCTCTTCACCTATCTCAAGAGATAATATCACTTTTTGATTTCTTTTACCAGCAGGAGCTAATATAAAAGGAAAAGGAAAACTTTTATCTTTAATAAGACCTGTTTTTAATACTTTTTTACTTGTCTCTTTTCCCATAAGACTCACAAGGGGAAAAAAAACTTTATCTTTTACAAGTTCTAATGCTGAACCTGCTTCTCTATCAATATAGATAGTTTTATTTTTTCTTGATAATGTCATACTTTTTTCTTTTTTCCCATAAACTTTTTCGGCTAATTCCTAATTTTTTAGAAAGTTCTGTATCTGGGTATTTATGTTGATATTGAAGAACAATAAATCTTACATAATCCTCTATCGGTAAAATATCACTTTTATCAAAAATACTATTTTCACTTTTTATCTCAATAATAGGAAAATCTATATCTACAATTTTGTCATTACTTGTAACAATTACATCTTTATTAACAATCAACTCTAAGAACAACTTTTTTTCATTTTTCTTTAAAATATTATAGTTAATTATATATATAATACTATTTACAGGAGCTGTTGCTATCTCATCTATCGCTTTAGAATCTTGAAGATTTATAAAATATATAGACCTGTTTTTTACTTGTGCATGTTTAAAAGCAAAAGCATCTGCATATTTTTGAAAATTTGAAGATATAAATACGGGGAGTGTCATACCTATGTGATTATGCTCTGTTTTAACGTTTTCAAATGAATGAGTGAGATATTTTTCATACGCTTCATTTCGTTTTTTCAATCGTTCATAATCTTGATAGTGGTCGATTTTACGTATAAGTTCCTCTATCATAAATGGTTTTAAAATATAATCTTTTGCCCCAGCAGATAAAGGTTTAGATACAGTATCGTTACTGATATAAGAAACCATTAAAATAACTATCGATTTATTAAATATCTCTATTACAGGATGAAAATCTTGTCCATTAATATTTGTAGATAATAAAACAACATCATAATCTATACTTTGTATCGCATCTTTTATAGAGGTACACATCTCACAAATATGACCTCTTTCACCCAATTTAGTAGCAATACTCTGTGCTAAATAAATTTCATTCTCAATTATCAGTATTCTCAATCTTTTACCTTCGTTAATTTTTTATTTTGACCAATCAAAATATTTTAAATTTGCATTAGCTATCACACCAACACCTTCACCTCTACCTATAAATCCAAGTTTTTCGGTAGTAGTTGCTTTTACATTTACTCTTGCTCTATCGATATTTAATATCTCTGCTAAACTCTCTCGCATCTGTTGTTTATATTTTCCAACTCTCGGCTTTTCAGCTGTTATAGTTATATCAACATTAACAATAATAAAACCAAAATTATATATCTTTTTTACTATGATTTGAAGAAGTTTTTTAGAATCTATTCCTGCATAGGAGTTGTCATTATCTGGAAAAATCATACCAATATCACCTATACCACTAGCACCTAAAAGAGCATCAATAAGTGCATGAATAGCAACATCTCCATCACTATGAGCTTTAAAACCATAAGGGGAGTCTATTAAAACACCACCAAGCCACATCTCTTTATCATCCTCAAAAGCATGAACATCAAAACCATTTCCACTTAGTATATCATGAGAGGGGGTTTCTAAACAGGGAAGCTTTTTTAAGTCTTGAAAATATGTTATTTTATGAGCATCTTCATCCCCTAAAATAAACTCTCTCGTACCACCATTTGCAACGATAGCACTACTTTCATCTGTATACTCTTTATCTGTATTAAGTGCTTCTTTTAAAATAGCAGTTTTAGAGAGTTGTGGGGTTTGAATTCGTTTTACCTCATCTCTATCTATTGTTTCATTCCTATACACTACTGTATCTGTAATGGGTAAATAGGGTACAATAGAGTCTGTTTGATTTTTTTTTGAGATGATAAGGTCTAAAAAATCTTCATTGATACAAGCACGAGCTATATCACTTACTAAAACAAACTCTGTATCGACCTCTTTAAGGGCATTTTGTAAAGATTTTTGACGAGTAGTTGAACCCTCTACAAATATATAATCTGCATAATTTTTCATAAATTCTATATCATCAGAAGATGATGTTATAATTATCTTTTTAAATCTATTGCTCTTTTGAAGTTTTTGTGCTACAAATTGCCACAGTGGTTGATGATTTATACGTAACCACTGTTTTTTGACATCCAGCCCAAAACGGCTAGAACTACCAGCTGCAAGTAAAATAAGTGTTAAATCGGACAATAGTTCTCCTAGCCTAAAAGTGTTACGAAATTATACACTTTAAAGCTTTTTTTATCTTTAGCTTTTTTAAACTAAAGTTTTTCTAAAATCCGTTTTACAACCTCAGAAGGATTTTCATCTTGATATATAGGTCGTCCAACAACTATAAAATCAACTAAAGCATTATGAGCAAACTCTATATCTGCAACTCGTTTTTGATCTCCTGCATCTTCACCAAATGGTCTAATACCTGGAGTAAGTGTCATAAAAGATTTATCTGTAATATTTTTAATAGATTTACTCTCAAATGCAGAACAAACAACGCCATCTAAACCACTTTCCATAGCATCTTTTGCAAACTGATCAGCTTTTGTAGCTATATCTTTCTCGTAAACATCTTGAAACTCATCTTCACTAAAAGAAGTTAAAGCAGTAACAGCTAAAACAATAGGTCTCTCTTCATATTTTTTTAGCCTATTCATAACTTCACTCATTGCACGCTTTCCAGCACTTGCATGAACATTAAACATATCTACTCCAAGACCCATAATAGACTCAGCAGAATCAGCCATTGTATTTGGAATATCATAAAGTTTTAAATCTAAAAA
>CAYOKX010000100.1:0-6061 GCA_964404655.1 uncultured Sulfurimonas sp. | reverse complement strand
AAATCAAAAAAATCCATATCATACAGTGCTAATGCTTCTTTAAAATCTATTCTATCTTCTATTTTCATCTTTATCCTACTTTTGTCTAATCTATAATATGCCCAACAAATTTACTCATATTATCCATAATCTCAGAGCCTTTTCTAAAACTCATTCCACAAGCTTCATATGCAAAAAATACCCCTGCTTGATACTTAGCTCCATCACTATCTGATGGAAATTCTACATACTCTTGATATACTTTTTTATAATTACCATATTCACCATCAGTTTTATTAACTGTATAACCAGTTATATCAACTATTCTAGTATTTGCACCCTCTCGTCCAAAAACAGTTTTTTCAACATATTTTTTACCCTTTAAAGGCTCAAAAGATGTTTCTAAAAGATAGGGAGAATCTGGAAATAGGTCATATAATATTTTTAACATCCCTTTTGATTGAAAAAGAAGTGTATAGGCAGGATTTAGTACTATCGCCTCTTGATTATTCATAGTATTTGTAAGTGTTGTCATAAGTTCAGGTTCATCTATCGCTATATCTTCCCACGGATAAAGTTTAAACCAGTACTCATATTTATTATCATTGGCATCATAGATACCTTCATCATCAAAAGTAACATCTTCTATATATTCAAAAGCTGTATTAAATCCTGCATCTGTTGCTATTTGCTGAAGAAATTTTGTAGTTCTTTCCTCTTCATCATCTCCACTTACACAAGAAAAAAGAATTTTCCAACCATCATATCTATCATCAAACTCTTCAGGTTCATCAAAAAGGGTAATAAGACGTTTAAAATTATCTTGAATTCCCTCATATACATTATTAAACTGTTGAAACTCATTCATATCATTATGTTTTAGCAATGCCCACTGTAAAAGAGCTGTTTCAAATAGAGATGTCGGTGTATCTGCATTAAACTCTATCAGTTTTATAGGTTTATTATCCACTCCACCAGCTAAATCAAAACGTCCATAAATATGCCAATGTACATCATTTTCCCAACTCTTTTTTATAGCATCTACAAGATTAAACGGGATACCTAACTCAAAAAAAAGATTGTTTTCTATCACATATTCAGCAGCTTTCACATACATATCATATATCTCATTTGTAGCTTCATAATATTTTTCAGCTTCATCTGATGATATTTTTAGGAGTTGATTATTTACATATTTTGAACCATCACTATCTGTATGCCAAGAGAAACCTAACTCCTCTAAAGCTTCATTATCCAATGGCTTTATAGTTTTTAAATCCAACATCTATTTAACCTCCAAACCTACTACGACTTGAAGAACGACTTTTTGAAGAGCTTGAACCAAAGAAACTTTTTCTTTTTGCTTTACTTTTAGTAGTTGTTACACGATTTGAACGACTATATGAACTTCTATTTGAAGAGGCTGAATTTCTTGCAAAGTTTTTATTGTTTGAAAGAGAGTTTCCTATCATATTTCCAAGTAAAGCACCAGCTCCAGCAGCTAATAAAATACCAGCAAGACCCATTCCTTCATCACCATTTGATTGAATCGTTTCGCTTGTTCCATCTTGAACTTTTTTATATTCCTGCTCTGCTAAAGCTTTCATCTCAGCCTCATTCATAAATCGTTCAGTTACTCTACCATTTTCATCTTTTTCACGAATAATAGCACGATTTGGACCTTCTGTTGGCATCTCTTCTACCACTACATATTTACCATTTAACTGTTTTTCTATCACTAAAAATTTATTTTGAGGTTCTTGCTGAGTATGGTCTTCACATCCTGTTAAAATACCCATCATAGCCGAACCAAGAAAAACACCTGTTGATATAGAAGTTATATGTTTCATTTTTTTAATTCCTTTTTATTTAGATTTATAATTTTTTCTAAATCATAATCATAAAATGTAATATTTTTACGACCAGTATAATATAAATCTCCTCTAAATTTATATCGATGATTTTGTAATACAATATTTTTTTTCATAAATAAAAGTTTACCTATATTGTACCCAAGGGGTTGAATAAGTGTAGAAAAAGATAAAAAAAGAAATGTTCCGATAATAGATAATTTAATTTTTAAACTACTTATATAAATGGTTAAATAACCTATAAAAATAGTTAAAAAACTATATATATAAATATTTTGATTATCAAAAAATAAAATATTATAATAAATTTCTATCTCATAAAAATCTATATAATTTATTTTGACACCAAGAAAAAGAAAAAAATCAATAAAATATGTAAAAAAAATACCACTAAGTAAAGCTTGAAATATTTTACTCATCGTAATCTCCTTATTTTCTTTTCATTTAGTTTTAAAATGATTGAAGATTTTTTTTCACTTAATTTTTTTTTATCTTCTATAGTTATATCACTTTTATCTTCACAGAAACTTCTATTAAATTTTTTACCACTTGCATTTGCAGATGTAGAATATTGCCATATAAAATTCCGAATAACTTGAGAGTTTAAATGTAAAGAAGATACACGAAAAGCTTGATTTTTAACGATAAAAGTTGTTTTTTTAGAGCGTCGAATAAGGTTTTTTTGAGAATTTGGCACTCTTAAATCTAATTTCAGACTTTGAAAAGTTTTATAGAATTTTAAAAATGGTTTTATCTGTTGTCGAGATTTTATCTCAAAAAGCTTTTCACTATTTTGAGATAAAAAACCAACAGTTGTGTCAGTTTGTAATAATATTATTGACAAAATTTTTAATTTAAAAAATCTTGTATAGCTTGAACATCAGACCACGAATCATTTTTCATCTCTTCTAATGCTAAAATCAATGCTCTAGCAGCACTTAAAGTTGTAAAATATGGAATACTACGTCTAAGAACCTCTTGACGGATAACTGTTGCATCTTTCTTAGATGTATTATTATCTGAAGTATTAATAGCCATCGCTATCTCATCATTTTTCATACTATCTTCGATATTTGGACGACCTTCTGAAATTTTAAGAACTCTTTCACAAGGGATACCAGCTTCCTCTAAAATAGCTTGTGTACCTTTAGTTGCTACAAGTTTAAAACCATTTTTATGAAGTCCTGCGCCTATTTCAGCAGCATGTTGTTTATCACTATCTACAAATGAAAGAAAACACGTTCCCTCTGTTGGGATTTTATTTCCAGCTGAAAGTTGTGCTTTCGCAAAAGAGATACCAAAGTTAGAACTAATCCCCATAACTTCACCCGTTGATTTCATCTCTGGAGAGAGAACTAGATCTGCACCGATAAGTTTATGGAAAGGAAAAACTGCCTCTTTTACAGAAACGTGACCTTTTAAACGAGGTTTTAATATACCATTTACCTCTTGAACTATCTCATATTTATCATAATACTCTAATGAACTTCTAAGAGTTTCACCATACATAACACGAGTAGCCACTTTTGCTAAAGGCATACCAGTAGCCTTAGAAACAAATGGAACAGTACGTGATGCACGAGGGTTTACCTCTATCAGATATATCTCATCTTGGTATATCGCATATTGAACATTCATTAAACCAACAACACCAATATTTAAAGCGATAGTTCTTGTTTGTTGTTCCACTTTTTCAATCATCTCATCAGTTAAGTTTACAGGAGGAAGAGAACAAGCACTATCACCAGAGTGAATACCAGCCTCTTCAATATGTTGCATAACTGAACCGATATAAACATCTTTACCATCAGAGATAGCATCAACATCTAACTCGATCGCTTGATCAAGAAATTTATCTATAAGTACTGGTGCTTCATTTGAAACACTAATTGCCAATGTCATATACTCAGCTAACTCTTCTTGAGAGTAAACTATCTTCATACCACGACCACCAAGAACAAAAGATGGACGTACTAAAACTGGAAAACCTAATTTTTCAGCGATAGGAGCAGCTTCCTCTTTTTTACGAGCAAGACCATTTTCAGGTTGTTTTAGACCATTTCTAATTACAAAATCAGAGAATTGTTCTCTATCTTCAGCTAAATCGATAACTGCTGAAGTTGTCCCAATGATAGGAGCACCTATTTTTGTAAGAGCATCTGCAAGTTTTAAAGGAGTTTGACCACCAAAGTGAACAATAATTCCATCTGGTTTCTCATTTTCAATAACTTCACGAACTCTCTCTAAATCGATAGGCTCAAAATATAAAACATCAGAAGTATCATAATCTGTTGATACCGTTTCAGGGTTACAGTTATGCATAATCGTTTCAACACCCATCTCTTTAAGTGCAAATGCAGCATGAACACAACAATAATCAAACTCAATACCTTGACCAATTCGATTTGGTCCACCACCCAAAATAAGAACTTTTTTCTTATCGCTATGACGATTTTTAACATTTGGAAGTTTTGTGATATTTGTTGTTGAATATAAATATGGAGTTAATGCTTCAAACTCTGCTGAACAAGTATCTACTTCATTAAATTCTAAAGATACATGAAGTTTTTTTCTAGCATCATATATTTCATTTTCGCTAACAATATGCTCTGAGTTTTTAGCGATAAGTTGAGAGATACGTTTATCTGAAAAACCATCAACTTTTAAAGCTCTCATAAGTGCATCATCAAAAAGAACTTTATCTGTTACTTTAGCTTCTGCTTCTACTAACTCTTGAACTTGATATAAAAACCAATGGTCAATTTTACAAGTATCAAACATCTCTTCTATACTCATACCTCGACGGAAACCCTCTGCTACATAAAGCATTCTATCTGCATTTGGACGACGAATTTCATGTTTTATCTCATCAATATCCCCAGCTACATCATCAAATCCACAAAGACCTGTTTCAAGTGAACATAAAGCTTTTTGCATCGACTCTTTAAAAGTACGACCAATAGCCATAACTTCACCTACCGATTTCATAGATGTACTTAATGTACTTACAGCTTCTGGGAATTTTTCAAATGTAAAACGAGGGATTTTTGTAACAACATAATCTATAACTGGTTCAAATGATGCAGGTGTTCCTGTAATATCATTTGTAATCTCATCAAGAGTATATCCGATAGCTAAAAGAGTAGCTACTTTAGCGATAGGATAACCAGTTGCTTTTGAAGCAAGAGCAGATGAACGTGAAACACGAGGGTTCATCTCGATAACAATCATACGTCCTGTATTTGGACAGATAGAAAACTGAACATTACTTCCACCAGTATCTACACCAATCTCACGTAAAATATCAAAAGAAGCATTACGCATTCTTTGGTACTCTTTATCTGTAAGAGTTAGAGCTGGAGCGACAGTGATACTATCTCCAGTATGAACACCCATCGGGTCAAAGTTTTCAATAGCACAAACGATGATACAGTTATCTGCTTTATCACGAATAACCTCCATCTCATACTCTTTCCAACCTAACATAGATTCCATAATTTCGATCTCATTTACTGGAGAAGCGGAAAGACCTTCCTCTGCTAGAGCTTTGAACTCTTCCATATTGTAAGCAACACCAGAACCACCACCAGCAAGAGTAAATGATGCTCTACTGATAACTGGGAAACCTATCTCTTTCGCTTTTTCTATCGCTTCATCAACTGTATAAGCATTAGCACTTTTTGGTAGATCCATACCAATTTTAATCATCGCTTCATTAAATGCTGAACGGTCTTCACCTTTATGGATAGCTTCAGGAGTTGCTCCTAAAAATTCTACACCTTCAAGCATACCTTTTTCATACATACTTGTAGCAACGTTTAGAGCAGTTTGTCCACCCATAGTTGGTAGAACAGCGTCTACATTTTCTTTTTTGATAATTCTAGCAATAACATCTTCTTTGATTGGTTCGATGTAAGTTCTATCAGCAAACTCAGGGTCAGTCATAATAGTTGCAGGATTAGAGTTAATAAGAACTACTCGGTAGCCTTGCTCTTTAAGAGTTTTAACAGCTTGAGTTCCTGAGTAGTCAAATTCACAAGCTTGACCGATAACAATCGGACCAGAACCTATAAGTAAAATAGTTTTAATGTCGGTGCGTTTTGGCATATTTTTACCTCTTAAAAATGTATATAAAATTCGCTTATTATACTAAAGAGGTACTTAATATTTCCACAATTCAAAAAATATTAGACTTGTTACGATATAAAATA
>CAYOKX010000099.1:0-6114 GCA_964404655.1 uncultured Sulfurimonas sp. | reverse complement strand
TAATTTTCACTTTTCCATCTTTTTTATCGATGTCAATAGCTACTTCAAACTTCTCTATCATCTCACGAATAGTTTTACCAGCTTGACCGATAATATCACCAATAAAAGATGTATCTATATGAAAAACATCTACACTAGGAAGAACACCATCATTAAACTCTATCTTAGCTTCAGCTTCTAACATAATATCGATAATATGTGAACGTCCCTCTTTAGCTTGATACAGTGCTTCTTTAAGAACATCTAAACTAATTCCACCAAGTTTAATATCCATCTGCATAGCAGTGATACCATCTTTAGAACCAGTTACTTTAAAGTCCATATCTCCATCATGGTCTTCAAGTCCCATAATATCTGAAAGAATAGCATAGTTCTCACCCTCACTCACCATACCCATAGCGATACCAGCGATAGTATCAGATGTTTCAATATCTGCTGCACGAAGAGCCATATAACCACCACATACAGTAGCCATAGAAGATGAACCATTTGATTCTAAAATCTCTGAAACTAAACGTACAGTTTGACCATCAAGGTTTGTAACAGGCTCTAATGCACGTTTTGCTAAGTTACCATGACCTAATTCACGACGTTTTGTACCCATAACTGGGGATGCTTCACCTACTGAAAAACCAGGGAAATTGTAATGAACCATAAAGTTTTCATTTTGAGTTTGGCTATCTGTTAAACTTTCAAACATCTGAGCATCTTTTGGTCCACCCATTGTAAGAACAACTAAAGCTTGTGTTTGACCACGAGTAAATAAACAAGATGAATGTGCATTTGGAAGTACATTTGTATCTATTGTAATAGGTCTAACTTCTGTTAAAGCACGACCATCTGCACGAACTTTTTCAGTTAAAATTTGAGTTCTTACTTGTACTTTTTTAACACTTTCAATAGCATCTTTAAGTTCTGCTTCTATCCAGTCTTCTTTAGTCGCGATAATATTTTTTCTTAGTGTTCTTAATGCAGTTGAACGTTCTGATTTTGCCATTTGGTTCATAGCATTTTTAATATCACTCATATGGTTTGTTGTAACATACTCAACCATCTCAGTGTTTAACTCACTCGCTTTTAAATCAATCTCAACAGTCTCTTTTTTAGATGATGCAAAAGCCTCTTCATATTTAGCATTTGATGCAAAAAGTTCTGCTTGAGTTTTCTCAAATACTTCTATTAATTCATCTTCTGCCATCGCATTTGATGTATGAGTAACTATCGCTCCAACAGTTGGGTCAAGCATAGCATCTACTTCTACTTTTTCCCCACCAAATGAACGCATCTCTATCATAAGAAGGTCATCTTTTGTCCCTGATAAATAAAGGTCTAAAGTTGAACTTTTAAGTTGTGAAAGTGTTGGATTTAACACTAGTTCACCCTCAACTTTTGCAGCACGAACAGCTGACACTGAAGTGTTAATATCTATATCTGAAGTATAAAGTGCAGCTGATGCAGCATTAAGTGCAAGAACTTGTAAATCTGACTCTTCATCTGCTGAAAAAACCATAATAGTTATCTGTGTTGGATGACCAAAACCTTTTGGAAAAAGTGGACGAAGACTTCTATCAACGATACGAGAAGTTAATGTCTCAAAATCACTTGGTTTTGTTTCACGTTTAAAGAAACCACCAGGGATTTTACCTGCTGCATAAGTTTTTTCAATATACTGAACTGTTAATGGTAAAAAATCATCTTTTACTATCTCTGTTTCATCTATAACAACTGTTGCAAGAACTACACTTTTACCTGATTTTAACCAACAAGAACCATTTGCTTGTTTTGCAACATCTCCAAAAGAGTATGACTCTTCTCTATTTTCTAACTCTAAACTTACATCATATTTCATTTTTTTTCCTCTAATAATTTTTCTACTCTATCTTCATCTATATTTTCAAACTCTTCATAGTAAAGTTGTGTTTCTACATAATCATCTATACCATGAAGAAAAAAGATATTATCTGCATAGGGTTCTAATAGTTCTAATACATCTGTTGGTAAAACAGGAACGGCAATATAAACTGCTTTTGGCTTTTGCATTAAAATTGTTTTAAGTGCCGTCATAAATTTCAGACCAGTTTCACTTCCCTCATCAACTAAAAGAATTACTTTATCTTTTATAGATGAGAACTGACGACCTTTTCTATACTGATATATATAGCTTAAAATATTTTCTTCATGTTTACGACGTGCTTCACCATAAATATAATCGTATTGTATCTCAAATGCTGAAACTAATGCTTCATTTATAACAATCTCTTCACTTTCACTTACTCTGGCTATCTCACATTCTGCATTGCAGGGTGCTACAATAGTTTCTGAAAAAAGAAAATCTATATTATTGTGAAATTTACCTTTTATCTCAAATGCTAAATCTAAACCACCTTTAGAGATAGCGATAAGACTCCATGATTCCTCTTTAAGTTTTTGCATAGGGATAACATCTCGAAGTTTATAGGCTGCATCTTGACGATTTTTTAGAATATTTTTATATTTTTTAATACTCTACTCCTTACCATTTATCAGGGATATTGATACCATATGCTGATTCGGAATCAGAGGACATAATCGGTTTTAATATTACTGTTAAGTATATATATTTATCATATACAGATGAGATTTCATCTGATGTTAATTTTGGTCTATTATATTCAACATATTTTAATCCAAAGTTCCAACATCTTTTTTTATATAAAAAACCTATCTCTCGACTCTTTGTAATATCCATTTCTAAGTCATAATCATATCTAAAATTATAAGAATAGTGTTCATTGTATATATATTTTGCATTAGATGTTATATAACTTGTATATTGTTCACTATCATCTTTAATAAACGAATTTTCATAAAGATGGGATAACCTTAGATGAAGTACATCAAAATCTAAACTCAATTGATTGGAGACTTTTGAAAAACGATTTTTATCAAAATTAAAAAACATATTATTATAAAGAGATAGATATGTTGAAATTTTATAATTAACTTCATTTTCAAGTTCTCCATATTGATTTTTATCTTTAGTATAGGATATTCTTTGTGCTAAACGATGATAAAGTATCTCCTCTCCTGAAAGGTTATAGAGATATTGTTGAAAATCAAACTCTAAAACTTCATCTATATCGGTTATTGTATAAAATTCACAGGCTTTTGCATTTATATTTTGTGGATTTGCACAAAACTCTTTTTGATCAAGATAATATCCAGTTCGTTTCTCCTCTCCACCTAAAATATATTTTGAAGAGAGAGATATAACATGAATAAAATCATCAAAGTTTTTTGTAAGTTCCGTTGATGCAGAAAATGTGTGATAGTTTCTTATAAAATAACCATTATTATATTCGTTAAATTTATCTAAATTATCCTCTTCAACACCACTAAAACGAGAGTGCTGACCATAAAAATTTGATTTATAAGATATATTAACAAGTTCATCAAAAAGAGATTTTCTAAATGTCAAAGGAATATCTATATCTGTTTGAATCACTTTTTTATTGATAATACGTTCAATATTTGTACTTTTTATATCTATATTATATAAAATATACCTATCTAGCAAAGAGTTTAAGTAGTGGTGATAATGAAAAGTTGGTACTTTTTGTAAAGTATCTTTGTTACTTTTTTTCGTTAAATCTTGATAATATTTAAAATAGGTTGCAAGATAGTTAGTATCTATATTATAAAAAAGATTTATTTTTGAGGGTACTTTTGTTGCTGTATTTGTTTCAAGATTGTCATTTGTAGCAAGATTGATATAATCAACATCATTCATAT
Organism: uncultured Sulfurimonas sp.; assembly: GCA_964404655.1. GTDB lineage: Bacteria > Campylobacterota > Campylobacteria > Campylobacterales > Sulfurimonadaceae > Sulfurimonas. The sequence goes on along the minus strand of CAYOKX010000099.1, from coordinate 2,343 downwards.
AGTTAATATCCATATAAAGCCCTGTTTGAGATTTATAATCTGCATCTATCCACTGATTTAATAGGTCTGCATTTTGATATTTAAAGTTAAAACCATAATGGGAACTATTTATAAGTTGTTCCTCTTCTATATAACTACGATTCTCTTTAAAATAACCAGACTTAAATGTTCCACCTGATGTTTGAGTATCTACAAATCTAAGAGTAGAGTATATTCCATAACCACGCATTGTACGAATTTGAGGTTTTAATTCCATATCCCAAGAATCTTGAGGAGCGATATATATCGGTTGTTGATAATAAAAACCTTCATTACCTGAAACACCTAATGTTGGGACAAGTAATCCTGTCCGTCGTTGTGTATCTAAAGAGTATCCAAAATAGGGAGCATATAAAATAGGAATATCATAAATATAAAGAGTTGTATTATAAAGATTTATCCATTTCGAATCAGCATTATAATCTGAAGAGGAGAACTCCATCTTCCAAAGAGGATTGATTTGGTCACAACCACTAATTACACCAGTTTTAATTTTTATATCTTTATCTTTTGCACTTCCCTCTATACCACTCATCCAAACATTTGAAGAGCTATCTAGCATATAAAATGGTTTAAATAGTTTCTCTTTTTTTTGAATATTTAGTTTGGCATAGTTACCTAAAATACGATAATTTTCTTTAAAATTAACTCTAATATTGTCGATAAGTTCTAAATCACCTATATTTTTATTATAAATGGCTTCTTTAGCTGTTAAAAAATAATCTTTATAAACAACAGTAACTCCACCGGAGACTTTAACAATATTATTTTGAGAGGAGAGGGAATTTGCATATATCTCTACTTTATCACTAGCAAAAATAGCTATTGAAAAGAGAGATAAGAGAGGTAAAAAATATTTAAGCATTTATCACTAAAGTTTTAGCTGTTTTATCATGCCATGTTTGTTTGGAAGGGTTAAGTATACCCCATAAAAATCCAAGATAGAGAAACATCTCACTTACTATACGAAATATCGCTCTATTTAAAGCACTAAGAACATTGGGATTATCTAAAGTTTTAATCTCTATAACTTTTATTTTCATAACTATTTTACCTATGGAAGCTCCATATTTCATAGTAAAAAATGCTTGATAAAAGATTTTCATTGTCATATACTCTAAAGCAAAAAGGTTACTAACATATATAACCTCCTCTACTGTTTTAGCATCTGCAAAGGAGTCCCATAAAGCAAATATAAGTAAAAAAGAGAGTAGCATCTCATCTATAAAAAATGCCATACTTCTTTTTTTTGTATCAGCTAAAGTTAAATCTTCACGGAGAAGAGTATTTTCTAACTCTTTATCCATCTATTAAAGTGCCTGATATGCTATATCTGTACGGATTTTTTTACCTGCAAAGTGAACTTGTCCACATCTTGCATAGGCTCTATCACGTGCTTCTTTTATAGAGTCACCTAAACCAACACAAACTAAAACACGTCCACCATCAGCATAAAGAGTATCATCTTCCATACTCACACCAGCATAAGAGATATGAGTATTTTTCTCTATCTCTTCATGTAGAACAGTGTCTAAAATAATTTCAGCAGGCTTTGAACTTTTATATGGATAATTTTCACTTGCCATAACTACACCTACTGCATACTGTTTTGAGAACTCTACATTAATCTCTGAAAGCCTATTTGTAGAAGCTTTTAAGAACATCTCGCTTACACTTGATGTCATAAGTGGCATAAGTATCTCACACTCTGGGTCACCAAAACGTACATTAAACTCTAGTGTAATTGGCTCACCATTTACAACCATTATACCTATAAAAAGTACACCTTCAAAAGGTGCTCCCTCTTTTTTCATACCCTCTAATGTTGGTTTTATAACTCTATCTTTTACTTTTTGGTATAACTCCTCGTCTACTAAAGGAGTTGGAGCATAAGCACCCATACCACCAGTATTTGGACCCTCATCACCATCTAGTAAACGTTTATGGTCTTGTGCTGCTTGAAGTAATATATAATCATCACCATCACAAATAGCAAACATTGAAAGTTCAAAACCATCTAAAAACTCTTCTACTATCACTTTAAGACCAGCATCACCAAAAGACTTACCACTTAACATCTCTGAAATAGCAACTTTAGCTTCATCGTGATTTTGAGCGATAATAACACCCTTTCCACCACAAAGACCATCTGCTTTTACTACGATAGGAGCTGTTAGAGTATCTGTAAATTTAAACGCATCTTCAATAGAAGCAGTTTCAATATACTTAGCAGTTGGGATATTATATTTTGCTAAAAAGTTTTTCATATAAACTTTTGAACCCTCAAGTTGAGCAGCCTCTTTA
>CAYOKX010000098.1:0-6344 GCA_964404655.1 uncultured Sulfurimonas sp. | reverse complement strand
TACTGCTCAACTAGCAAAACGTCAGCAGACTTTTAATCGAACTCAGTTTGAAAATATTTTTAATGCTCCATTAGAAAAATTGGAAGAGATTATTCTAAAGAGTTAAAAAAACGACACAACCTTACACTCCTCTATGTTAAAATCACATTATATAAGAAAGATAGGATAACAATGAAAATTCACGATACATTAGCTACAAGATTAGCGCAAATATTAAAAAAGCTTAATGCAGGGGAACGATTTAGTGTAGAGGAGCTTGTTGAGGAGTTTGGTGTTCAAAAAAGAACAATACAGAGAGATTTGAATGAAAGATTATCTTATCTTCCTTTGAAAAAAGAGAATGGAGCTTATTTTTTAGAGGAGTATTATCTAGGAAAGTTAAATTTTAAAGATATGCAAAACTTTGCACTTTTAAGTGGCATAAGAGAACTATACCCAACACTTGAAGAGGACTTTTTAAAAAATATACTTGATGATACTATCTCTAAAGTTTATCTTATAAAAGGTCATAACTATGAAGATTTAAGTGATAAAACAGAGCAGTTTAAAATAGTTGAAAATGCTATCTTAAATTCTACTCAGATAGAGTTTATTTATAGTCAAAAAACAAGAGTTGTAAATCCCTATAAACTTGTAAATTCTAAAGGTATTTGGTACTTAGCAGGTGTCGATAATGAAGTGTTAAAAACATTTTCATTTAAAAAAATGATAGATTTAAAAGCTAGTGATAAAACTTTTAAGCAAGAAGAAAATATTTTAGAAACTATACGAAATGATGACAATAATTGGTTTAGTTCAAAACAGATAGAAGTTGTTTTAAAAGTTGAAGCAAAAGTAGCTGATTACTTTACAAGAAGAGATATTTTACCAAATCAAACTATTCTCAAAAAATTAGTAGATGGTAGTTTACTTGTTTTAACAAAAGTAGCATTTGATGAAGAGATTTTGAAGCTTGTTAGGTATTGGATACCGAATGTTAGTATAGTTTCGCCTAGTTATTTACAGGGGAAGTTGGATGAGGGGTTGAGAGATTATCTTAACAGATAGAAAAATAATTAAATTTAAAAAAATAGGAAAATTAAAATGACAGAATTTCAAAAATTAAAAGAAAAACAACTTAAATATTTGAGTAAAGTAAAAAAATATCAAGCACTTGTTTCATATATAATTAGTATTGACAATCATTTAGTACAAACAAGTATGAAAGATGCCTCTTATCTTTTAAAAGCAGAGGGATTGGTAACACAGCTCCAAAATCCAAATATTTCTTTATCTGTTGTAGCAGAGGTTTCAAATGGTAAATCTACATTTTTAAATGCTCTTATATTTAAAGAACAAGTTTTACATAGTGGATTAGGTGCAGTAACTGCACGATTGTTTAAAGTAGATTATGGTGAAAATTATACGTTAACTATTGACAATAAAACAACTATGTATGAATCAGTAGATACACTTAAAGAAGCGGTAGAAAAATTAAATGTTGAAACTAGAGAAAAAATGGATAAACAAAATCAAGTAACAGATAGAGATGTGTTAGAGGTAAGTATCACTTTACCACATAATGCACTTAAAGAGGGTATAACAATTTATGATACACCTGGTTTCGGTGCATTAGATGAAGCTCTTGTTTATCCAATTATTCAAAAAGCTATTGCAAAAAGTGATGCTATTATAATGTTACTTGATATTGCACAAGGTATGAAAAAAAGTGAGAAACTCTTTATTAAAGATGCACTTCCATCAATTCCAGCAGATAAGCGTTTTGTAGTTTTCAATAAAATAGATAGTGTTATTAATGAAGACCAAATAGAGTTAATGGGAAAAGATGAAATAGATAAACAACTTGCTAAAGTTCAAGATGATACAGTAGCAGAGTTATCTAAGATAACAGATATTCCAAAAAATCAAATAATCAGCTTTACACTATCAGCACAAAAAGCACTGATTGGTTTTATAAAGAAGAATCAAAATAAAATTGATGATTCTTTTTTTGAAAAATTTGAAGTATCTTTTTGGGAAAAAGTGATAAAAAATAAAAATGAAGTATTTGTAACTAGAATGCAAGTTTATGATAATCTTTTAAAAGATACTGTTCAAGATATTAAAAAGATTAAAATAAAATATGAAGATGATGCTAAACAGATAAAAGGTCTTCATAATGCTTTAATAGAAAAAAGAGCAAAGTTTTCAGCATTTACAAAAAAATCTCTTTCTCTTTTAGATAAAGAAATACAAAAATTTGCATCAAACTCTTCTTATAATATTAATATTGATAGTATATTAACTGACATATCAAAGATTTTAGAACAAGCTATTTTTGAGGCAGTTGAAGAGATTACTTGGGTTGATAAAACTAAAGTTTGGAATTTAAAAGATAAATATACAACTAAAATTAAAGAAGCTATATTGGAGTCCAATGGAGAGATAGAACATATTATTAAACAAAATATGAATTCATTAATATCTAGTCTTTATAAATCACAAGAAGATATGAATATTATTCTTAATGAGATAAATAAAAAGATTATAGCATTTCATGATATAGGTGTTAAAGCATTACCACAGATAGATATATTAGGTAAAGATATTAAAGGAAATTACACTATGAATAGTGGCAGTGATTTTTCAGATAATATATCATTGGATAAAGACATCTTTGTTGTTTTAGGAACTGCTTTAGGAGCTATTATTGCTGAAATAATAATTTTACGTTTAACAGTTTTAATACCTGGTATAGGTGTAATTATTGGAACTGTTTTAGCTGGACTTTCTTACTTATTTAAAAAGAATAATAATCCAAATAAACAATTAGCTAAAGATGTAACAACTTCTATAATGGCAGGATTAAGAGAAAATATTTCAAGTGAATTAGAAAATTATATTTCTCAATCAAAAAAAATTAAAAATGCAATCTCTTTTTCTCTTTCATCAGTAAGAGATACACTTCAATCTATTGAAAATTCTTTTGAAAATCCTCAAGAGAAAGAGAAAAAATTACAACAGTTTAATGAAAGTATAAAACAACTCAACTCTTTTCAACTAGAGTTAAATAAATTACAAGGAGATAAGTAATGAGATTAGAGGAATTGAAAAAAAGTGTATCTTCATTAGGTAATGAAGATGTTAATTTTTTTGTAGAACAAATTGAAAATTTAAACAATAAAACAGATATAGAGATAGTTTTTAGTGGAACTATTTCAAATGGCAAATCAACACTTATCAATGGATTGATAGGAAAGGATTTACTACCTATGGAGTTGGGAGCTACTACATCATTAATTACAACTATTCAAACAGGAAAAAATAAGATAGTAGCTTTATTTAATGATGGTAGTACGAAAAATTATGAGTTAAGTAAATCCTCAATTCAAGAAATTTCTAAAGAAAATTATGTAGAAAATATTCAAATTTTTATGGAAGATTTTTTATATCAAGGAATTAAATTTGTAGATACTCCTGGTATTAATGATATTTCACAAACAAGAGAGGGACGAACTTTTAACTATGTTCCTTTTGCAGATGCTGTTATTTTTATAGTTGATGCAAGTAAAGGTTTAACAAAGGAGGAGCAATCATTTTTTGATAGCAAAATTGTTAAAGCAAATAAAGATAAAATTTTTATAGTTTTAAATAAAATTGATACAATAGATGAAGAGGATATAGAACTAGAAAAACTTTTATCTTCTAATATTGTAAATGAATATAGTATCTATCAAATTTCAGCATTAAAATATTTAGTTGGTATGATTAAAAATGATAGTGAACGTATTGAAAAAAGTGGTGTTTTGAATTTTAAAAATGATTTAAATAAATATCTATTTGGATTAAATAAAAATCAAATCTTTAAAAAACGTATGAAGAAATCTTTAGAAAATATTTTAAATTTAGCAACAGTTCAAATAGAAACATTAACAGAGAATATTTCAAAAGATAAACCCGATATAGAAAGTAGTTTAACTGATGTTACTATAAAAATAGAAGATGCTAAAAAGATACAGATAAATTTAGAAAATGAGATTGATAATTCTATTGTTGAGCTTACAGAATGTATTCATTATAATTTAGCTACTTTAAAACTTGATATAAATACCACTATTAAAAATGTTCAAAATACAGAGTTTATGATAGATAAGTTTAATGAAGAAGTCCCTGAATTATGCTTTAAAATGATTGAGAATGTTAAACAGTGTAGCGATAAAAAACTCAAAGGTTTAAATATTGAAGTTAAGGAGTTAGATGAACTCTATTTATGGGTTATTCGTAATGTTGATGATGTCTTAACTCAAATGGTATGGTTATTAACATTTGTCCCTAAAGTTGGTAAAATTGTAACACCTTTTATTCCAAAAATTCAAGAGGGTATTCGTAATATTGTCGATATGTTTGGCGGAAAAATCATACAGAGTGCAGTTGAGAGTAAAGTGAATGAACTTCTAAATTCAATAGAAGAAAATATAAATCAATCTATTTCTGAATATAAATCTGATATGTTAGAAGATTATGAAAGAAATCAGATGGGAACTATTCGTTCCGAACTTCTTTCTTTAGAAAATATATTAAAATTAAATGAATATAAAAAAGATGAGATTGAACATCAAGTTGAATACTTTCAAAATAATCTAAATATATTACACAATAATATTAATAGCTTATTAGATGAAAATAGTAAAAATTAAATGAAGAAAGAAGCACTTTTACTAATTAACAAAGAGATGAATAATGAACTTAATTCATTTATTCAAATTCACGATTTTTCAACTTATACTCCAAATGTTGGAGTATTTGGAGAAAATTCAACAGGAAAATCAACATTTTTAAATGCTATACTTGGAAACAAAGATGAATTTAAAATGGGCTTTGGAGAAACAACCGATAAGATTACAGTTTTATATAAAAATAAAAGACCAATATTTAAAAGTGAAGAAAATATTATAAAAATAAAAAGAGATTACAAACATTTAGAGTATATGAATATTTGTGATATTCCTGGCTTTGGACAAAAATTTTCACATAATCAACTTTCAAAAATTATTAAAGAGATAGATATTGTTTTTTGGTTTTTTGATGCGTCAAAAGGTGTAAAGAAAGAGGATGAAAAATTTCTTAAAAACTTAAAAGGTTTAAATACTAAAGTTATTGTTATTTTTAATAAAGTTGATTCGATTTCAGAATCTAATGAAATGGAAAATTTACTTCAAGATATTAATAATGAAATATTCAAAATAAAAACTTTTTTTAAAAAAGAAAATTTAAGAGAGAATCTAGTAGCAATTTTTCCATTTAGTGCTACAAAGTCCCTTATTAATAAATTAAAAGGAAATAATGGAGCATTTAAAATAATTAATAAAATTATAGAAAATGTATTATTATATACAGTGTTTATTGAAAGTTATAGAGGATATTCAAAAAAAGTAGTGGAAAATATAGAAAGAAATAATCAATTTCATATAGATAATTTTACCATTAGTAATATAGTAAGAACTACAAGTAATAGGCTTGAAAAAGCACTTAAAGAAAACATTAGTTTAGGAAGTTCTTTAAATCCATTTTCTAGCAAAAATGAGGAAGCTAAACCTATTGTAAATAAATATATTCGGGTACTAACTTCAGAAATAAATTCATATATAGAAAGATTTGTGCATAACATCGAATTAAATATAAATGAAAATCTAAATATGATTAGTTCTTTTCAATCTTTTGGAAAGTTTAATAGTATTGACTTTAAATCAAAAATATTACCGAGTCTTGATATAAATATTGATTTAAACTCTATGGCTTGGGATAGTTTCTTTGGAGATAGTTTTTCTGAAGAAGTTGCATCTAATTTTACAAAAAAAATTCTTAGAAAAACTGCTTATCAAATCCCTGATATATTAGAAGAATATGAGTCTTATATTTGGAATTTTCAGCAAAATCTAGGAAAAAATACTAAAGATTTTGCAAATAAACTAGATATAAAACTATCTAAAACAACATCTATTATTCAAGAACCTATTTTATTCTTTTTATTAAAAGCTATATTAGGTGTATTAAATATAGATGATGAAAAGTATCTTCAAAGAATGTTGAGAGATATAATAAAAACGACACAACCTAACACCCACTAACACTATAATTCCTAAAACAAGGAGTTCAAAATGTTAGCATTTACAAAACACGCACAAAAGAGAATGAATCAAAGAGGTATCTCAAAAGAGATGATTGAACTAACTTTGGAGTTTGGAAAATATATGAAAGATAAAGTAATTTTAAATTTTCAAGGGATTAAAAAATTGTTATCTAAAGTATCCGTGTATATAAAATCACGATTATTAAAAATAATGGATAAAGGTGGTTTAGTTGTT
>CAYOKX010000097.1:0-6443 GCA_964404655.1 uncultured Sulfurimonas sp. | reverse complement strand
ATATTGGAATTAGAACTCTTGCTTTTTTAGTTCGATTTCTTGGGAGCATTATACTAAGGATGGGGTGGAGTTTTTGAGAGTAAAATAAAGAATAGAGAAGGTAAAGATGTTATAGAGAATAATCTTTATCCTTTTCTTACAAATTTTAGCATATTATTTAAGATATAAGTTGTATGAAGATATAATCTTTTTAAATTCCTCTAAATAAGAAAAAAAATGCTAAGAAAAACTTTAAAAAAAACAAGTAAAAGTGAACGATTAAAATCTTTCATTAAAAAATATAAAATTCCCTCTGAATATCTTTCAACAAATAGAAAAATGGTTGCTCGTGCTGTTTTTATTGGTCTTTTGATAGCATTTATCCCTATGCCTATGCAGATGGCTTTAGTTATAGCTATGATGGGTATTTTTAGATTTAATGTTCCTATCGCCCTTACTATGTGTTGGTTAAGTAACCCTTTTACTATGCCTGCAATGTATTATGCTGAGTATATGACAGGTGCATTTGTGATGGGAAGTGAGATAGCACCTGTACAGATGAGTGTAGAGTGGTTTAGTGAAAATATAGACAATATCTTTATCCCTTTATATGTAGGAACATTTTTCTTCTCCACCATAGGCTCATCTTTAGGCTATTTTGCAGTGAACTATTTTTGGCATGGTTCTGTGCATAAAGATAGAAAACTTCATTATACTAAAAGAGCTTGATTTAAAATCTCATTATATGAGAAACTCTCTATATCAAAATCTATCTTTTTATGATGTAAACTTTTTACAAGTTTTACCACTTGATAAGATGAAAATCTTTTATTGACTCTTAACACAAAATAGAAAAAACCTATTTTATCTGTTTTAAATGTCAATCTTTGACTCTTTAACTCCTTTTTATCTACATAAGGAGGTGTTATTAAGAGCTGTTGTATCCCATCTTTATATTGTACTAAAGATGGTTCATAATCTACTATTTTAAATCCATCTTTTGTATATATAATATTTTTTCTATTTATATCTCCGTGAATAAAACCGATAGTTTCAAAATATTGCAAAGCCTCTACAACATCTAAAAACTCCTCTTTTGTATAAGATGATTTTTTAATACTATTATATTTTTTCTGTTTATAGATATATCTATCTTTTTCCAATATAATTGTTGTTGGTGAAAGTGCTTTATAATTTTTATATTCAAAATTATTTATAAGAGATATACGATTTTGTATCTGTGAAGGAGTATCCAAAAGATTTTCTTTTGGATATTTTTTTAAAAACTCTTTTTTACAAAGTTCCATTTTTAAGTATTTTAAGTGCTTCCTCTTCATTATCTGTTCTCATCAAAGATTCTCCAACTAAGAAAGCATCAACACCAGCTTTACTTAAATCTTCTAATTGACCATGCTCATATATACCACTCTCAGCTACTATAACTTTACCATTTGGAATAAGAGGAATAAGGTCATAACAAAGGTTCATATCCATCTCAAATGTTTGTAGGTTTCTATGGTTAATCCCTATGATGTCACTTCCAGCATAGATAGCTTTTGTCAAATCTGATTTATCATGAACCTCAACAAGTGCTTCCATACCTAAGTGTCTTGTATAACCTAAAAGCTCTTTTAACTCTCCCTTACTCAATGCAGTAGCGATAAGCAATATAAAATCTGCACCATGAACTAATGCTTCTAAAATTTGATATTTTGAAACTATAAAATCTTTTCTTAAAAGAGGGATACCAACGTATCGACGAATTCCACTCAAGTAGTCTAAAGAACCCTGAAAAAAGTGTGGTTCAGTTAAGATAGAGATAGCACTAGCCCCTCCTCTTTCATATGCTTGAGCAATCTCCAAAGGTTCAAAATTCTCTCTAATAATACCCTTAGATGGAGAAGCTTTTTTAACCTCAGAGATAATTCTATAAGGGTCTTCCTCTGTTGCTGTCAGATATGGGAAAACATCACGTGGTGCTCTCGCATTATATGCCAATGAACGCCCTAACCAATCAAGAGAAAACTCCTTCTCTCTCTTTTCTAAATCTGCTTTTGTCTTTTTTATAATATCATCTAAAATCATTCTATCTTTTCCTTTAATTTTTTAAACATCTATCTATTGAGTTTATATGTAAAACAACCTCTTTATTATCTCCACCTTCAAGTTTGACAACCTTATCCATAATCTCTTTAGCATCTTTACAATGACCTAATCTATAATAACCCCATGCTAAAGAATCAAGATAAAAAGCTGAATTAGGTTCTAATTTTAATGCACTCTTTACATACTCCATACCTTTTGAAATATCTATATTATGGTCAATCAAAAGGTATCCTAGATAGTTTAAATAAAGAGATGGTGTACTCTTCTTCACTACATTCTTTAACTTCTCCACTATATTCCCCAGCATCTCTGTATCATCTTTATCTATGGCACTTTCATACTGATAAATGGCACTTTGCCCTAAATAGTTTACATCACCTGTTTGAAGGTATATATTATGTGCCAACATATATGCTTTTGTATAATTTTGTGAAGATGTATATATACTAAGTAAAGTTTTATTATCACTATGTGAGCTTTCTAAAAAAGTTACTAATTTACTGTAATCTTGTTTGTAACTATATATCTGTACAATTTTATTTGCAACCTCTCTATTTTTACTCATCTTATAAAGTTCAAGATAGACAGTTAAAATACCATCAATATCTGCTTTTTTATTATAGAGTTTTGCTAAACTATACAGTGCAATGTTTTTTATCTCTAATAGCTTTATATTATCCTTATTATCTAGTAAAAGGAGTTCAACTCTCTCTAAAACTGATTGAGTATTTCCACTATATATCTCATTTTTTAATCTTTTATAAAGATACTCTTTTCTTTGAGTTTTTTCATATAATTTACTATATAATTCCACTGAAGAGTTAAAATCTCCTATCTCTTCAGCTCGTAAAGCACTCAAAATAAAAAAATCTTCTGCTTCAAAAAGTTTTTTATTTGAAGAGATTTTAGGAGCATTTGGCTCTTTACTAGAACAAGACACAAAAGAGAAAAAAAGAAGATATAAAATCAGAAACCTAAACATCTATAACTCCTTCGCACTCCATTTTTAACTCATCCACTCGTGTTTTATAATAATCCCAAAATGGAAAAGTTTTACATTGAGTAGGACGTGCATCATATATGGTACAACCATTTGTTTCTCTATCATAAAACACACATTCGTATGAGCCATTATACACTATCTCTTTTATCGAGTATTTATACATCTTTTTAAAAAGATATTGATTTACAAAATCTTTTACAGGCATATTTAAAAGTGAACTTATTTTTTCTATTTCATTTTTATTAACATATATATAACCACTCTCTCCTGTACAACACTTCCCTTGACAACTTTCACATGCTTTAGGGTTGAAGGCATAATTAAAACCTTCTTCTTTCATTATATTTGACATTTTATACTCTGTGTTTTTGCTTTTGCAAAAATTATTTTTGCATCTTCTGAAATTTGATTTCCATCAAAACTAATAAATGGACTCCAAACTTTCATCAAAGATTTTGAACCATTTCGTGCATGTATCATAACTAAAGAAGCCACTCTATCCTCTTTTGGATGAACAAACTGAACATCAACTATTCGCATCTTTACTTTATCTAATTCAGCACAAATTATACCAAATTGAGTTGCATCATAGCAAAATATAAAATGGGAATGTGGTTTTAAAAGTTTACTCACCTTTTTAAAAAAGTTTTGTAAAGGAAGATGACTATTATATCTTGCCGTAGAGATTATCTCATTTGTACTTTTAGATGATTTTGAGGGATAAAATGGAGGGTTAGAGATAATATAATTATATTTATTACTCTCATCCATCTCTAAAAAATCTGTTTGATGTAACTTATATTCTATCTGATTTACTCTAGCATTTATCTGTGAAAATTCTATAAAAACTTCCTGCTTTTCAACAGCTTCAAGTTCAACTTTTGGATTATCACGAGCTACAAGTAAACCTACCACTCCGCAACCAGCACCAACATCCAAAACTTTACCACGAGGATTAAATGATGATATAAAATCATAAAGAAAAATAGAATCACTATTATAACAATAACCAGATTCTGGCTGATATAGAAGCATAAAAATTAACTACGAGATTTTATATAAATAGTAAAATCACCAAACTGCTCATTTATTATAAACTGATGCTTTTGGCAAAAAGTAGTTTTCATCTTCTCTATCATCGACTCTGCCTCTTTCTTCGCTTCCTCTTGAGTTTCAAACTCCAAACTTTCATGCATACCACTTTTCAACACACATCTACAACTGTTTTTAATAACTACTTTGTACATATTTTTTTCCTTAAAATCTATCTAAAATCTCTTCTACACAGATATTATAATCTTTTAAACCCTTTGAACGTTTAGATTCTAAAATAATAGGCGAACCTGATTCAAACTGCTTTGCTAATTTTATATCAACTCCAATAGGAGATAAAAGTTTAGATGCTCCAAATGCTAATTCTACTTTACGAACAGATTCTTTATGCTCATTTATATGCGGATTATACATGACAGGTAATATCGCTATATCAACTATCTCTCGTTCAAATACAGATGCTGTTTTATAAAGTGTTCGCATCATCTGACCAACAGCAACAACACCTAAATGATGTGGGACAAAAGGGATAATAACACTATCTGCAACCTCTAATGAGTTCTTTAAAAGTGCATCAAAAGTTGGAGGAGTATCGATGATACAATAATCAAAAAAATCTGCTATATTTTCTCTTTTAAAACGACTCTTTAAAATACCCATTAGGTCTGAATATTCATACACATCAAAAAATGTAAGTGCAGGAGAAAGTGTTAAGTTTTTATGAATTGTTGGAATAAAAGTTTCACTTAAAGTCTTTCCCATAAAGATAGAGTGGATACCTAAAGTTTCATTAGGTTCACACCCAACACCAATAGAAGCATGTCCCTGTGTATCGAGGTCTAAAAGCAATACTGAACCGTGTTTAGCTAAACCACTAGCAAGGTTAACGGCTGTTGTCGTTTTTGCTGAACCACCTTTACGGTTACTAATTACAATAGTTTTCACTAGGGTCAAATCCTTTTAAAACAATTTCAAAAAGTTTTTTATCTGTACCAAATTTATAAATGTAGGGATAATTTTTTTGATAAGCAACAATAAGTTGTAAAATTGCTAAATGTAAATCTTCACAATCAACAAAGTTAAATAGTATCTCCTCTCCCGCATTTGTTTGGAGAAAATCTCTTAATATCGGTAAATCATCTTCATAAATAACTGAATCAAAAACTACCTCTTTACCCTCGTATGTAATTGCCATCTCACTCTCCTTAGTTTGGTAATCTTACCGTTTCAATAATATTAATTAAAACACCTTTTAAATCTAAAATACCATTTAGAGTCAAAAATTCATTTTTACTATTTTTTTCATTTGCACCGATAATATCTTTATCTTCAATATGTGCAATATCTTCAATAACATCTACCTTGATAGCAAATATTTCACCATCATTCTCATATATAATAAATTTTTGCAGTGAGTTTGCCACTTTATCTGATACTTCAATAAACTTATTTAAACCGTTCATTGTTTTTTCAAAACTTCTGTTTATTTCACTCTCTAATATCTCTTTTGCTAAATCATTTTGTGTTTCATCTAGTTCTAAAATCTCTGCACTTTTCGTATGAATATTTTTATGTTGTTCTGAAAGCTCTTTAAACATAAGAGTTACATCATTATCATAAGAGCTAAAAGTAGATAACCATTTTCCAAGTTCACATTTTTCAACGTTTATACTACCGGAAAAAGGAGTACCATTTTCGACATACGATCTAAGCCCTTTTATCCACTCTAAATGAGATAATTTAAAATGAGAAAAGAGACCCTCTAACTCTTTAGAATAGCTATCATTTCCTATAAGTTTACGAAAATTAAGCACTTTAATCACTTCACTTTCATAACTTAGCATACCATCTATAAGATGATGTGCATTAGGTATCTTTGTGAGTTCTGTTGCTTGAATAATTCTTTGAATATTTTCTATATTGAGTGCATATCTATTGTTACAAACTCTAAAAACTATTAAATCTTTCATATTATTATCTTCTTTTTCAACTTCTCAGATATACTCAATAAACCTAAAGGGTCAATAGCCATAATAATTTGACCATTTCCAAGAAGTGCCGTTCCACTAAAAAGAGGATGACCCTCCATAATACCTGTTAATGGTTTTTGAACAACATCTAATTGACCTAAAAATTTATTTACAACAACTGCTAAAAGATTATCTTTAATATTTAATACAACTATTGAAAGAGGTTCACTCTCATCTGTTTTTTCATCTAACATAGATTTAATAAATAGAAGTGGTATAACCTCTCCTCTAATATAAACAAATGGTTCATTATGAAGATACTCTATCTCAGA
>CAYOKX010000096.1:0-6462 GCA_964404655.1 uncultured Sulfurimonas sp. | reverse complement strand
ATAGCGATAGGAACACCATCACCGACATTGTTCACATCTATATACGCATTTAATTCTGGACGAGCTTCGATGTTAGCTTTTAGTTCTTCTTTAAATTTATTTAGTTCTTCTTTTGATAATGTAAGGGCTTCTTTTAATGTAATCACTAGGTTTCCTATCTGTTAAGTTATTGGATGAATTATAGCAAAATTTATTTATTGTTTTCTTTTTTTGCTTTTATATAGATAATTAACTCCTATTTAAAGTTATACAAATATAATTAAACTATATTGATTTATAGGATAAATAATGTTAAAAATTCTTCGAAGATTTAAAATAAGCACTGCATTCTCATTTTTAATTTTAATGACAAGTATAACTGTAACAACATCGGCATATATGAAGTTATATAGTGAAAATAAAATACAGTATGATAAAAATTTAAAAACAAAAGCTGAGTCAATTTTAAATTTTGCAGGTGTACTACTTGAGAGTAGGAATGAGAAGTTTTTTAGTGGAGAATCTCCAGAGGTTCCACAGGTTATTCAGAATGAAGTTTTTAAAAGATTTACAGAGGTATCTGATGGAAAAATATTTTTTAAACAAGCCTCTTTATCTCCAATGCTAGAAAGAAATAGAGCATTACATTATGAAGAAGATTTAATCTCTTATTTTAAAAAACATAAAGAGATAAAGCAAAAAGAGCAATTTGTTACAGAAAATTCAAAAGAGTTTTATCTTTTAGCTCGTCCTATTATCGCTGAAAAAAGATGTAATATGTGTCATCCAACTTGGACTGCTGGAGATGTTATTGCTGTTGAAGATGTAAAAATAGATTTAGTAGATTATAATACAGTTTTAGATAATAATATCTATCTGTTAGTTTTAAATTGGTTTTTAAATATATTTTTAGTTTTAATTGTTATTCAAGTATTTTTTCATTTTGAAATATCTAAAAGAGTAAAAAAAGTTTTAAATGTAATATTTAAGATAGAAAATGGTGATTTTGTTTTAGGTGATGAGTTAAAGGGTGAAGTAACAGTTCAAGGAAGTAGTCAAAATGAGTTTGATAGAATTATTCGCCATCTGAAAATAACAGCAGAGTCTTTACAACCAGTAATTCAAAATGTAGTGAGTAAATCAAAAGATATAACATTTTATGCTTCATATGCAACGGTGAAAGTTAATGAAAATACTCAAAATGTAAAAGAACAAAATAGTGTTGTTTCAAATTTACTTAACTCAGTTGATACTATCAGTCATAGTAATGAAGAGTTGATTTCTAAGATGAATGAACTTAAAGATGATTCTGAGAGTTCAATGAGTAGTGTTAATGATGGGAAAAAGTTACTAAAATCTAATGTTGAAAGTACAGAAAAAGTTTACACATCGATAGAGCTAACAGTTGAATCAATTAGCGGTTTACGTAATTTATCTAAAGAGGTTGCTGTTACTATTGAAGCTATTTCAGATATAGCAGACCAAACAAATCTTTTAGCACTAAATGCAGCGATTGAAGCAGCTCGAGCAGGTGAACATGGACGAGGATTTGCTGTTGTTGCTGATGAGGTAAGAAAACTTGCTGAAAAATCTCAAAAGAGTGCAGTTGAAATTAAAGGTGTTATTAGTTCTATTGAGCAAAGTATTGAAGATGTAACAAGTGATGCTGAAGCAACAAAAGATATTTTTGGAGAGTTAAGAGAGAAATCACATCAATTAGAGGAAAATTTTAACTCTATCGATAGTACACTTAATACAACTGTGAACTCTATTGGTAGTTTTCAAGAGATTTTTAATATTCAATTAGGGCATCTAAAAGGAGTTTTTAATGGTTTAAATGAGATTAATGATCACTCTATCAAAACTCTTGAAAATTCTACAACATTAAATGAAAATATTGTAGATATAATGGCTGAAAGTACAGATTTAAAAACATTAAGTGATGGTTTCCAAGCGGTGTTAAATCATAGAAATACAAATAGAACAATAGTATCTCCACCAGTTCGATTTGATTTTATATATGAAAATAAAAGTATAGTTCCTGCATATTTATTTGACAGTTCAGAGAAGGGGATAGGGTTCTATTTTTTAAATAATATAATTGATTCTAAATTACTTGAAAGAAAATATTTTACAATAAAAATATTAGATGAGTTTAATAAAAATCTTGAAAGTTATAAATATCTAATTGTTTACTCTGTTGATAAAGGTAATGGTAGAGTGTTATGTGGAGCGAAGAGAGCATAAATCAAATAGGTTTTAGAGATAAAACCTATTTAAATTTTTTAACAAAATAGATACCAATAGCAATAGTTACAAATATCAGAGCAATAGTTACTCCGATAAATGTTACTGTTACAGGTTCTGAGAAGTTAGGCACTTACTACTTCTTCACAACGTTTACAAGTTGAATCTTCTTCTTGAGCTTGAAATTTCCAACATCTAGGGCATTTATGAGCAGTTGCTTTTGCTATTGAGAAAATATCTCCATCAACTTCAAAACTACCTAAAATATCTGTTACTTCACTATCTGAAACAGTAGAAACAACAAACCAATCTTCAGCATCAACACTATCTATATTTAATGCTACTTCTGATTTAGTTGAGATAACTAACTCTAAAGTGCTTTTGATAACTTTCTCTTTTTTAAGTGTATCAACAACAGTTCCAAATCCTTCACGAGCTTTAGTCATATAGTCTGCATTAAAGTTTGATTTACCAGTCGTGATAGGTGCATATACTAAATCAAAGATAGACTCAGCATCCTCTTTTACAACTTTAGGAGCATGTTCTATAATCTCATCTGTTGTATATGTTAAGATAGGAGCCATTAAAAGTAAAAGTGATTTAGTTATCATAGCCATAGCACTTTGACTAGCCATACGTCTTTTTGAGTTTTTAGCATTACAGTAAAGGCTATCTTTAGTCATATCTATATACATACCACTTAACTCGTTGGCAATGAAGTTATTTAGTTTACTCATACCGTTTACAAAGTCATATTTACCAAATGATGTATGAACATCGCCAAGAACTTCAGAGGCAACATCTAAAATCCATTTATCAAGTTCACCCATCTCTTCATAAGGTGTTAAACTCTCTAAATCGTTAATATTTGCTAACATAATTCTAAAAGTGTTTCTAAGTTTTCTATAATTTTCACTTATCTGTTTTAAGATACCTTGAGAGATTTTTAGGTCACCTTGATAATCAGATGAAGCTACCCATAAACGAAGGATTTCACTACCATACTCTTTAAGAACTTTCTCTGGAGCGATAACATTACCTTTAGACTTAGACATCTTTTCGCCCTTGTCATCAACTGTAAAGCCGTGAGTAAGAACACCTTTATATGGTGCTTTATGTTCAACTGCTGAAGATAGGAAAAGAGATGATTGGAACCAACCTCGATGTTGGTCACTTCCCTCTACATATAGATCTGCTTGATATTTTCCAGCATCATAGTTACGAGATTTTAAAACACTGTTCCAAGTTGAACCACTATCAAACCATACATCTAAAATATCTGTTACTTTTTCAACTTCATCTGCTTTATATCCAGAACCAGGGTAAAGGAGGGCTTCTATATCCATAGAGTACCAAGCATCACTTCCTTGCATCTCAAAAATCATAGCAACATAGTTAAGAACTTTCTCATCAAAGATAACTTCACCCGTAGCTTTTACTCTAAAAAATGCGATAGGAACACCCCAATCACGCTGACGAGAAATACACCAATCTGGACGGTTTTCTACCATAGAAGTTAAACGATTACGACCAGTTTCAGGAACAAAAAGAGTTTTTTCTATCTCAGAAAGAGCGATATTTCTAAGAGTTTTATCTTCACCCTCTGGTTTTTCATCTACACTTATAAACCACTGTTTTGTAGCTCTAAAGATAAGAGGAGTGTGACTTCTCCAACAGTGTGGGTATGAGTGAGTAAATTTAGAAACTTTAAGAACAGCATCACCCATAAGTTCTATGATGTCATCATTAGATTTAAAAATATGACGACCTAAGAAATCTTCAGCATTTGGAATAAGGGCATCTCTTATGATAGTATTGTCAAAACAACCCGTTTCATCAACAGGCATAACAACATCTAAGTTATAAATAAGACCAACACGGTAATCATCCTCACCATGACCAGGGGCAGTATGTACACAACCTGTACCACTATCCATAAGAACGTGTTCTCCTAAGATGATACGAGATTGACGTTTGTTTAGAGGGTTAATAGCTTTTAAGTTATCAAAATCAGTTGCTTTAAAAGTTTGTATAACTTTTCCACTTAAAACTTCTTCCTCTATAAGAGAATTAAAAAGCTCTTTTGCTACGATATATCCACTATCTGTAAGAACATACTCTTCATTAGGATTCATAGATATACCAGTATTCGCTGGAATAGTCCAAGGAGTTGTAGTCCAGATAACTGGAGCTGCTTTTCCTGTAATATTTAGTTTAGCTTTTGCTTCATCATCAAACTCAAATGCTATAAAGATAGAGTGAGATTCTTTATCTTCATATTCAACTTCAGCTTCAGCAAGAGCAGTTCTTTCAGCCCAAGACCAAAAAACAGGTTTAGAACGCTCAATAAGAAGACCTTTTTTAGCAACAGAACATAAAGTTCTATATATGTTAGCTTCAAACTTATAATCCATAGTCACATAAGGGTTTTCCCAATCAGCTAAAATACCAAGAGTCTTAAACTCCTCTTTTTGAATATCTACAAATTTTGCAGCATGTTCACGACAAAGTTTACGTACTTCATGAGTTTCAAGAAGCTCTTTTTTCTTTTTTCCACCAAGTTTTTTTTCAACTTGTTGTTCGATTGGAAGACCATGACAATCCCAACCTGGAGTAAAACGTACAGACTTTCCATTGAAGTAGTTATGTTTTACGATAATATCTTTAAGAACTTTATTGAGTGCATGACCGATATGGATATGACCATTTGCATAAGGAGGTCCATCATGAAGAGTAAAACTCTCCGCATCTTTACGATTAGTTTTCATCTTATCGTAAACTTTTGCTTTGTCCCAAGACGCATAACGCTTAGGTTCATTGTTGATTAAGTTTCCGCGCATTGCAAACTTTGTAGTTGGTAAAAGTAGTGTGTCTTTGTAGTCCATCTGTACCTCGAAAATTATTATATAAGTTATATATTATAACTTGATGGTAATTAAGAACATCTTTATATAAAAATAAGTGCTATAATTTGCTAAAAATTTAATGAATAAGGCTATACATATTATGAAATTAGATATTCTATTTATCGGCACTAAATTTATATACAATAAATCTCTTCAAGAATATGTTATAAGAGAGATAGAAAAGAAAGTAGATTTTATAAGTTCAATAACATTTTTTAAAGAGAAAGATAACTCTCTGTTTTTATACTTAGAAAAGGAGTTAAATACATCTAATAGAATTATTATTGTAACAACAAAGCAAACATTTACTACGGTAGGTAAACTTATATGTACTGTAACGGGTGATAATCAAATATTACGAGGTAGTGTACTTATTCCTCAAAAAAGTTCAAATTATAAAGAGGGCAATTATCTTTTAAAATATAAAGATGCAGATATTAATGTTTTACATATAGATGAGATGCAAAAAATGCCTGAAATATTACTTTTTGATAAAGAATCTAACTTAAGTGTGCATATTTTTACTAAAGAAAGGGATGAATTAAATAGTTTACTACAACCTATTGCACAAACTTATGAATTGAATATTGAACTTGTTACTATTATTGATAGATGGGTATTGGTGAATATATCTAGTAAAAAATATGGAAATATTCCAAAATTTCTAAATGCAGTGAAACCTCAGGTTGAGAATAAATTAATTGCTACATCAAATATTATAGAATATATAATAGATAAACTTGTCAAAATAGATAAAAAAATATCATTTGCTGAAAGTTGTACAGGGGGATTACTCAGTTATTATTTTACACAACAAAATGGAGTATCTCAAATTTTGGAGGGTACATTGATAACTTACTCAAATCAGTTAAAAGAGAATTGGTTAGGAATAGAGAGTGGAATTATAAATAGATATGGTGCAGTTAGTGCAGATGTAGTTAAAGAGATGAGTCAAGGAACTATAAATGTAACAGAAGCAGATTATGCAATATCTATAAGTGGTATAGCAGGAGATGGTGGAGGAACGAAAGAGAAACCAGTTGGAACTGTTTTTATTGGAGTGAGAACAGCCAATGAACATAAAGAGTATAAATTTTCTTTTAAAGGAGATAGAAATTATATACAGCACCAGAGTGCTTTAGAGGCTATTAAACTACTTCTTTTAATAGATGAAGAGGCTTTTTTTTAAAGAATTTCACTTTTCTTTTAAAAAAGCTTGACATTATAATTTTATTTGTCTATAATTCTATCAACAAACAGCAATGATTGTTAAAGAAACAAAATGTCTTGTTAGCTCAGCTGGTAGAGCACGTCACTTTTAATGATGTGG
>CAYOKX010000095.1:0-6874 GCA_964404655.1 uncultured Sulfurimonas sp. | reverse complement strand
CTGGTACCGCAAACCAGTGCTCTATCCAGCTGAGCTACGAGCGCACACCATTTCTTTACATCTCGTTTCTGAGATGGTGAAATTATAGCAGGTAAAACTTAAAACAATATTAAGTCATACTTGCTTTATTTAGTTTTCTTAAAAGCTTTTGCATATCTTTCTCCATACCAAATATCTCATGTGTTTTACGAATATATGCTTGAAGAACTAATTGTAAGTCGTTGTTTCCATTCATGTTAAACTCTCTCGTTAACTCATTCTCTAAATAATCAGCAAACTCATCAGTAACATTAATCTCTAAACGTCTACCACCTACATGCAAACCTAATTTTTTTTTCATAGTAAGATTAGCCTAAGATGCTTTCTACTCTAGATATAATATCTTCCATCTCTAACTCTTTCATCTCATTTTGTTCTTTAAGTTCTGCTATCTCTTTATTTTTTAGTTCGATAGTTGCATTTAAAGTTGTAACTTCATCGTTTAATGCTGAGTTTTCATCTTTAAGTGTACTATATTTTGTTGCAACTAAAGATACTTTATCTGAAAGCTTTTCTACTATCGATTGTGCTGGTGTTAATGCTTGGTTTTCCATTATTATTTCCTTTTAATATATGTTTAGAATTCTATCACAAAAAAAATAATCTCTCTATTATTTTTTCTCTATTATAAGAGAAAAGGCTTTACTCTTTACCCTCACCCTCTCTCTAACTTGAAACAGTTGAATCTCTTTGAAACTCATTTCAACTTCAACTAACTGCTGACCTATAGAGATAACAGTAAAATAACTAGTTTTACCTTTCCTTATATCAACTATCTCTCCATCGAAAGAGATACTCTCTTTTTGCTCTTGTTGAATTAATATATTTTGAGCCTTTCCATCTTCTATAATTGTACCACTCTCTAAAACTAACATACGAGAAGAGAGATGATAAATTTCGCTTAAATCGTGGCTTACCATTATAGTAGTAGTATTAAATCTCTTGTGCAATATTAAAATCTCATTTTGAAGTTTTAAACGCATTAAAGGGTCAAGTGCTGAAAAGGGTTCATCCATTAACAGAAGTTTAGGTTTATTCATCATAGCTCTACATAAATTTACACGTTGCTGTTGTCCACCACTTAGTGTTTTAGGATACCTCTTTGCTAAAGAACTCAGTTCAGTAATCTCTAATAACTCTTTTACTAGTACTTTATCTCTTTTGACAAAAAGAAGGTTTTCCTCAACACTCATATTTAAAAAAAGTGCCGAATCTTGAAAAACAAATCCTATCTCTCTCTTTTGAACTGCTAAAGAGTAGTTTTTATCTAGCCAAACTGTACCATCAACTACTATTTTTCCTGTTGCCTCTTCCAATCCAGCCAAAACTCGTAAAAAAGTTGTTTTCCCACTTCCACTCTTTCCACTCAATGCTAAAAACTCATTTTGAGCAATATGAAGAGAGATATTCAAATCCATATCTCCATTTGAACCATGAAGTTTTTTCTTTATATCTATCTCTATCATCGATATACTCTATTAAATTTTTGATGATGATTAAATATATATACAGAGAGAAGTACAATAAAACTAAGTAGAAGCATAATCCCACTATATAGATGCGCACTATCATAATCCATAACCTCAACAAACTCATATATGGCAACAGATGCCACTTTTGTTTCTTCAGGTATAGACCCACCAACCATTAAAACAACACCAAACTCTCCAACAGTATGTGCAAAAGTGACGATAAGTGCTGTTAAAAGAGCTGGTTTTATATTTGGTAAGGCAACTTTTATAATAGTTTGTAGTTGAGTTTTTCCACTAATATAACTTGCTTCTATCATATTTTTATTTAAACTTTCAAAACCATTTTGTAAAGGTTGCACCATAAATGGTAAAGAGTAGAAGCAACTAGCTATCACTAAACCTTTAAAATTAAATACAAGTTCAATATCAAAATTTTCATAAAAAAAAGCACCTATAACAGAGTTTTGAGAGAGAGTCCATAATATATAAAAACCTAAAACAGAAGGAGGTAAAACAATAGGTAATGCTGTTAATGCTTCTAAATAGGGTTTTAAACGAGAAGTTGTTTGAGAAAGGTACCATGCTAAAGGAACAGAAAGCATAAAAAGAATTATAGTCGTTATAGTTGCTAACTTAAAAGATAAAAGAAATGGTGCTAACTCTAACGTAAAACTATTCATCGTACTATATATCCATACTCTTTCAAAATATTTTTTGCTTTTTCAGACAAAATAAAATCATAAAAGGCACGACTCTCTTTAGCATTTTTCGAATGTTTTAAAAGAACTATCCCCTGCTCTATCGGTTTGTAAAGTGTTGCATCTACATCTATCCAGTTTATACCCTCTTTTAATCCCAAAAGCTGTGATTTAAAAAGAGAAGATTTTGCTACAAAACCAACATCTGTAACACTCATAGTATATGAAAGTGTTTGAGATGCTGATTCTGCATAGATAAGTTTCTTTCTACTACCATTGTAAAGTTTAGCATTTTTAAGAGCTGTAAAAGTTGCTTTTCCATAAGGTGCTGTTTTTGGATTAGCTATCGCTATACGTCTTATCTTGTTATTTAAAATAGTGACTAATCCATCTTTAAAATCTCTATCCTTTCTACTTAAAAGAACCAAAGAACCTTTTGCATAAATGACAGGTTGCGTGATAGCTTGCCCCTCTTTATAAAGTAAAGATGGATACAACATATTTGCAGAGAGAAAAACATCATAAGGAGCACCATGTTTTATCTGAGCTGTTAGCTTTCCACTACTTCCTAATGTCACTCGTACTTTTGTATCTGGATAAGCTTTATGAAACTCTTCTTTTAAAGAGTCTATCGCATAACTTACATTTGCAGAAAGAGCTATATTTATAGTTCCTGCTACCAATGAAGATAGAGTTAACGCGATAACTACTATTGATTTTTTGAACATCTATACTAAACTATGATCCATCTCTGCTGGAATCTCTATATCCATCAATGTTAAAACAGTTGGAGCGATATTGTTTAACCCACCAGCTTCTACTTTTGTAACACCATCTGCAATAACAAAACACCAAACCTTTCCAACAGTATGATTTGTGAGAATATTCCCTTCATCATCTTTCATCTCTTCACAATTTCCATGGTCAGATGTGATAACAACAGCATAATCTTGCTCTTTTGCTTTTGCTATAATTTTCCCTAACTGTTCATCAACGGTAGTCACGGCTATCTTAGACGCTTCTATATCTCCTGTATGTCCAACCATATCTCCATTTGCAAAGTTTACTACTACAAAATCATTATTATCATCCATCGCAGTTAAAACAACATCACATACCTCATTTGCACTCATTTGAGGTTTCATATCGTAAGTTTTTACATCTGGAGATGGGATAAGCACTCTTGTTTCATTCTCATAAGGCTCATCTATACCACCATTTAGGAAAAAAGTAACATGTGCATACTTTTCAGTTTCAGCAGTATGAAGTTGTCTTAAACCTTTTGAAGCTATCACCTCAGCAAGTGTATTTTTAGGAACATCTTTTCTAAACATTACAGGATAATTAAAACTTTTATCATACTCTGTAATAGTTGCAATATTAAGATTTATATGATGTTTAGGAAAGCCTTCAAAACTTTCATCTCCAAGTGCTGTTACCATCTCTCTCATTCTATCACTTCGGTAATTTATTGTTAAAACACTATCTGTGTCTTGCATACCATCATATCCCTCAAAAGCAGTAGGTTCTATAAACTCATCTGTTTCCCCTTGAGCGTAAGAGTGACCAATATAACCTTGTGGATTCCAATCAGTTTTTGGAGTAGCATCAACCATAGCTTCATAGCCTCGTTGCACTCTTTCCCAACGATTATCTCTATCCATAGAGTAAAAACGGCCAGAGATAGTTGCTATTGTTACATTTTCATTCAGATGCTCTTCTACTTTTTTTAGATATTTTTGTGCTGAAGTAGGAGAAACATCTCGTCCATCTGTTATAAGATGTAAAAAGACTTTTTTTCCCTGCTTAGAAGCGATATCTGCTATTCCCATAAAATGGTCTATATGAGAATGTACTCCTCCATCACTTAAAAGACCGATAAGATGTAATCTATCTGAAGCTTTTAATAAATCTTTTAAAACTTCATTCTCCCCTAAAGTATTTTCAGAAAGAGCCAATGAGATTTTTACTAAATCTTGATATAAAATACGTCCACTTCCTATACTCATATGACCCACTTCAGAGTTCCCCATCTGTCCCTCTGGAAGTCCTACACTTAAACCAAAAGTATCTATTAAAGAGTGTGGAGTTTCTTTAAAAAGTTTCTCATAAGTTGGTTTTTTTGCATTATAAAATGAGTTATACTCTGTTTTAGGACTAAACCCGATACCATCTGTTATAACCAATATAGCTTTTTTACTCAATGTTATTCCTTTATAAAGAAAGATTTTTTATATTGTACTATTTTTTGTAGTAATTTTTGATATAATTTTGACATTAAAATAATCTTTTTTAGATTAATTAGGACATACTTTGCTTTATTGGTTACACAGTTTTTTAGATATAAATCTCCTTGGCTACATCTCTATTCGAGGTGGTATCGCTTTTTTCATCGCTTTACTTTTAACTCTTTTTTTAATGCCACTTTTCATAAGATGGGCACAAAGAACATCTAGTGTGCAACCTATAAATGAGTGGGCTCCAAAAAGACATAAAGAGAAAGTTTCAACTCCAACTATGGGGGGAATAGTATTTATTGGTGCTACTATTTTTGCATCTCTTTTAACTATAAAATTTTCCAATATCTATGCGATAGGAGCATTACTAACTCTTATTCTTTTTGCTCTTATAGGTTTTCAAGATGATTATGCAAAAATACAAAAAAATCAAAATTTAGCAGGATTAAAAGCACGAACAAAACTTCTTTTACAGATAGGTTCCTCACTCATCATCTCTTTATATCTCTATATTTTAGCTGATTTTAACACTGAACTCTATATCCCATTTTTAAAAAATCCTGTTATGGACTTAGGTATATATGCTATCTTTTTTTGGATTTTAGTGATTATATCAACTTCTAATGCAGTTAATCTTACTGATGGTTTAGATGGTTTAGCTACGGTACCATCTATAACAGCACTTACCTCATTTAGCATCATTATATATATAATAGGAAATGCAAACTTAAGCTCTTATCTTCTCATGCCTAGTTTCAATATTGGTGAAGTAGCTATTGTAGCAGCAGCACTTATAGGGGCATTAACTGGGTTTTTATGGTATAACTCCCATCCTGCTGAGGTATTTATGGGCGATAGTGGTTCATTAACTATTGGTGCTTTTTTAGGCTATCTTGCTGTTATCTCAAAAAGTGAGATTTTATTGCTACTTATTGGTTCTATCTTTGTTATAGAAACTCTTTCTGTTATTTTACAGGTAGGTTCTTATAAACTTCGTAAAAAAAGAGTTTTTCTTATGGCACCTATTCATCACCATTTTGAGATGAAAAACTGGCATGAAAATAAGATAATTGTACGTTTTTGGATTATCTCTATCCTTTCTAACCTTGTAGCACTTATCAGTTTAAAGATACGATGATGCAAAGAGTATCTTTATTTGGCTATGGTGGAACAACAAAGGCTTTAGCTACACTTATCCCTAATGCTATATTTTATGATGACAAATGCACAAAACCCTTTACAGACAAGAATGGTTATAAAGTAAAACCATCACAAGAGTTTAATCCAAAATATTCAGATATGGAGATACCCTCTCCTGGTATCGCTCCATCAAATCCACTTATACAAAAAGCAAGAAATCTTATAAGCGAATATGATTATTTTTCAGATACAAAACCTTTAAAAGTGTGGATTAGTGGTACAAATGGAAAAACGACCACTACACAGATGATGCAACATCTTTTAAAAGAGAGAGGTTCTGTTGAGGGAGGGAATATTGGAACACCTTTAGCAAAACTTTCACAAGACAACCCTATTTGGCTACTTGAAACTAGCTCTTTTACTATGCACTATACAGATATTGCAAGACCAAACATATATATTTTACTTCCTCTCTCCCCTGACCATCTAAGTTGGCATGGAGATATGCAGAGTTATATAGATGCAAAACTTAAACCTATTTCAATGATGCAAGAGGGGGAGATAGCTATTATCCCTGAGATATATAAAGATATTCAAACCGATGCACATCTTATAACGTATAAGAGTGAGCAAGATATAGCCGATGAGTTTGATATAGATATAAAACAGGTAAAATTTAAAGGTGCATTTCTTATGGATGCTCTTTTAGCGATGGCTGTTGATAAGATACTGTTTGATAGTGTTGATTATAAAAAAATCAACTCCTTTACTCTTGATGCACATCGTCAAGAGGAGTTAAGAGATTCTAAAAAAAGATTGTGGGTAAATGATACTAAGGCTACAAACTTAGATGCAACTATCGCTGTTCTTAAACGATATAAGAATGAGTCTATACATCTTATAGTGGGTGGAGATGATAAGGGTGTTGATTTGAGTGAACTATTTGAGTATCTTAAAGATATAAACATTGTTCTTTATAATATAGGAACAAATAAAGAAAAACTTTCTCAAATTGCTCAAAAATTTCATATAGAGTATAAAAAATGTGAAAATCTTGTAGATGCTATTGAGAAGATAGATAAAAATCTTTCTCAAGATGAGGTTGCTATACTCTCCCCATCAGCTTCAAGTTTAGATGAATTTAGCTCTTATGCAGAGCGTGGAGATATTTTTAAAGCAAAAATTTCATCTTTAAGTTAGTTATAAGTATCTCATCGCTATAATTCGTCATCTTTTAAGAGATGGCCAATTAGCTCAGTCGGTAGAGCAACTGACTGAAAATCAGTGT
>CAYOKX010000094.1:0-6941 GCA_964404655.1 uncultured Sulfurimonas sp. | reverse complement strand
AATAATTACCCATTTCTTTTCCTCTTACAGATTTTTTTGAATCTGTTTTAAAATGTTTGTTTTTTTCATAAAGAAAATTATACTACAATATGATAGATAAAGAGAGATTCAAAGGGATAAAAATGTGTGCAGTAGTAACAGAAAAATATATAGATCCATTTACAGATTTTGGTTTTAAATGGATATTTGGAACAGAGGAAAATAAATTATTACTTATCAGCTTTTTAAATGATTTGTTAGAGTTAGAAGATAAAATAGTAGATGTTACATATAGAAACTTAGAAAAACTAGGATTAAATATTGTAGATAGAAAAGCAATATTTGATATCTATTGTGAAGATGAGAAAAAGAACAATTTTATAGTAGAACTCCAAAGAAGCCCACAGAAATATTTTAAAGATAGAAGCCTCTTTTATACAACATTTCCAATACAAGATATGTCAAAAAGAGGCGATTGGGATTATGAACTTAAAAAAGTATATTTTGTGGGGATATTAGATTTTTCATTTGATGATTTAAGATTAACAGAGAATAAAAAAAAGATAAGTACAAGCAAAGATGAAAAAACATATTTAACAAAAGTACAACTATGTGATATGGATACAAAAGAGCTTTTTTATGACAAAATGAGCTATTATTATATAGAGATGCCAAAGTTTAAAAAAGAGGAAAAAGAGTTATCAAATCATCTTGAGAAATGGTTATTTTATCTTAAAAACTTAGAAAATTTGGATGATATACCAAAAACATTTAAAGATGATGAAGTACTTGAAAATGCTTTTGATGTAGCAGAATTTTTAAAACTCAATAAAGAAAGAAAGTTTGCTTATCAGCAAGATTTAAAAGCGAGATTGGATTATAAAAATAGTATGGACTATGCTAGAGAGTTGGCAGAGGCAAAGGGTGAGGTAAGAGGTGAGGCAAGAGGTGAGGCAAGAGGTGAAGAAAGAGGTATCGAAAAAGGTATTGAAAAAGGTATTGAGCAAGAAAAAAAGAATAGTGAGAAGCAATTAAAAAAAGAAAAAATTAATATTGCAAAAGTCTCATTAGAACAGGGATTAGATATAAAAACTATATCTTTAATTACAGGTTTATCTGTTGTAGAGATAGAAAATATAAATTTAAAATAGGGAGGAGACAAATATGTCAAATTTAAATATTTATGATTTTAAAGTTAAAACAATAGATGAAGAGGAAATTTCTCTTAGTAGATATAAAAATAGAGTTCTTCTGATAGTAAATGTTGCAAGTAGATGTGGTTTTACTCCCCAATATGAAGCACTTGAAAAGTTATATCAAAAATATAAAGAGAAAGATTTTATGATTTTAGCTTTTCCATCTAATCAATTTTTAAAACAGGAACCAGAAACTAATGCAAAGATAAAACTTTTTTGTCATGAAAATTATGATATTCATTTTAATATGTTTGCAAAAATAGATGTAAATGGAGAGAATGCCTCTCCTCTTTATAAATTTTTAAAAGAGGAGAAGGGAAGTTTTTTTTGGACAACTTTTATAGAGTGGAATTTTACGAAATTTCTTATAGATTCAGAAGGAAATGTGATAAAAAGATATTTTCCAGTCACAAAACCTCAAGATATAGAATCTGATATAGAAAAACTTCTTCAAAAGGATTAATATGCAAAAAATAGTAAAATTTTTATGGAGTTTTTTTATTTTAATGGTATTTATAGGATGTAGTGATAATAGAACAACAGATTCTACTTATCAAGCTCCAAAAGAGAGTCTAAAACCTGTGCAAGTGACAGATGAGGAGTGTGTACCACATCTAGTTGGAGGAGATGATGGTTCAAATACAGATGATGGGGATGACGATGATGGAGGAGATGATACTCAAAATGGTAATGCTTCAAGTGACCCAGCTATGCCAGATAATGGAAGAGATGACGACGATGATGAGCCAAAGGATGAACCAGCAATTAATACAGCATCTTTAGCATATACTATTTTGGGAAGAGTGAATGTAACTGTTGATTGTCTTATATATCCTCTTATTACAGCAGATTCAGCAGAACGTTCAACAGATATTATACCTCCAACTTCAACACTTATGAGAATGCTATCACCAACACAGCCCTCTCCATATATGGGACTCTATAAAATATCTATGGGAGCTTATGCTATTCGAGAGGAGAGACTCTATCTTGATGAAGGGTATCTTGTTTTTGAGTTTGTAATGCCTGATAATGAGGTAAATGGGTACTATAAATTAATTAGTCCCCCAAATAAATCTGGAACAGTTCATGTAACTTATGTTGAAGACCAAAATTCTGGATTTAAGATGGAGGGCGAGATGATAGATGCAGAGTTATATACCAATGAAGATAGGAATGAGACATATAAGCTTAGTCTTAACTTCTCTACAACTATTTTAGAACGATTTTAATAGATAAGGATTGTTAGATGAAAAAACTATTATTTTTTATAAAGTTATCGCTTGTAGTATTACTTTTAGATGGCTGTGGAGGAGGTGCTGAACAATCAACTATTCCTACAACTTTTCAACAACTTGGAGGAGGCAGTCTTATTATAGATGGTGTTCCTCATCAAGTGGCTACGGTACAACCACGTGATAGAGGATATTTTTCTACTCCAGATTTTGTGAAAGTAAATCCAGATAGTAAAAGAAGTGATTATCTGATTCAGATTCCTGCATATACTATGGTAAATGGTAAACCAGATTTAACTCAGCCAAAAATATTGATAAAATTTTATATTATGCACTATATGCCTCATGTAATGATGCAGATGATGATGGGTGCAGATGGAAAACCTGCTCCTTTAGCAGAGGGTGGCACACCTTTGATGAATTCATTAAATTTTAATCATGCTAGACCCGATTCTTGGGATCAGTATGGACGTCCTATTCCAAATGAATATGGTCACGATGTTGTCTATCCTGCTTGTAGAAGAGGGACAACTGTTATGCTTATGGAGAGTAAACATGATGAATGGGGACACCCTATATATAAAGGTGCTATTATGAATGGAGAATTTTTTGGGAGTATGGTAGATGGTAAGTTTGTTTCCGACCCGATGCACCGAGGACCTAATGACCCAACTGTTACGATAACTTTCCAATTTGAAACGATGCTATTTGATAAGCATGATTATTAGGTGTATATGGTTCGTTAGCTTATTTTTTATACAATAAGATACAATGAATTTAATTCATACAAAATATCAAAGGATTTAAGATGGCAATTAGTTTAGCAAAAGGTGGACGTGTTTCACTAAGTAAAGAGGCTCCAGGTTTAAAAAATATTAAAGTTGGTTTAGGTTGGGATGCAAACGCAACAGATACAGGAAGTGCTTTTGATTTAGATGCTTCAGTATTTTTAGTAGATGCTAGTGGTAAAGTTGTAAGTGATAGTCACTTTGTTTTTTATAACAATGCAACATCTCCTTGTGGTGCAGTAGTTCATCAAGGTGATAATACTGATGGTGCTGGTGATGGTGATGATGAAGTTGTTCTTGTTGATTTAGATAAAGTAGCTCCTGAAGTTGAGAAAATTGTATTTACAGTAACTATCAACGATGCTGAAACTAACAATCAAAACTTTGGTCAAGTAAACAACTCTCTTATTAGAATTGTAAATGCAGATAACGATACTGAAATCACTAAATATGAGTTAGATGAAGATTATTCTTCTGAAACTGCTATTAATTTTGGTGAGCTTTATAGAAAAAATGGTAGCTGGAACTTTAAAGCAACAGGTGATGGTTTTAACGATGGTCTTGCTGGTTTTTGTAGAATGTACGGTGTAAATATATAATGGCTGTTAGTTTAGCAAAAGGGCAAAAGATAAGCCTTAAAAAATCAAATGGTTCTGATTTAACATCATTTTGTGTTGGTGCTAACTGGGGTGCTATCGATAAAAAAGGTTTTTTTGGTGGTATCTCTAAAGAAGCTGTTGATTTAGACCTTTCTGTTGGTATGTTTGATGCAAATAAAAATACAGCAGATGTTATCTATTTTGGAAAACTAGAGAGTGCTGGTGTATTACACTCTGGTGATGATAGAACTGGTGATGTTGATGGTGATGATGGTTTAGACAATGAAGTAGTTCAAATCAATTTAAGTGCTATTCCTGCAAATGTTGAGCAGTTAGTATTTATATTAAACTCTTTTCAAGGGCAAGATTTTGCAACTATTCCATTTGCATCTATTAGACTTTATGAGGGTACACCTGATAGAGTAAATGATATTGTTGCAACATATAACATCGCAAGTGATGCTCAATTTGCTGGTTCTGTTTCTATGATTTTAGGTAAATTGTATAGAAGAAATGGCGAGTGGAAATTCTCAGCTATTGGTGAACCAACAAAAGATGCAAAATTAGAGCAGACTATTCAGACTGTTCAACAAAAATACTTATAGTATAGAAGGAGTTCGAATATGTTAGATTGGGACAAAATTAAAAATAGAACTGTTGAACTTTATGGTGAAGCATCTCTAAAAATGAGACAATACACACCAGAATCTTTCTCAAAAGAGAAGCAGTTTGTAAATGCTTTAGTTATCAGTTTAGCACTTATGACTATGGCAGATAAAAAAGCTGAGACTGATGAAGTAACAGCTGCTTTAGACCTTATCAATGAGATAGATGAGATTAAAGAGTTAGATATGATTCAAGATGCTATTGAACTTTATGGTATGCACGTTGAAGATTTAGAAAAAGTTATAGATAACAATGTAAAATGGACTATAACAACGGCTAAATTATTATCAGAGTTAGGACGTATTAAAGCTCATGCTGAGTACCCTACAATGGTTAAAAATCTGTTAGATTATATAGCAGAAGCTGATGGTAATCTTGACCCATCAGAATCAGAGATGAAAGATAAAATACTAGCTGTATTAAATTAGTAATATTGGAGAATTGTGGAACATTTTAGAATTTCAATGATCATAACAGTTATAGGTCTTGTAGCTGCTTATTTTGTGGGTGGGTTATATGCTGTTTATATTACAGCTCTTTTAGCTGTTTTAGAGATCTCATTATCTTTTGATAATGCAGTTGTAAATGCAAAAGTTTTAGGTACGATGGAACCTCAATGGCAAAAAAGATTTATCACTTTTGGTATTCCTATCGCTGTATTTGGTATGAGATTTCTATTTCCTATCATTATTGTTGCTGTGGCTAGTGGATTAGGTATCTATGAAACATTTCAAGTAGCTTTAAATGAGCCTGAAAAGTATCATGAAACTTTAGAGTCTGTTGGTAATCTTATCTATGCTTTTGGTGGTTCTTTTTTACTAATGGTATTTTTAAGTTTCCTATTTGATGAAGATAGAGAAGAGCAATGGATAAAGATAGTTGAAAATAGTACACTTATAGCAAAAGCTGGTGAAATTAATAGTATAGAGATGATGATAACAACTTCAATAGGGTTATATCTTACATATCTTACTTCAGATGCTGGTGTTGCTATCGCTTATTTTATGGGAATGCTTCTTTACTCTATGATCGCATCACTTGACAGTTTAATGAGTACAGATGGTGTAAGAAGTGGAATTATGGGATTTTTATATCTTGAAATTCTTGATGCTTCTTTCTCATTTGATGGTGTTATAGGTGCATTTGCTTTAAGTAGTAATATATTTATTATTATGTTAGGTTTAGGTATTGGTGCTATGTTTGTAAGAAGTTTAACTATCTATTTTGTAGAGAAAAAGACTTTAACAGAGTACAGATATTTAGAACATGGTGCTCATTATGCTATCGCTGCACTATCCTTAGTTATGCTATCTAAAATGTTTTTCCACATTCCTGAAGCGATTGTAGGTACTATCGGTATCGCATTTATCGCTTTATCTGCATATCATTCAATTCAAGAGAATAAAAAAGGTAATTAATTTTACCTTTTTTTTCTTTTTACACTATCTAAATATCAAAAAGTTCTGTACTCAAATAACGTTCTCCCGTATCACATAAAATAGTTACCAATGTTTTACCTTGAAACTCTTTTTTTGATGCTACTTGCATAGTTGCCCAAACATTAGCTCCTGAAGATATACCTACTAAAAGACCCTCCTCTTTTGCTAGCATTTTTGCTGTTTCTATTGCATCCTTATCACTTACTTTTATCACTTCACCATAGAGAGTAGTATCTACTATTTTTGGAATAAAACCAGCTCCTATACCTTGAATTTTATGAGGAGAGGGTAACTCACCTGAAAGTACAGCTGATTCTTTAGGTTCAACAGCAAAGACAGCTATCTCCATACTAAGTTCCTCTTTTAAAGTTTTGGCTATACCTGTTAATGTTCCACCTGTCCCTACTGAAGCTATAAAAGCATCTATATTATGTTCTGTATCATTTAGTATCTCTTTAGCTGTTGTGAGTGAGTGAATTTCAGGGTTATTTTTATTTTCAAACTGTTGTAAGATTATAGAATTTTTTATAGAGTTTTGTAACTCTTGTGCTTTTTCTATCGCACCATTCATCCCTTTTGTTGCATCTGTTAAAACAAGTTCTGCACCAAAAGCTTTTAAAAGTTTTCGACGTTCAATACTCATAGATTCTGGCATAGTTAGTATAAGTTTTATCTTTTTTGATGCACAGATACTAGCAAGTGCTACACCTGTATTTCCACTTGTTGGTTCTATAACTGTTGTACCATCAACTATATCACCAGATTCTATCGCTTTTTTGATGAGATGGAAACCTACTCTATCTTTTACTGAAGAGGTTGGGTTCATAAACTCACATTTACCTAAAATAGTTGTACCTGTTATATTTGATGGGGTATTAAGTCTAACTAGGGGAGTATTTCCTATAAGTTCTGTTATGTTTTTTGCTATTTTCATTTTTTTTCCTAATGACAATACAGTGATATTTTAATTGATTTCTTTAAGAAGTAAATGGTGCGACCGGAGAGATTTGAACTCTCACACCCGTAAGGCACTACCCCC
>CAYOKX010000093.1:0-7117 GCA_964404655.1 uncultured Sulfurimonas sp. | reverse complement strand
TAGTTACGTATTTCCTATCATCTGACCATAGGCAATAGCTCCATCATTACTAAGAAAATTCTTTGCTATTATAATATCTGGAACTTTTTTTATAATAAGTCTAACTAACACTCTATTTTGAAAAACTCCACCACTTAATACTATGGGTAGATTATACTTTTTACCCATCTTATAGATTATCTCTACAAGAGTGTTAAAAAACTTACTAACAATTATGATAGAACTCTTTTCTTGAAGAATCTGTTTCACTATCAGACTAAAATTGATGATATTGTTATCCATAGTAAACTCAAAACTCCCATCAATTTTATCATCATATAAACTTTCCAATAAAAGACCACTCTCCCCATCATAAGAGCAAACTTGAACTATATCTATAAGAGATGCAACACAATCAAAAATCCTTCCAACAGAACTACTTAAAATTACATTAAGATTTTTTTTCCATGCGATATATAAAGTTTTTAACTCATTCGTTGTAAAAGCATTAGTAACACTATTTGAAAGTGTTAAAACATCTTCTTCATATAGCTCAAACAGAAAACTTAAAGCTACTCTTCTTGGTTCTTTAATAGCTTTTTCTCCACCTAAAAGTTTAAATGTTTTAAAATGCCCAACTCTTTCATAGCTCTCTAAATCACAAATAAAAAACTCTCCCCCCCACAACGTTCCATCATCACCATATCCCGTGCCATCAAAACTTATACCTAATACTTTTGTTGAAATATTATTTACTCCCATAGTTGCTAATATATGAGCATAATGGTGTTGTACTTGAATGAGTTCTATATTAGGATTCTGTTTTTTAAGTTCATAAGCATATTTTGTTGATTCATAGTTTGGATGTTTATCACATACAATAACATCAGGTTCAAATTGATAAATTTTTTTTAAAAGGTTTATATGAGATTTAAAATACTCTATACTTTTTACACTATTTAAATCTCCAATATAGGGGGATAAAATAACTTGATTATCTACAACTATCGCAATACTACTTTTTTGATTTGCTCCTAATGATAAAATCTTTTTATCTCTGTCTTTTGGTAGTTTTAAATATGTTGGAGAGTATCCTCTTGCATTTCGTAAGATAAATTCTTGATTGTTTTCAACAAAGACAACAGAATCATCACTACTGTTCACTATATCTCTATTATAGATTAAAAGATAATCCCAAATATTTGATAATTCAAATATATCTTTATCTTTAAAGCAGATAGGCTCTCCACATAGGTTTGCACTTGTAGCAATTATAGGGAACTCTAACTGTTGCAGTAGAAGATGATAGAGAGGGGATGGGGATAAAAATATGCCTATCTGTTTCGTTTTTGGTGCTATCAATGGACTTAGATTATATGTATCACTTTTTTCTAATAAAACAATAGGGGCTTTATATGAACTAAGTAATTCTCTCTCTTTGCTATTATAAAATGCAATATTTTTGATATTTTCTAACTCTTTAACCATAACAGCAAAAGGTTTGGAGGGACGTTGTTTATACTCTCTTAAATGTTTAATAGTTTTGGAGTTTGTACTATCACAAACAAGATGATACCCTCCAACACTTTTTATAGCAATAATCTTTCCATTTTTAATAAAATTTGCTATATCACCGATAATATCTTGACTTGGTAGCTTCTCATTATCTTGAAAAAGAGAGAGTTGAGGTCCACATTGTGAACATCCTATTGGCTGGGCATGGTATCTTCTATCTTTTGGGTTTTGATACTCGGTGAGACACTCTTTACACAGTGTAAATTTATCCATAGAGGTATATTCTCTATCATAAGGAAGATTTTTTATGATAGAAAAACGGGGTCCACAATTTATACAGTTAATAAATGGATAGTTATATCGGCGATTATTTTTATCTTCTAACTCATCTTTACACTCTTGACACATCGCCATATCAGATGGAATCTGAGTAGATAGTTGTGTTTTATTTTGGCTCTCTTTAATTTGAAAATCATTAAAGAGTTCAATACTTTGTACCTCATCTATATCTATCGATTCTATATAACTCTGTTTTGGTTTTTGAAGTTGTATCTCTTTTATAAACTTTTCTATATCTTGTTTTGAACTAACTATTTTTATTAAAACACCTGAAGAGTTATTAACTACAACCCCTTTTAATCTCATTTTTATAGCAAGATTATAGATAAATGGGCGAAAACCAACACCTTGAACTAATCCTTTTATCTCTATCTTATAATACATTATTCAAGCTCTAAACTCATTAAAAACATATCTTCACCATCAAGGATACTTATCTCTATACTTTTACACTTTGGGCAAAGGTACTCATTTTTTTCTAACTCACTTATAGTATTGCATTGAAGACACTCTATTTTGACTTTTTGTATATCTATATGCAGTTTGCAACTATCACAAACTGTTTCTCTTTTAAAAGCTTCAAAAGCTTCTTGAAGGAGATAGGGTTCAACACCACTCATCACTCCAACTTTTATGAAGAGTTGAGTTACCTTTGTAGCACTATTTTCTTCAACATGCTCTTGGCAACTTTGTATAAGTGATTGAACTATTGAATATTCGTGCATTAACAGATTCTGGGAAGAAGTTCCCCACTTGGCATATCTAAATATCGTTGTGTTCCCCATGGAGAGTTTAAAATCACTTTTTTTAAACTTTTTTTAGAGACTTTACCTATAATAGAAGCATTTTCATTCAACTCTTTTAAGAGGTTTAAAGCCCTGTTTGCATCATCTTTTTTGACAGCAAGAAGAAATGTTCCCTCATTTGCTAATGCCATAGCTTCAAAGCCTAAAATTTCACAAAGTCCCATCACTTCATCACTTATGGGAATAGCCTCTTCTTCAACTTCTATTGAGATGTTTGATTGTTTTGCCCACTCATTTAAAACAGCACTTATCCCCCCACGAGTAGCATCTCTTAGTGCTGTTATAGCTATCTTTTTATCTAGGAGTTTTTGAATGATTGGATATAAAGATAGACAATCACTTTGAAGGTCACTAGTAAGTTCAATCCCCTCTCTTTGAGCAAAAATTGTTGCCCCATGACAACCAATATCACGAGAAACAATAATCACATCATCTTCATCGATAGAATTTGAACTTATCCCTTTTTTTTGAATCTCTCCAATACCAGTAGTATTTATAAAGATTTTATCAACACTCCCTTTTGGAACAACTTTTGTATCTCCACTCACGACAATAGCACCATTTATTTTTAACTCTTGAGCCATAGAATTTACAATAGTTCTTAAATCATCTCCACTAAAACCCTCTTCTATAATCACACTACAAGTTAAGTATTTAGGTTTAGCCCCCATCATAGCTAAGTCGTTACAAGTACCACAAACAGCTAGTTTACCAATATCTCCACCAGTAAAAAAGAGAGGTGATACTGTAAAACTATCGGTAGAAAATGCAAATTTCCCATTCTCTATAACAGCTGAATCTTCACTTTTTTGAAGTATCTCATTTTGAAACGCTTTATAAAAAACTTCAGAGATAAGTTGGTTATTTTCCTCTCCACCATTTCCATGAGCAAGTTTTATCTTTTCTATCATCTATATTTCTCCATATTTATAATAAGCAGAACAAGCACCTTCACTACTTACCATACAACTACCAAGAGGTGTTGTAGGGGTACAGGCTTTCCCAAAAACTTTACAATCTTTTGGATTTGCTTTACCTTTTAAAACATCACCACATATACACATCTTATGGTCATCAATCATCTGAGTTGGTAATATATCTTTATAAATAACTTCAGCATCAAGATAGGAAAACTGATTTTTTAGTTTTAAAGCACTTTGGGCTATATCTCCTATTCCTCTCCATCTAAAACTCTCTCGTATCTGAAAAAATTTATCATTAAGATTTTGAGCTGTTAAGTTTCCATTTTCACTTACACTACGAGTATATTCTACCTCGACTTCACATCGATTTTCATTGAGTTGTTGTACTAGCATCAATATAGATTTCATCACATCAATAGGTTCAAATCCACTCACTACAACAGGTTTTTTATACTCTTTTGCAAACTCATTGTATATTTTACTTCCCGTTATAACACTCACATGAGCAGGTCCTATAAACGCATCTATCTTATTTTCTTTATCATCGAGTAAAACTTTCATAGGTTCAGGAACTGTTATATGGTTGATATGAAAAAGAATATTTGGAATCTTTTTTTGAACTACTTGATTTATAAGTGCAGAGGTCATAGGTGTTGTTGTTTCAAAACCTATGGCAAAAAATATAACTGTTTTATCTCTATTTTCTTGTGCAATTTTTAAACAATCCATTGGAGAATAAACAAACCTTACATCAGCTCCCTCAGCTCTTACATCTTGTAAACTTCCTTTACTCCCTGGTACTTTTATCATATCACCTAAAGTTACTAATATTACATCTGGTAATTGAGCTAAAACCATCGCATGATTTATTCTCTCTTTTGGCATAATACATACAGGACAACCTGGACCATGGATAAAGTTAATATTTTTAGGGAGAAGTTGTTTGAGTCCATATTTCATTATTGTATGAGTATGACCACCACAAACCTCCATAATATTAAACTCTTTTGTAAGCTTTTTTCCCTCTTCTTCAATCAGTTTTGCATAGGATAAGATAACTTTAGAGTCTCGAAAACCATTATAAAGCTCTTTTAAATGAAGTTCTCTACCCATCTAGTCCCTCTTTATCCATAATAGCTAAAACATCTTCA
The DNA here is from genome assembly GCA_964404655.1 of uncultured Sulfurimonas sp. Classification (GTDB taxonomy): domain Bacteria; phylum Campylobacterota; class Campylobacteria; order Campylobacterales; family Sulfurimonadaceae; genus Sulfurimonas. The sequence continues at coordinate 2,404 of CAYOKX010000093.1, read as the reverse complement.
AATGCTTCAAGAGAGGAGAGAGCATCTACTTCATCAATCTTATTCATAATAAAACCTATATGAATTAAAACATAATCTCCGATTTTAACACTTCCTTCCTCCATTAAATCAAGACTTGCTTCACGGGAAACACCCATAGTATCTACTGTTGCACTATTCATCTCTTTATCGATTTTTGTTACTTTACTGGGGATAGATAGACACATATTTTTTCCTTAAAAAAATTATCTCATTTTTCTTTTAAACTCAATCCACTCTATAACTTTTTGAATAGAGTTATCATCATTAATATTTACTTCTAAAATATCAACATTCGGTTTTAGTTTACGAGCCTCTTTTTTTTCTGCTTCAATATCATATTTTATATATGGGATGAGGTCAGTTTTTGTGATTAAAATCAGATCTGCTTTACGAAACATCACAGGGTATTTTGCAATTTTATCATTCCCTTCAGGAACACTTACTAGTACAATATTGAGATGAGTTCCAACATCATAAGAAGCTGGACAAACAAGATTACCAACATTTTCAACAAAGCATATATCTAATCCATTTAATGGAAGATGATGCAGTGCTTTATGAACCATAAAAGCGTCTAAATGACAAGCTGAACCTGTTTGTATCTGATAAGCAGAGATACCTTTAGAGTGCAATCTCTCTGCATCACGAGATGTTTCTAAGTCGCCCTCAACAACACAAAATTTAAATTTAGCTAATGTTGCAAACTTCTCTAATAGAGCGGTTTTACCACTGCCTGGAGAACTCATAAGATTAATCCCGAGAATACCAACACTCTCCAGATGAGAACGATTATGTTGTGCTTCATGGTTATTTTTATCTAAAATTTTACCAATTACCTCAATCGTTTTTTTATTATTAAGCTGAGGGTTTGAGTGTACAGTTTGAAGTGTATCATCTACAATACTACAACCACAATCTTGACACATAATTAAAATACTTTTTTCATAAGTTTATATGTTGAAAATGATATAACTAAAGCAACCATTAAAAAGAAAAAATCTGTAAGATGTAAAGTACCAAGAAAATGAAGATGATTTTGTTCAGAACCATGTGCAAAAAGAGCTGTAAGTGTTAGGAGAAGAGAGATTATAAATTTCATAGATATAAACCTTTTTTTCTTTTGATTATACTATGTTTTTTTTAAAACCTCAATCCCCAACTCACAAACACCATCAATAACACTTTGTATAAAATACTCAAATTTATCTTCTAAAACATCACTCAATCCAATCTTGATAGTTTCAATATCATGAGGAACAATAGCAAAAATAGTTACATCTGCTTTTTTTTCATACAACTCACAAGCCTCTAGCATTGAGAGAACTTCAACTTCGTGAGCAGTGTTTTTATACTCTCCACCACCTAGTAGTTCTTGAGCTGGTATCTTAAAAACTTCTCCAGTTTTAGCATCTAGTGAGATAGTATCTAAGATAAAAACATTATCATATTCTAAAAAATACTCAGCGAGATTAAAACCTAATGTTCCCCCATCAAGTAGCTCTATATCTGGGGAAAATATATAGTCTTTTTGGAGATGCTCAACAGCTAATACACCTATGCCATCATCACAAAAGAGGATGTTTCCAACTCCTATAATTATATTTTTTGCCATCTAAAGTGTTCGTATGTTGTAACGACTTAACTCTTTTTTATTTGCATCTATCACATGAACAGCACAAGCTAAACATGGGTCAAAAGAGTGAAGGACTCGTAACACTTCTAAAGGTTTAGAAGTATCTTCTATTTTTAAACCAACAAGAGCTTCTTCATATGCACCTCTTACTCCATCAAGATTTTTTGGTGTTGCATTCCATGTTGTAGGAGCTATAACAGAGAAGTTTTCTATCTTTTTATTTTTTATATTTATAAAGTGTGAGAGTGTTCCACGAGGGACTTCTAAAAATGCTCTCCCTTTTGTATCTTTTTTAAGGGTATCAAAATCAAATTTCACCCATGTATCGGTATCATAATATTTTATATTTTGAATCAAACGCGAAACAAGTTTAAAGATATATTCACACACATAACTTGTTTCTATTGACCTTGCTGCATTTCTTCCTATGGTTGTAGAGAGGTCTATAAGTTCTAAGTTGGTATCTTCTAAAAACTCATCTACAAAAGATTTTATAAGCTTATTCTCTTTTTTATAACTTATAAATACACGAGCAAGAGGACCTGTTTCCATAACATTTCCATCATATCTAGGAGCTTTTATCCATGAGTATTTATCATCATTTTTAGATGTTTTGAGAGAGCCATCTTCATTTAAATCTGTATATTTTATATTATTATCTTTTGGCTCATCACTATACCAAGCTCTATCTATCTCTTCACTTATCTTATTTTCATCAAAATCTTCTATATTATCAAAATCGTGATTATA
>CAYOKX010000092.1:0-7175 GCA_964404655.1 uncultured Sulfurimonas sp. | reverse complement strand
GACCAATTTGCAAATGCACTTCTCTCTTATAATATGGAAGATTTTCTAAAGATAGTAGGAAAAGGTGGATTTGTAAGAAGTTTTTATGAAGTTTTAAAAACAGAAACTATGACGGGAACATTACAAAAGATGTTTATTACTGGAGTTACTCCTATAACGTTAGATAGCCTAAGTAGTGGGTTTAATATAGTTGATAATATCTCTTATCACGAAGAGTTTAATGAGTTGGCTGGTTTTACAGAGAATGAAGTAAGATTATCTATAAAAGAGAGTATCGCTAAAAAATGTGATATAGATGAAGATGCAATAATCAATCAGTTAGAGATGTTATATGATGGCTATAAGTTTAATCTTGATGCAGATAACGATATATATAACTCAACAATGGTAAACTTTTTTCTTTTGAGATTTGATGTTAAACGTTGTAAATTTCCCGAACAATTACTAGACCCAAATGTAGCAAGTGACTATGGAGCTATAATGAGATTGTTTAGAATAGGAAACAAAGAGAAAAACTATAAAATCTTAGATGAACTTATAACAACTGGAGAGATAAAAGGAAAACTAAAAGATAGATTTGATTTAGATAAGGGATTTTTTGAAGATGATTTTATAACTTTAATATACTCTATGGGAATAATAACTCATAAAAGAGCGATGTTTGGAAATAAAGTTTTTTGCATTCCAAATTATATGATGGAAGTTCTATATTTGAATTATTTTGCAGTGGAGATAGAAAAAAGAAATAATATCCCTATCCAAGATGGCGCAACGGCGATGGTAAGAGAGTTAGCTCTAGGAGATATGAAACCTTTTACAGAAAAATTGAATGATATTGTCAAAATATTAGGAAATAGAGATTATGCAAAATTTAATGAGAAACATTTTCAATCAATAGTTCTTTCATTACTTAGCTTTGCAGAGTTTTATTATATACAATCGGAGAGAGAGTTTAACAATAAATATCCTGATATTGTAGTAACAGGTAGAAAACCTTATGAGAAAGAGATAGAGTTTAATTATCTGTTTGAGTTGAAGTGGGTAAATAAAAAACAGCCTTTTGAGATACAAAAAGAGAAAGCTGTACAAGAGATAAAAGAATACTTAGAACTTGATAGTATAAACGAGATAGAAAATCTTTATGCTTATGCTGTTGTTGGGTCTAAGGATGGGGTTGAGTTTTTTAGGGTTCAGAAATAAGAGTGTTGATTTAAGTGGTCTTGACTAATGGGGACATTATACAGATAAAAAGCTAGGAGATTAAAGATGAATGAATTGGAAAAAGATAGAATAATATTAGAGTTGCAACAGAGAGTAAATAGGTTAGAGGGGAAAAATGAGGATGGTGTACCATCTTATAGCTTTAGTAAAATTAGAGATAAAGAGTTAGAGAGTATTGTTGAGATACAAAAAATTATTCAATATAAAGATACATTTGATGAATGGTTTAGTTTTAAAGAGAGTGTAAGTGATAGCACTTTAGATTTTTTAGAAAAACTGATAGATAAAAATATCACTTTAATAAATAGTTATCACGAAGAAGATTTAAAGATAAATTTTATAGCACCCTTAATCGCTTATGTTGATTTTTTTATGCTTGATGATAATATTAGAAGTTTTTATGATGAAAAATTGACCTATAAAACAGATAAATTTATTTTAAATGGTGAAGCTGATTTTATAGTTTCTAAAGGGTTGGAAAAAGCTATTAATCCCTACTTTTTTATTCAGGAGTTTAAAAGAGCCGAAGATTTTAGCAACCCACGCCCCCAACTCTTAGCCGAACTCATCTCCGCGATAGAGCTTAATAATGAGCTATCTATGCGAGGTGCTTACATAGTCGGTGAAAACTGGAATTTTGTGATTTTAGAGAAACTAGGAAAAGATAAATATCAATATTTTGTAAGTCGTACTTTTAATTGTACTAATATTGAGGATTTAAAGGGAATTTATAGAAATTTGATGTTTGTGAAAGAGGATATTATTGAGATGCTAAAGGAAAAACCATGTGTGCAGTAGTAAAAGAGAAATATATAGACCCATTTACAGATTTTGGGTTTAAATGGATATTTGGAACAGAGGAGAATAAATCATTATTGATAAGTTTTTTAAATGATTTGTTAGAGTTAGAAGATAAAATAGTTGATGTTACGTATCGGAATTTAGAGAAGTTAGGGTTAAATATTGTAGATAGAAAAGCTATCTTTGATATATATTGTGTAGATGAAAAGAAAAATAGTTTTATAGTAGAACTGCAAAGAAGCCCACAGAAATATTTTAAAGATAGAAGCTTGTTTTATACAACATTTCCAATTCAAGATATGTCAAAAAGAGGAGATTGGGATTATGAACTTAAAAAAGTATATTTTGTGGGGATATTAGATTTTTCATTTGATGATTTAAGATTATTAGAAAATAAAAAAAAGATAAGTACAACAAAAGATGAAAAAACATATTTAACAAAAGTACAACTATGCGATATGGATACAAAAGAACTTTTTTATGACAAGATGGCATATTATTATATAGAGATGCCAAAGTTTAAAAAAGAGGAAAAAGAATTATCAAACCATCTTGAGAAATGGTTGTTTTATCTTAAAAATTTAGAGAGATTAGATGATATTCCTAAAACATTCAAAGATGATGAAGTACTTGAAAATGCTTTTGATGTAGCAGAGTTTTTAAAACTAGATAAAGAGAGAAAGTTTGCTTATCAACAAGATTTGAAGGCTAGATTAGATTATAAGAATAGTATCGATTATGCTAAGGAGTTGGCTGGAAAAGAGGGACTGGAGAAAGGACTTGAAAAGGGAATTAAGCAGGGTTTAGTAAAAGGGTTAGAACAAGGACTTGAACAAGGTTTAGAGAAAGGAATTGTTCAAGGTTTAGAACGAGGTCGTGAAGAGGGAGAAAAAAATAAACAGTTGGAGATAGCAAAAAATCTTTTAGATGTTTTAGATAATGAAATAATAGCTTTAAAAACAGAATTAACTGTTAAAGAGATAGAAGAATTAAGAGTAAAATAGGATGTCAATATAATGTCAGAAGAGATAGAACAAAGATTATTAAAAGAAAATGCAGAGTTACGAGAACGTTTAAATAGATTGGAGGGGAAAACAGAGGAGGAGATACCATCTTATAGCTTTAGTAAAATTAAAGAGGAAGAGTTACGAAATCTTGTTTCTATTGAAGAGATTTTTGATTATTCTATTTTTAATGATTGGTTTAAAAATGGAATAATTGAAGATGAAACAATACTCTTTCTTCAAAAACTTTTAGATTTAGAGGCTCATAATATTAAATCATATAATGAAGAAGATTTGAAAATGAAGTTTTTAAGCCCTCTTTTTACACATATAAAATTTACAAATTTAGAATATAATTTTAGAGATTTTTATGAATATTCATTAGAGTACAAAACAGATAAATTTATCTTTACAGGTGTAACAGATTTTATCTTATCTAAAGGGATAAAATATATACAAAAACCCTATTTCTTTATACAAGAGTTTAAAAAAGGAAAAGTAAACACAGATCCAGAACCACAACTCTTAGCCGAACTCATCTCAGCGATAGAGCTTAATAATGAGCTATCTATGCGAGGTGCTTATATAGTTGGAGCTACTTGGAACTTTGTGATTTTGGAAAAGTTAGGGCAAAATAGTTATAGATATTTTGTAAGTCGTGATTTTAACTGTACAAATATAGAGGATTTGAAAAGGATTTATCAGAACTTGATATTTGTGAAGAATGAAATAATTGAAAGTATTAAAATATGAAAAGGAAAAAAAATGAAACTAAACAAACCAAAACATTCATTATATAGAAATGGAATGTATGCCCTAGAAGGGTTAATAGATATTACAAAAAATGAGACATCATTTAAGTGGCAGATTTTTATGTTACTAGTTTTAGGAACTGTTGCTTGGACTCTTCCTATCAGTTTTACTCAATCGGCTGTTTTATTTATAGCTATATTTATACCTGTTTTAGCTGAGGTAGCAAATAGTGCAATAGAGAGAGTGGTAGACCTTGTAACAGATGAGTATCATATAATGGCAAAACGTGCTAAAGATGTTGGTGCTACTTTAGTTATTTTAAGTTTAATAGTTATGGCTCTTATTTGGATGGCTGTTTTAGCTGTTGCATTTAAGTTAGTATAAAAATTTTAGAGGAGAAGAGAATGAAAACAACGTTAATCATAGGTGCAGGTGGAGTAGGTCGAGTAGTAGTTTATAAATGTGTTCAAAATGCAGATGTTTTTGGTCATATAGTTTTAGCAAGTCGAAGAGTAGAGAGCTGTAACACTATAAAAAGTGAACTTCCTAATGCTGATATAGAGAGTAGAGAAGTAGATGCAGATATAACTCAAGAGGTTATTAATCTTATAGAGGATGTCAAAGCAGATATAGTTATAAATGTAGCCTTGCCTTATCAAGATTTGACTATTATGGATGCTTGTATCGCTACATCTACACCATATCTTGATACTGCTAACTATGAACATCCTGATGAAGCTAAGTTTGAGTATAAACTCCAATGGGAAAGAGATGAAGCATTTAAAAAAGCTAATATTATGGGGCTTTTAGGAAGTGGTTTTGACCCTGGAGTTACAAATGTCTTTTGTGCTTATGCACAGAAACACTATTTTGATGAGATAGAAAGTATCGATATTATGGATTGTAATGCTGGTGACCACGGTTATGCTTTTGCAACAAACTTTAATCCTGAGATAAATCTTCGTGAGGTGAGTGCTAATGGTCGCTATTGGGAAGAGGGCAAGTGGATAGAAACTAAACCTATGGAGATTAAAAAAGTTTGGGATTATCCTGAGGTTGGAGAGAAAGATAGTTATCTTTTATATCACGAAGAGATGGAATCTTTAGTTAAACATATCAAAGGTCTAAAACGTATACGATTTTTTATGACATTTGGTGAGAGTTACCTAACTCATATGAGATGTTTGGAAAATGTTGGAATGTTAGGGATTAAAGAGGTAGAACATAAGGGACAAAAGATAGTACCTATGGAGTTTTTAAAAACACTTCTTCCTGACCCAGCATCTTTAGGCTCTCGTACAAAAGGTAAAACAAACATCGGTATCATCGCTGAGGGTATGAAAGATGGTAAAAAGAGAAAAATCTATATCTATCAAGTAAGCGACCATGAAAAATGTTTTGCTGAGGTAAACTCTCAAGCAGTTTCCTATACAACAGGAGTTCCAGCAATGATAGGGGCTAAACTTATGTTAGAGGGAAAATGGAGTGCAAAGGGTGTTTACAATATGGAACAGTTTGACCCAAATATTTTTATGGATGAGTTAAATAAGCAGGGGTTACCTTGGAATGTGAAGGAGTTGTAATCCTTCCATTAAAAAGAAAATAATAAGTAATATGTTTGAAAAGTTATTTACAGTTTGTCGCAGAAAATAAAGGAAATTTCAATGTCTGAAGAGATAGAGCTAAAGTTATTAAGAGAAAATGAAGAGTTGCGTCAAAGATTAAATAGATTAGAGGGTAAAAATGAAAATGGGATACCGAGTTATAATTATAGTACCATTAAACTAGAAGAGCTTACCACTCTTGTTGATATTGAACGAGATTATATTAAGGAAGATGTTTTTAATCATTGGTTTGATTTTGAATATGATGTAAATGAGAGTGAAGAGAAATTTTTACAAACTCTTATTGATAAAAATATTCATATTATAACTCTTTATCATGAAGAGGATTTAAAAGTAAATTTTATTGTTCCATTGATAAATAAAATAGATTTTTTTATGTTAAAAGATAAAATCCGAAATTTTTATCATGAAACTCTCTTTTATCAAACGGATAAATTTATTTTTAATGGTAAAGCAGATTTTATTGTTTCCAAAGGTATTAGAACTGCTACTAATCCCTATTTTTTTATACAAGAGTTTAAAAAAGGAGTACGACCGACAGACCCTGAACCACAACTCTTAGCAGAACTTATTTCAGCGATAGAACTTAACAATGAACTCTCAATACGAGGTGCTTACATAGTTGGAGAAAACTGGAATTTTGTGATTTTAGAAAAATTAGGAAAAGACAGATATCAATATTTTGTAAGTAGGACATTTAATTGTACAAATATTGAGGATTTAAAAGGGATTTATAAAAATCTTATGTTTGTTAAAAATGAGATTATTGAGATGGTTAAAAAAGAGAAGATATAAAATATTTGATTATAATCCTTCTATTAAAACATCCCAAACTCTATCAACCTCTTTATCGTTAAGAAATAGTGTTGATTTTGTTGCATAAAGCTCATCAAGAGCTTTTGCATCTATTGGAAATGTTTTGCTACATCTATAATGTGTAGGTAGATAGGCACGGATAAGTGAAATTTTTTCCTCTATAATTTGAGAACATAAAAAACATCTATGTTCTGTATGTAATCGTCCCTCGTACTCTAAAAGTTTTACATAACTTTCAACTCCAACTCTTTTAGGATTTTGTTTAGACCACTCTTTTGAAGCATTGTCAATAAGTTTAAAATAGAAATCACCAATATTTTCAGAATCTCTAAGATGCTTAAAAAAAAGTCCTAAAAAATCTTGCCAAAGTTTCAAATGGTGATGATTATTTATCCAAGGAAAGCCGATATGAATAACATCTTTTAATCTTGCAATAGTAGATTTAGCAGAAGATTCTGTTTCATAATCTATCTTAAATCCAAGATTAATAGTTCCATGTCTTGCTCCATAGAACCTATAAAGGGTATCTAAGCTATTTTTTGATATTATAGTAACTATCAAATCTTCATCTTTGACTCTATTTATCTTGATAATGTAACCATTCATTAAATTACTTCCTAAATATACACAAAATTAAAATTTCTTCTCTAAAAATATATAGAATTATACGTTTTTAAACCTTTAAATAGTACAATATTGCACTTTATCTCTAAATAGACTAAGTTACTTTAAAAAGAGATTAAAAATGTATATTTTTTTATACAAAATTTGTAAATTTTAGGAGTGAAAATGGTTGAACATCATGATTTATTAAGATCCTTTAAGGATAACTGTGGTTTTGGTCTTGTTGCTAATATTAAGAACAAAGCATCTCACAAAGTTTTAGATGACGCAGTTACGGCATTGGAAAGAATGATGCACCGTGGTGCAGTTGCAGCAGATGGAAAAACAGGTG
>CAYOKX010000091.1:5559-7369 GCA_964404655.1 uncultured Sulfurimonas sp. | reverse complement strand
CATCTTCGCTCATATTATGAACTAATTCCTCATAATAATTTTGTTCCTCTTGAGAGATAGCCTCTATCTCTTGAGTTTCAACTCGATTAATAATTTTAACATCTGATTTTAAACTCTCTAAAAAAGAGAGAATTTTATTAATTGCAGAATCATTAATATCAATAGTTAATTGCATTTCTCAATCTTCCTTTGTCGCAGCTACAAAAAAACCTACTACACCAACAATAAAAACAATAGCAACAAACCCTACTTCAAACATATCTAATGATGTCATCCTAAAGTTCCTCCTCTGTTTTCTCTTTTAACTGACCACAAGCAGCACTAATATCCATCCCTTTAGAGTCACGAATAGTACAAAGTAATCCATGTTTTATAAGATACTCTTGAAATGCCACCATATCTTTTCTTGATGGTCTATCATACTCTGTTCCCTCATAAGGGTTGAAAAATATAAGATTTACTTTTGCTTTAATACCGTGAAGCAGTTTTACAAGTTTTTTAGCACTCCCCAAATCATCATTTTTATCTTTTATAACAAGATACTCAAACATAACACGTTTACGAGTGTCGATAGGAAAACGTTTTACCGCTTCTATGATAGAGTTTATGTTATGTGCTTTATTCATAGGGATAAGTTCTGTTCTAAGTTCATCATCAACAGCGTGAAGTGAGATAGCTATATGCACACCCAAATCCATCTCACCAAGTTTATCTATCTTTGTACTCAGTCCACTTGTTGAAACTGTTTGGCGTTTACCACCGATACAAAGTCCCTCATCCTCTTTAAAAATCTGTATCGCTTTTGCAAGATTATCAAGGTTATCAAGAGGTTCACCCATACCCATATAGACTATATTTATCTTACGGTTATGTTTATGCTCGTTATCTTTTTTGAGGGTTACTACTTGAGCAACTATCTCTCCAGCAGTTAAATCTCTAGTAAAACCACCTTTAGCAGTCAGACAAAAAGAACACCCTACTTTACAACCTACTTGAGTTGAAACGCAGATAGTATAACGTGCTTCGTGAACAGTTTCCCCATCACAATCCACTTCAGCCTCTTTCATCTTCAACCAAACAGCTTCCATAGTTTTACCATCTTGCATCTGTAAAAGATACTTGATAGTTCCATCACTTGACTCCTCTTTATTTACAATAGTAAGAGGATTAACTACAAACTTTTCAGAGAGTTCAGCCTTCATAGATTTAGGAATATTTTTCATAGCATCAAAATCACTAGCATATTGATGATACATCCATCCAAATATCTGTTTCACACGAAACGACGGTTTTATCATCTGCATCAGCTCTTTTTGAGTGTAGTCCATTAGTGAGGGTTTCATTTTTTTCCTTTATATATTATTATAACATACTCTTTTATTTTAACTTAAAAAGAGTATGCTAAAATTTTAACTTAAAAGCATACAAAAGTCTTGAAAAGGGTAGCTCCCTTAATAAAGCACTGTAAGGGTTAGGACTTTCAAAGTCTTAACCCTTTTTTTTTGTGGGTAGTGTTGGGTGGGAGTGCCTTAAAAAGGACAATGTATGCTTTTTAGACTTCTAGTCTTACTACTAATAATTGGTTTTATTACAAAACTATTTTAGTATTTAAGAGGGTAGCTCCCTCTTTTATTAAAATTTGGAGTGTTTAATAATTCTATATCTCCACTCACAAACCCTTTATCATTAGATAAGATAAGGTCTACACCAACTTTTTTTGCCATAACATACTGAATAGTATCTTCTAAATCTTTATATTATAACATATCTATTTAGTAGTCAGTTCTTTCACCCTCTTCTTCACATAAAC
>CAYOKX010000091.1:0-5459 GCA_964404655.1 uncultured Sulfurimonas sp. | reverse complement strand
TATTATAACATATCTATTTAGTAGTCAGTTCTTTCACCCTCTTCTTCACATAAACACTCAACAACTCTTTAGCTTTTTCGTGATTTGCCAAAAAATCTTTATGAGCATTTTCATCTGTATAGTTTGTTACACAAAACACTCCACCAGCAGGAATATCAAACTCTTGTGCTATTTTTAAAACGGCGAAAAATTCCATATTTTCTATACCTAAACCAAATTTTAAAAAGTTTTTTGTTAAATTTTTATTAGTAGAAATATAGTTAGAGGAGTTTACTACTATATCTTTTTTAGCTGTTTCATTTGTAGATATGACATTATCTAAAGGAGTATAAGCATCATTACTTAAAAAAGCTAATTCTATGTTTGAAGCAGTTTTAGACTCTATAATATCAAATATTTTAGCATCTCCATAACTTCCAGCAGTTCCTACAAAAAGTAGAAATTCTGGTTTATCAAACATACATAAACGAGTTAAATTCATAGAAGTTTCTATAAGCCCAACTCCTGTTGGTTGAGCGAAGGGGAAAGTTTCGTTATTTCCTGCACAGATTATCATACTATAATCTTACAGGAATATTTTCATTATGAAGATAATGTTTCAAATCCATAATATCTATCTCTTTATAGTGAAAAATACTTGCAGCAAGAGCAGCATCAGCACCACCTATATCAAAAGCATCTTTTATATGCTCCATAGTTCCAGCTCCACCACTTGCTATAACAGGAACATTAACAGCATCACTTATCTGTTTTGTGATATTTAACTCAAAACCAGCTTTAGTACCATCTGCATCCATAGATGTTAAAAGTATCTCTCCTGCTCCACGTGATACTACCTCTTTTGCCCACTCTAAAGCATCTATGCCAGTATCTACTCGTCCACCATTGAGAAAAACATTGTATGAACCTTTTTCAGTTTTTTTAACGTCTATTGCTGTAACTATACATTGAGAGCCGAAACGTTTAGCACTCTCATCTATCAGCTCTGGTCTTTTTATCGCTGCTGAGTTTAAACTTACTTTGTCACAACCAACATTTAAAAGCCCATAAATATCTTCAAGTTTACGAATCCCTCCACCAACCGTAAGAGGGATAAATATCTCTTTTGCTACTTGGGCTACTATATCTACGATAGTATCTCGGTTATCAGATGAGGCAGTAATATCTAAAAATGTAAGTTCATCAGCACCCTCTTCATTATAACGCCTAGCCACTTCAACAGGGTCACCAGCATCTTTTAAACCAACAAAGTTTACACCTTTGACGACACGTCCATCTTTAACATCAAGACAAGGGATAATTCTTTTTGCGAAATAGTTCATATTAAAAGCGAACCATTAAACCTGCATATAGACCTGAAAAGCTATAATCGATTAAAGTTTTTGTTGAACCATCATCTATATCTGCATTCATAGTAATAACTCTATACCCTATCTCAAACCCTGGTTGAATAATAGGAGTAATATCTAATGTATAATCAACTTTTAAATTAAAATCTGAAAATGTATTATCTCCACCATCTGAAAGGTATTTTCCAGTTGCTTCAATACCCAATCCTGTCATAGGAACTTGTACTCTTGCTCTTGCATAAAGTAAAGGTACAGGCAGTGTTCCTGTTTCATCGTAAGCATCAATATTTGTTGTCGTTGTAAGAGGAAGACCATTTACACCAACTTCAGCTTCACCTGTTCCAGTTGCATGATAGTTTATAATTTTTATTGCAAGACCTGCATCTACTGTTATCCAAAATGTATTGTCTAAAAGATTATAATATGGGATTACCTCAAATTGAGTCATATCTAGTGTTGTTGGTAGATTTTTTACTTCAGCATTAAGACCTAAAATTTTTCCAGTTGATGTTAATCTACCTTCACTTTTTATTTTACTATATTCAAGTCTAAGATTTGGAATGATAGGTAAAAAATGTTTTATATATACCCATGCATAACCTGTTGGAGACTCTACCTCTTGTGATTCATCTCGTGCAGAAACACTCCCATCCTCATAATTAAAAAATCCTACTGATTTTTGGTTCCACATACCTGCACCAGCTTCCACTCGTATAAAATCAGCACTTAAAGTAGTTGCTAAAACAGTTAATGTTGCTAGTGTTGTTAATATTTTTTTCATAAAAATCTCCATCTATTAATTGGAGCTAATTATATCGAACTCTATTCTTTGTTGGCTTAAAAATGGAACATCAAACCCCCAAATAATCCTGCAAACTCTAATTTTATAATTGATGATGTATCTCCATCTTCAACATCTACATCTATATCTACATATTTATAACCTATCTCTATTCCTGGTTCGATGATGGGAAGAAAATTGATTTTATAATCAAGTTTAATAACTATATCTGTAAAAGATGAGTTATCTATTGCACCATATTTTATAATAGTTTTAAGACCTATTGTTGTGAAAGGGATTTGACCATATAGTTTTAAATAGGGAAGAGGAGCTATAAAATTTCCTTTTTCATTATAAATTTCATCACCAAGTTGAATAAAACCTCCAACATCACTCTCCAATCGACCTGTTGCCTGATAATCTACCAATTTAATAGCAATACCCATATCAACAGCAATCCAAAAAGTATCATCTAAAAGATTATAATAGGGGATGATTTCTAACTGATTAAACTCTAGTGTTGTAGGAAAATTTGAACCTATTGGAATCTCAAATCCACTAAGTGTTCCTGAACCTTGTCCATCACTTTCAAGAGAACTATATTCAATTCTAAACTCTGGAACATAAGGGAAAAAATGCTCAATATATCCCCAAGCATATATATTTGCAAACTCATTTTCATTTGAGGTGTCTCGTCCTGAATTATCTTTATCTGTATCTTTATATTCCATAAAACCTAATGGTGTTTGACTCCAACTTCCTACACCAGCTTCGATGGTAATTAAATCAGCAATTAAAAAGTTTGAAAGTAATAATAATAGAAATATCTGTTTCATTGTGTTCTCCCGCTATCTTTTTAGACAATAGTTTTATAGATAAATCCTAATATAAAAAATGTAGATGTTATAGTAATTATTATTGATAAAAATAAAAACAAGTTATCTATTCTTTCATTTAAATCTTTAACCTCTTCACGAGTTGCCATATGCTGAGCATTATGTAATAGTAATTGAATTATCTCTTTTTGTGTGAAATTTCCATCTGCTATATTTTTATCTACTTCTGTCATATTAACTCCATTATTAGATTATAATTGTACACTAAAAAAATAAATTTTAATTTGTTCTAAGATTTGAAAATTGGAAAAAGGAATATTTTTGAGGATTAAAAAATCTTAGGGCAAAAGCCCTAAAATGAGGAGTATAAAATTTTTAAATTAGTGATTAACTAACTGCAGCGATAGCAGCATCATAATCTGGTTCTTCAGTAATTTCTGGAACGATTTGTTTATAAGAAACAGTACCATCAGTTTCAACTACGAAGATAGCTCTACAAGTAACACCTGCAAGAACAGAACCACCAAGAAGTACACCATACGCATTAGCGAAATCTTTGTTACGGAAATCTGAAGTAACAGTTAATTTATCGATACCTTCAGCTGAACAAAAACGTCCTGAAGCAAATGGTAAATCTAAAGAAACGATAGTTGCAGAAACATTTTCTAAACCAGCAACTTTAGCATTGAAATTACGAGTTTCAGTAGCACATACACCTGTATCTAAAGATGGAACTACGATGATAAGTTGTTTTTGAGCTTGAGCTCCACCAACTACTACATCACCTAGACCATCAGAATTTACAACTGTAACTTCTGGAGCTTTATCGCCTACATTTACTTCATTTCCTAATAACTCTACGTCTGTACCTTTGAATTTAGTTGTTGCCATATTCAATTCCTTAAATTTTTATTTTTTAATTAACATCTTTCATGTTTTGATGATGGAAGTATATTTAAATCCAATAATTATACTCTTACTTTTAAAAAAGAGTAGTTTACCTTAAGGAAAATCTAAGTTTATAAACTACTTCTTGGAGCTATATCTAACTCCTCTAAAGAGCTAAACATCTTCTGCTTATACATATCAACAGCCACACGACCTATCATCGCTGCATTATCGGAACAGTATTGTAATTCACTTAAAAGTAACTTTGCATTATGAGGTTTTAAAAGCTCCTCTATTTGAGAACGTAGATAAAGATTTGCACTTGCTCCACCAACAATGGCAAAAGTAGAAGGTTTCACTGTTTTAAAATATTTTTTTAGTTTCATAGTAAGATGTTTAGTAGCAATATGTTCAAATGATGATGCTATATCTTTAAAATCTGGATTTTCTTTCTCTTTTTCATCCAATATAGCAAGTCGCACAGCATTTTTAAGCCCTGAATAACTAAAAGCTATCAAAGGAGATTGATGCAGAGGCACTGTAAAATTATGTTTAACTCTATCTCCATCTTTTGCTAACTCTTGAATAAGGGGACCCCCTGGGTAACCTAATCCCATCATCTTTGCTACTTTATCAAAACTCTCTCCAAAACTATCATCCATACTTCTAGCAACTGTTTTTATATCTGTTAAACTTTTCACTTCCATCACTTGAGTATGACCACCCGAAACAAGAAGTACAGTTAAAGGAAATATCGTTTCTTTTTCTATGAATAAAGAGTAGATATGCCCAATAAGATGATTAACTCCAATTATAGGAATATCTAAAGCCACAGCGATAGCCTTAGCCATTGTAACACCCTCAACTAATGTCACAGCAAGACCCGGTGTAGAAGTAACAGCAACTGCTTTTAAATCTTTAAAGTATGATTCACACTGTTCTAAAATCTTTGGTAATGCTTCAGCATGAAGACGTGCTGCAAGTTCTGGGACAACACCTCCATAAACTGAATGTTCTATCTCTTGAGATATCTTTTTATGAAAAAGAAGTTTATTTGTTGCTATTTCAGTGATAGATATTGCACTATCATCACAACTACTCTCTATACTTAAAATCATTGTTTTCCCTTTTAGCTTTAGATGTTATAGATATTTTAGCACAATCTGATATAATCTTTTAAAAAGAAATACTCAATAAAAGGGGAATTTATGGAATATTTTATGAACAAAGATGACTTAAAGGTCGCATCACTTATGGAAACTCACATTTCATCAAAATGTCTATGTATTCAGAGAAGGAACTTTTGAATGCACCTCACAATATTTTACGTCATAAAGATATGCCTAAAATAGTTTTTAAACTTCTTTGGGATCGTATAAAAAATAAAAAATCTATCAATGCTTATGTTAAAAATAGAACTAAAGATGGTAGTTTTTACTGGGTTTTTGCCAATGTAACAGCATCTTTAGATAAAAATGGTTCTATTATCGGTTACTATTCTGTTAGAAGAAAACCAGCTACAAAAGCACTAGAAACTATTTCAAATCTTTATAAGTAATCAACAAAAATTAATTTCATACTCTTGACCATAACCAATAATCACTT
>CAYOKX010000090.1:0-7393 GCA_964404655.1 uncultured Sulfurimonas sp. | reverse complement strand
TTGGTGTCCAAAGTGTACACCACATTCTAATAAGTCTTTCATAGTTACCATAGGGTATCCTTAAATAGCTTTTTCAGCTAAGAGTTTTGTTAGTTGACTTTGAAAATGTCGGACAATTATCCTCAAAAACAAGGGTTGCACTAACTTTTGACATTATCTGTTTAATGTTTTATTGTGTAATATCACAGAATAAAAATCGGGACAATTATAGTAAAAAAAGAGTTAATTTTTGCTTTAATGATAACTAAGATAGTAATTGTTATTCTCATTATATGTATGAATCATAACTCTTCTCATATTTTTTTCTTGAATAGTCTGAATCTCTTTTGGAGTATCAAGTCCTATCTTTAAAGTTTGATTGAATGCAGTTTTTTGTTTTTTGAAAGTAGCAAATTTTTGAAAATTATCCTTGTAAGCAGTAGAAGCATTTTTTAATAGAGAAGTTGTATTAAATTTTGATGTAGAATTTAGAGCTTTTTTATACTCATTTTGTGAAGAACTGAACTCTTTTTTCTCTTGAAGTTCAAATATTTTTTTATTATATTGAACTTGACCTTTTGAAATATAACTAATAGATGTTTTAAATTCTGGAGATATCGCTATTTTTTTAGCATTTAAAAGAGAGTGTTGAAACGATTTTAACTTCTCTTTTGTTTCCTCTATCTCTTTAGATATTTTATTGGAACTGTTTGTATATACATAGGTATTATATGATGAAACAAACATAACTTTTCCTTCTTTCTCAATTTTATTAATTATAGATTAAATGAGCTTTATTTTAGATTATCTAACCATTAATCGATTTTAGTTAAACTTTACAGATGAAAAAAATATTAATGATTGAAGATGACTTAGAATTAGCAGAGATACTTACTGAGTATCTTGAGCAGTTTGAGTTTGAGGTTGTTACAGAAGATGACCCTTTTAAAGCAGTAAGTATATTAAAATTAGAACCATTTGATTTGGTTATTTTAGATTTAACACTTCCTGGAATGGATGGTCTTGAGGTTTGTGAATCTATTCGTGAACGTCAAGATATTCCTATTATTATATCTTCAGCAAGAAGTGATGTAAATGATAAAATTAAAGCCTTAGAATTAGGTGCAGATGATTATCTTCCTAAACCTTACGACCCAAGAGAACTAGAGGCGAGAATTCACTCTGTTTTACGTCGTTATGAAGCAAAAAGTGAAGCAAAAGCTGAATCTAAAAGTGATTTTAGATGTGACAAATCTACAATGATTATCTCCTATAAAGGAAGAAATATTGACCTTACAAATGCAGAATTTGGGATTTTATCGTATATGATTTTAAAACAAGGTCTAGTTGTTTCAAGAGAAGATTTAATCCACAATGTAAATGCTATAAATGAAGATTCGTCCAATAAAAGTATAGATGTTATGGTTGGTCGTATTCGAAATAAATTGGGTGATAAAACTCTTATTGAATCGGTAAGAGGCGTAGGGTACAAACTATTAAAGTAAATTTTTTTAATATTAAAGAGCATGCTGTTTTAATAACTGTCCTTTTTGCACTCACAGTTACCATTGTGAGTGTAAGTGCTGTTTTTATAGAGTTTTATAAACTTAACAAACATCAATATATAGACCAAATATTTACAAAGTACTCTGTAATTACACAAATTTATAGGGCACATAGTTTAAGTAATAGCTCAGATATAATGCTAGAAGCAAATTTAGCCATATATAAATTACTTAAAATTAAAGATGAAAAACTTCAATCCAAAATTTTAGAATCTGCAAAACTTCTCAAACATGAAGGTTTTCGAAATATAAACTCCTCTTTTCTAGTAAATAAAAAGGGACTCTATACTCATAGCATTATTCAAGATATGAGTGTAAGTATGCTCAAATATAAAAAAAAGATTTTTTTTTATATTAAAACAAAATCAGCAAATATTCTAATTCAAGATGAAGAGCTTACTCCATATAGATATGGAAGTGTTCTGTATACTTATGTAACAATTATATCTATTATCATCATCTCCTTTATAGTTGTTTTACAAAAACTACGTCCACTTATTAGACTTCGAAGAAAAATAATTTTGTTTGGTAATGGAAATATGAATATCTCCTTTAAAACTATATCAAATGATGAGATAGGTTCAGTAGCAAATGAGTTAGAGTCGGCAAGGGTAAAAATAAATACACTACTAGAATCTCGTACTCTCTTCCTTCGCAACCTAATGCACGAACTTAAAACTCCTATTGCAAAAGGAACTATCGTTACTCAAATGCTTGAATCGCAAAAACAAAAAGATAGATTTATCTCTATTTTTGGTCGATTAGAATCTTTAGTTACAGAGTTTGCTCTCATAGAAGAGGTAACGTCTATCAATGATAGAACAGATTTTAAAGAGTATCGTTTAGTAGATATAATAGATGGTGCTATCGATATGGCTATGGTTGAAAGAGAGAGTGTTACTATTAATATTCATGCCAATGTGAAACTTGTTGTCAATTATAGACTCTATACAACAGCTGTAAAAAATATGATAGATAATGCTATAAAATATTCTCCAGATGCTCATGTAAAAATTTTGATAAAAAATGATGAACTCTCTTTTGAAAGTCATGGAAAATGTATTGCAAATCCTCTTCAATATTATATTGAACCATTTACAAAAGATAATCCATCTAAAAATAGTTTTGGTTTAGGTCTCTATTTAGTTGATTCAATTTTGAAAGCACATGGTAAAGTTTTAGCACATGAATATGATGATGGAGTAAACCGATTTATCTTTGCATAAGTGTAGGGAATGTACACTACATTTATGAAGGACTATATTAAACCCACTTTATTTATATTTTTTGCTGTTACTCTCTTTATGTTTGGATGGATGAGTCGTGCTGTATATACACCACAACTCAAATTAAGTGAAGAGATTCCTATTGAAATAGTAAGAGTTATAGAAACACCTATGGTTAAAAAACCTTCTTTACTCGATAAAATTAAAGAAAAAAAAGTACTTAATGTTATATTGTTAAATTCTCTATCTACCTATTATATAGGAAGCGATGGAAAACAAGGATTTGAGTATGACCTGTTAAAATCCTATGCAGATAGCCTAAATGTAAAGTTAAATATAACAACAGTTCAAACAACAAAAGAGGCTATTGAACTCTCTAAGACACTCCAACCAGATATAACTTCTGCAAGTTTTGCAAAAACACCATTACGAGAAAAGAGTTTTAATTTTGGTCCATCCTATTCAGAGATACAGGAACAAGTTGTCTGTTATAGAGGAATGAGTAATAACAAATTTCCTAGAGGTGTAGATGACCTTTCAGGGTTGTCTTTAATGATTGGGGAAGATACTAGTTATAGTGAAACAATTCAAAACTTAAAAGATGATAGTTTTGATATTAATGCAACACTTACCTCTAAATTTTCCTCTGAAGAGTTGTTGGCAAAAGTAGCATCCCACGAGATAGATTGTACTATTGTAGATTCTAATATCTATGCTATAAACCTAAAATATTTTCCTGAAATATCTCTTGCTTTTATTATCAGTGAACGAGAACAGTTAGCTTGGTTACTAGCTGAAGATGATGATTTAAAAAGAGACCTTTATACTTGGCTAAACAACTTCAATCAATCGGGCAGTATGGCTGAATTAAAAGACCACTATTATAGTCATCTTCTCTTTTTTGATTATTATAATACAAAGGTTTTCTACAAAAGAGTTCTATCTCGATTACCAAAATATAAAGATATATTTAAAAGTGCTGGAAAAGATTATGGTATTTCTTGGCAACTGTTAGCATCTATCTCCTATCAAGAATCCCATTGGAATCCAAAAGCAAAAAGTTTTACAGGAGTAAGAGGGCTTATGATGCTAACTCAAAAAACAGCGAAACTGTTAGGTGTGAAAAATAGAGTTGACCCAAAAGAGAGTATCATTGGAGGAACAAGACATATCAAACAGATGATAAAGTTTGTTCCAAAAGGTATTGTAGGTGAAAATCGTCTTAAATTTGCATTAGCTGCTTATAATATAGGATTAGGACATATTCATGATGCACAGAGTTTAGCTAGAAAATTAAATTTAGATGCACATAGTTGGAATGATTTGAAAAAAACACTTCCTTTACTATCAGATAAAAAACATTATAAAACTCTTAAATATGGTTATGCAAGAGGTTCAGAAGCTGTTAAATATGTAGAAGCTATCTATAATTACAAAGATATGTTAGAGAAAAAATCTCAAGAAATAATAGAAAATAATAATACAATTCAAATAAAGGAAAAAAATGCAAAATTCTAAATTAAGTCTTATCGCTATTAGCACACTTTTTATATCAACAACAGCAAGTGCAACACTTCAATCTGAGAAGGTTACTTTAAATGGTAATATGAGTTTAAAATATACAAAACTCCCATCTTCTGTAGATTCTTTTTCTAAAGTATTCTCAGAAGGAATCTTTTATGGAAGATTAAGATCAAATAGTTTTATTTGGGATTGGAATGAGAAGAATACAGATAATAAAGCTATGGGTGTAGGTGGTAGTTTTATCTATAAAACAGCCTCTTTTTCAGGATTGAGTGCAACTGCTGGTGTATATACATCTCAAAATCCAGAGTTTTTCCGTGAAGATAAAACTGATGTAGGAAATTTAAAAGCAGGAAAAGATACTTTTAGTCGTTCAGATACAACTATAACTGGTAATTTTGGTATGACTGTTTTGGGTCAAGCTTATTTAGAGTATAAGAAAAATAAAACCTCTTTTATTTTTGGTCGTCAGTTAGTCGAAACTGTTTTTACAAAATCAAACGACACAAAGATGATACCAAACAGTTTTGATGGTGTAACAGCAACTATAAAAGATTTGCCAAATACAACCATTAAGTTAGCATATCTTTACAATCAAAAACTAAGAGATCATACAACAAGTCATGATATATTAGCAGTAAATGGTTGGACTCAGAACGATGATTCAGCAGTCAATAAAAATCTTACAATTGATAGAATAGGAACTGATAATAAATTGATGATAGCATCTGTTACAAATAAATCAGTAAAAAATCTAAAAGCAAATGTAAGTTTTATGATGGTTCCTGATGTTATAAGTAACTTAACATTAGAGGCTCACTACAAACTACCAGTTGGTGGAGGATGGAGTGTTGCTCCAGGTGTTCGTTATATGAAACAGATGGATAACTTAGATGCAAATTATGATGTAGCAAACTTAAAGGGAAACTCTTCTAAATATAAAGATGCAAAAAGTTTAGATGCTTCACTTTTAGCATTAAGAGTAGATGTAAAAAATGGTGCTTTTTTAGGTCGTTTAGGATACTCTAAAATAGCAGATAAGGCAGATATAGTAGCACCTTGGAGAGGTTTTCCAACAGGTGGATTTACTCGTGCAATGGGTCAATATAACTGGTATGCAAATACAAAAACATATATGGCTAGAATTGGTTACGATTTTGGAAAAGCTAAAATATTAGATGGTTTTAGTTTGATGGCAAGATATGCTATACAAGATTTTGATGATAGTAAAGCTGGTGTTCAAGCAGATACAAATATTTTACATATAGATGCTCGTCAAAATATTGGTAATAATATAGAAGCTAAATTAAGATTAGGGTTTGTAACAGATGAAGATAGTGCGAACAAATCTGATGTTTCATATAATGAATATCGTTTTGAACTAAACTACCTCTTTTAGAAGTAGCTTAGTGAGATACTCTTTTAAAGAGCATCTCCATCTTGTCCATTTGTTAAATCAGCAAGAAATTTTTCCATATCATATTTAACTCTATATTCAGGAGTCATTATATGAATGAGAACATCTCCTAAATCTATAACAACCCAATCCCCACTCTCGTCAACATGATTAAAATGTTCAGCTGGTTTAATCCCTTTTTTAAGGTGGTCAAGTAAAGCGATAGTATGTTTTGTACCAAGTGATGAAGCGATAATCGCATAATCAACAAAATAATTTTTCTCTCTAAGGTCAAAAACCTCTATCGATTCTGCTTTATTTGTATCAAGAACTGATACTATATTTTCTACTCTACTATTATTCATATTTTTCCTTATAATATTGTTGAATTTCTACTGCACACTCTTTTGGTATCTTTGATATTTTCATATTTTTGCGTAACTCTGATGAAGATATTTGTTCATCAATATTTAAAGAGATAAAATATTTTGGTATCTCTATATCATTCCGTGGAGCGACAATAAAAGTTACTAAACTATTTAATTCTGTAAAATTGTTCCAAGTTTCTAAAGATGCTACATTATCAGCACCAATCACAAGATATATTTTTTTATATCGTTTTAAAAGATAGTGAACTGTTTCTAAACTACTTACAGCTCGATTCTGTTTCACCTCATAATCACTAATCTCGACATCAGAAAAGCCATTAAAAATTGTTTGTAACCATCTAAAACGAAGTGCACTCGACGCATGAGATGATGATTTAAATGGATTTAAAAAAGTTGGCATAATGATAATTTTATCAATATACCTCTCTTTTTGTAAAACCTCTACAATAGCCTTGTGTCCGATATGTGGGGGGTCAAATGAACCACCAAAAAGTGCAATAGTTTCCATATTTAAAGCGAATTATAACTAAGTTTGGATAAAATAACCCAATTTAATTTTTTATTAGGATAGATAATGGCACTTAAAATAGCAATTAATGGATTTGGTAGAATCGGTCGTTGTGTAGCTCGTATTGCAGCTACAAGAGATGATGTAGAAATCGTAGCGATTAACGATATGGCAAGTATGGATATGATGCTTTATCTTTTAAAAAATGACTCTGTTCATGGTACTTTTGGAAGTGATGTAGAACAAGTTGATGAGGAAAATATTACTATTGATGGTAAAACAATCAGAGTATTTTCAGACCGTGACCCTAAAAACCTAAAATTTGCTGATTGTGGTGCTGATATGGTTTTAGAGTGTACAGGTGTATTTTTAACTCAAGAATCAGCTCAAGTTCATATAGATAATGGTGTTGAAAAAGTTCTTTTCTCTGCTCCTTCAAAAGATACTGCTACTGATACTTTTGTTATGGGTGTAAATCATGAGTTATATGATGGTCAAAAAATTGTTTCAAATGCGAGTTGTACAACAAACTGTTTAGGTCCTGTTGCTAAAGTTCTTGATGATGCTTTTGGAATAGAAAAAGGTCTTATGACTACTATTCACTCTTATACAAATGACCAAAACATCTTAGATGTAAAACATTCGAAAGATAAGCGTCGTGCAAGAGCAGGTGCTATAAATATGATTCCAACAACTACTGGTGCTGCTAAAGCTATCAGTCTTGTTATGCCTCAACTTAAAGGAAAACTTCATGGTCAATCTGTTCGTGTACCAACACCAGATGTTTCTATGGTTGACTTAAATGT
>CAYOKX010000089.1:0-7415 GCA_964404655.1 uncultured Sulfurimonas sp. | reverse complement strand
TATGGTATTTAACACCAGGTAAATCTTTAATACGACCACCACGTACAAGTACGATAGAGTGTTCTTGAAGGTTATGACCCTCACCACCGATATATGAGATAACCTCAAAACCAGATGTTAATCTAACTTTTGCAACTTTTCTTAAAGCCGAGTTAGGTTTTTTTGGTGTAGTCGTATAAACACGAGTACATACACCACGACGTTGTGGACATGAAACAAGAGCTGGTGATTTTGATTTTTTAATCACACGTTTACGCTCATTACGAATCAGTTGATTGATTGTAGGCATACAATTCCTTTTTACTTAGTTTTTCCAGTAGAATTTAATACACTAAAAGTATAGAGTATTATAGACATATAATAATAGGGGAAAAGTGATTAAAGTTCGCTTATTTTAAATATAACTTAATATTGAAAGGAGGAAAAATGAGGAAGATACACGAGTATAAACCCATGTATCTTATTATAAAATATTATTCTGTTTCGAAAACAACTTCTTGGTCTTTATAAATACCTGTTCCAACAGGAATAGTACGACCAATAATTACATTCTCTTTAAGATTACTCAAATCATCAACTTTAGCTGAAACGGCAGCCTCTGTTAATACTTTAGTAGTATCTTGGAATGAAGCAGCTGAAATAATACTATCAGCAGAAACTGCTGCACGTGTAATACCAACTAAGAAAGGTTCAGCAATCGAAGGACGACCACCTAAACGAATAATTTTCTCATTTTCTAAAATAAATTTTGTTTTAGATATAAGATCACCCTCTATAAATTTAGTATCACCAGAACGAACAATTTTCACTTGTCTTAACATCTGAGTGAAAATAACCTCAATATGTTTATCAGAGATATTAACCCCTTGAGAACGGTAAACTTGTTGTACTTCACTTACTAAATAGTTATAAAGTGCTTTAACACCCATAATTCTAAGAAGTTCATGAGATGATAAAATACCACTTGTTAGTCTTTCCCCAGAGTGGACAAAATCGCCAGCATTTACAACAGCAACATGAGATTTATCAACAAAATACTCTTTAATGATACCATGCTCAGTACTATTTACAATAATTCTTATTTTTCCACGAAGTGGTTTACCAAAACTTACAACACCATCTATCTCAGAAATAAGAGCTGTTGCTTTTGGACGACGACCCTCAAAAAGTTCACTTACACGAGGAAGACCCCCTGTAATATCTGATGATTTTTGAAGTGCTTTAGGTGTTTTAGCAATCGTTTCAGCAATTTTAACTTCTGCACCATCTTTAACAAAAATAGATGATTTAGGCTCAATAGAATATCTTAAAATTTCACCTTTATCTGTTGCTACTATAATTGTTGGTTTATATTCAGATGCAACATAATCATTAATCATTAAACGTGTTTTACCAGTTAATTCATCAAACTGTTCTGTTGCCGTTACACCAACAATAATATCTTCATACTGTATCGTACCATTCGCTTCAGAAATAATAGGATTAGAGTATGGGTCCCATTCAGCAATAACAATAGATTCATCATTTGCAGGTTTTGCAATAAGAGTTGTTGCATCAACATTTTCATTATCTTCCGCTACAATCACTGAACCACGAGCAATATAATGTCGTACTGCTTCACGATTATTCACATCAACAACAGCAGCAAATAAACCTTTTTCTAGTACCTCATATCCAGCTTTAACACCATCAAATCTTTCTAAATAATCACCTTTTAATAAGAAATACTTAATAGTACCCTCTTCTTTAGCAAATATTTTTTGTGTAACAGGAGCACCATCTTCAACTGAAATTTCAGAAGCATAAGGGATACGACTTGGAACATTCCAACCATCTTTGATAGTTTCAACTATCGACTCATCCTCTTTAATCTCTCTACCATCTGTATATGGAAGATAAATTTTACCCTCAATTTGTCCACTAACACCAGCTAACTCATTTGGTTTTGCTATCTCATTTTTACGTAGTGTATAGCGAACTGTTTCCTCTTTTGAAACAATACTTACAATCACTTCATCATGAACAGTTATAATTTCTATTTTACCTGTAAACGGTGCTTTAATTTTTGGTTCCACAAGTAATACAGCTGCATTTCTACGATTTGCTATAATATTTTTATTATCTTTAGAGATATATGTTTGAAGATTATAAAAACGAATAAAACCCTCTTTTTCAGCAACAACTTGTCTCTCTTGTGCAGTTGAACTTGCTGTTCCCCCAACGTGGAATGTACGAAGAGTAAGCTGAGTACCAGGTTCACCAATTGATTGTGCAGCAATAATACCAACGGCTTCACCAGCACGTACAATATGACCTGTTGCAAGATTCACACCATAACATAAAGCACAAATTCCATCTGTACTTTTACAAGTAGTTGGCGTTCTAATATGTGCTGTTTTAATACCAGCTTCAGCAATTACTTTAGCACTTACTTCATCTAGTAGTGTTCCCTCTGCAAATAATATCTCATTACTAATTGGATCAATTACATCTTCGGCTAAAACTCTACCATCAAGTCTATCTTCTAAAGACTCGATAAGAGTATTTTGATCCATAATATCTGCAATTTCAATACCTTCATGAGTATGACAATCATGTTCAACAATTTTTACATTTTGAGCAACATCAACAAGTTTACGTGTTAAATAACCTGCATTTGCAGTTTTCAGTGCTGTATCGGCAAGACCTTTTCTAGCACCGTGAGTTGAAATAAAATACTCAATTACATTCAATCCCTCTTTAAAGTTTGAAATAATTGGTGTTTCAATAATATCACCAGATGGTTTAGCCATAAGACCACGCATACCAGCAAGTTGACGAATTTGTGCAGCAGAACCACGAGCACCAGAATCAGCCATCATATGAATAGAGTTAAATCCATCTTTATCATTTTCAACAAGTTCCATCATTTCAGCAGCAAGAATATTATTAGTATCAGTCCAAACATCAATAATTTTATTGTAACGCTCTTGTTCTGTTAAAAGACCAGCTTCAAACTGTTTTTGAATCTCAATAACACGAGCTTTTGATTCAGCAATTTTTGCAGGTTTCATATCTGGTACTCTAATATCATCAGCAGAGATAGAAACACCAGCTTCTGTCGCATGTTTAAAACCTAGATCTTTAAGACGATCAAGAAATCCAGAAGTCACACCAATTCCACCATGTTTTTGAACATAATCAACTATTGCATTAATAGCTTTTTTCTTCATTATTTTATTCCATAATTCAGAAGGAACAAAATCTGGTAAAATTGCTTTAAGAAGCATACGACCAGCAGTAGTATGAATAATACGCCCATCAATACGAGTTCTTACTTTAGCATGCATATCTAATGAACCATGCTCAAGAGCAATATTTATCTCATCTACATTAGCAAAAAGTTTATTTGAACCTTTCACACCATTTTTTTCTAAAGTAATATAATAGATACCAAGTACCATATCTTGAGAAGGTGTTGCTATCGCTTTACCAGATGCTGGAAGTAAAATGTTCATAGATGCTAACATCAATACCTTTGCTTCTGCTATTGCAGCTGAAGATAAAGGTACGTGAACAGCCATCTGATCACCATCAAAATCGGCATTAAAAGCAGCACAAACTAATGGATGAAGTTGAATAGCTTTCCCATCAATTAGTTTAGGATGAAATGCTTGAATAGAAAGCTTATGTAGTGTTGGTGCACGGTTAAGCATAATTGGATAACCATCAACAATTTCAGCAAGAGATTCCCATACTTCATTTGTTTTTGCATCTATCATTTTTTTAGCAGCTTTTACTGTTGTAGCATAACCTTTCTCTTCAAGTTTTGCAATTAAATGTGGTTTAAAAAGCTCAAGAGCCATTTTTTTAGGTAATCCACACTCATCCATCGCTAAAGATGGTCCAACAACAATTACTGAACGTCCAGAAAAGTCAACACGTTTACCAAGTAAATTTTGTCTAAAACGTCCTTGTTTCCCTTTAATAATTTCAGAAAGAGATTTAAGAGGACGTTTATTTGCACCTTTTACAGCATTTGCACGACGACCATTATCAAAAAGTGCATCAACAGACTCTTGTAACATACGCTTTTCATTACGTACAATAATCTCTGGTGCTTCAAGTTCCACTAAACGTTTTAAACGTTGATTACGGTTAATAACTCTTCTATATAAATCATTTACATCTGAAACAGCAAATTTACCACCATCTAAAGAAACAAGTGGACGTAAATCTGGTGGAAGAACTGGTAAAACAGTTAACATCATCCATGCTGGATTATTACCACTATTTAAAAATGATTCAATAACTTTAAGACGTTTATTGATAGTTTTTCTTTTAGCTTCAGATTTTGTTTCACCAATAGCTTCTTTTAACATAGTGAATAGGTCAACTAAATCTATTGAATCAAGTAGGTCACGAATAACTTCTCCACCCATACGAGCTTGAAAGCCTAATTCACCAAATCTTTGAACTAATGTACGATATTGTTCCTCATTTAAAACATCATATTTTAAAACTGGTGTTTTTGCTTCAGCATCATAATATGCTTCTCCACCTGTTTCAACTATATAAGCTTCATAATAAAGTACACGTTCAAGGTCTTTCATCTTCATACCTAAAAGCGTACCTATACGAGATGGTAATGAAGAAACATACCAAATATGTGCAACTGGTGTAACAAGTTCAATATGACCCATACGAGTACGACGAACTTTAGTAGATGTTACTTCAACACCACATTTTTCACATACAACACCTTTATAACGCATCTTTTTATATTTACCACAAAGACACTCATAATCTCTTACAGGACCAAATATTTTTGCACAAAAAAGACCATCACGTTCAGGCTTAAGTGTACGATAATTAATAGTTTCAGGTTTCTTTACTTCACCATGACTCCAAGACATCACCTTTTCAGGTGATGCAAGGCGAAATTGCAACTGTTTAATATCTTTCGGTCTAGCTTCTTCTGTTACTTCAACTGGTACTAATTTACTCATCTTCTTCAACCTCGTCCATAATCTCTACATCAAGAGCCAATGATTGAAGCTCTTTAGTTAAAACAAATAGTGTTTCAGGAATACCAGGAGCTGGTACTAATTCACCTTTTGTAAGTGCTTTATATGCACGTACACGACCATCAACATCATCCGATTTAATAGTCAACATCTCTTTAAGAACAGCAGATGCTCCATAAGCTTCTAAAGCCCAAACTTCCATCTCCCCAAATCTTTGACCACCAAAGAGTGCCTTACCCCCAACTGGTTGTTGTGTTACAAGTGAATATGGTCCAGTCGAACGAGCATGAATTTTTTCATCAACAAGGTGATGAAGTTTAAGAATATACATATACCCAACATTTACACGCTCTTTTATCTTCTCACCTGTCATACCATTGTAAACAACAGTTTTACCATCAGCATCCATTTTAGCAAGTTCAAATAATTTATCAAATTCTGCTTGATTTACACCTTCAAAAATTGGAGTAGCAAATCTAACACCACCTTTAGCCCAATCTCTTGCATAACCTAAGAATTTTTCATCACTCATATCACCAATTACTTTTACAGCATTCATCATTCCTGCAACATCAGCAATAGCAATCATACGTGAACGCATATCATCAATGAAACCTTTCTGTTTAGTTTCAAACTGTTCTAAAATCTGATTTCCTAATTGACGACCAGCCATACCAAGGTGCATCTCTAAAATTTGACCAATATTCATACGAGAAGGTACACCTAGTGGATTTAAACATACATCTACTGAACGTCCATCTTCCATATATGGCATATCAACTTCTGGAACTATAATAGAAACGATACCTTTATTTCCATGACGCCCAGCCATTTTATCACCAACTTTAAGTTGACGTTTTGTAGCTATATAAATTTTTACATATTTCACAACACCATTTGGTAAAATATCATCTTTTTCAAGAATTGTTAATTTTTCCTCATGCTCATCTCTGAAAATACGTTTCTGTTTTTGAAAATGATTTTTAGTCTTAGTATATTCATTTTGAATCTCTTCACTAAATGATTTTACGATCGCATTCATTGCAAAACGATTTACTTCTACTAAATCATCTGGATTAATTGTGTCTCCAGCTTTATACTCATTTTCTCCAACTTTAATATCTGTTCTTAAAGACTCTCTTGTTAAAAGTTTTGCAACTCGTAACATCTCCTCTTTGTCAATCATAAGAAGACGATCATAATGTTCACGTTCTAAATAATCACGTTCCTCTTTTTCAATCTCTAAAGCACGAGCATCTTTATCGTAACCTTTTTTTGTAAAGATTTTAATATCAACAACTATACCTTCCATACTTGGAGGACAATAGAGTGATTTATTTACAACATGACCAGCTTTTTCACCAAAAATTGCACGTAATAAACGCTCTTCTGGAGTTGGTTTCACTTCACCCTTTGGAGACACTTTACCAAC
Source organism: uncultured Sulfurimonas sp. (assembly GCA_964404655.1). Classification (GTDB taxonomy): domain Bacteria; phylum Campylobacterota; class Campylobacteria; order Campylobacterales; family Sulfurimonadaceae; genus Sulfurimonas. The sequence goes on along the minus strand of CAYOKX010000089.1, from coordinate 977 downwards.
TAAAATCATACCACCACTTACTTTCGTACCGATTTTAATAATACCACTATCATCAAGGTGAGCTAACTCATCATCTCTAACATTTGGAATATCACGAGTAATCTCTTCAACACCATGTTTTAACTCTCTAGCTTCTACCTCTTTCTCATAAATATGAACTGATGTAAAAGCATCTTGACGAATTAAACGTTGAGAAATAACAATAGCATCCTCAAAGTTATAACCATTCCAAGGCATAAAAGCAACCATAGCATTCACACCAAGGGCAAGTTCACCTTGATCCATATTTGGACCATCGGCAATAATTTGACCCTTTTCTACACTATCTCCAACTTTTACAATTGGTTTTTGTGTAAAAGATGTATTTTGATTGGTACGAAGATTTTTTTGTAATGGATAATAATCTATATATATCTCTTCATCTTCTGTTCCCATTACATAGATATGCTTTCCATCTACTTTTTCAATAACACCTGCACGTTCTGCTTTTACACACTCCCATGCATCACGAGCAACAAGTTTTTCAACACCTGTTCCTACCATTGGAGAGTATGGTCTAAGTAATGGAACCGCTTGACGTTGCATATTTGAACCCATTAAAGCACGATTGGCATCATCATGCTCAAGAAATGGAATTAGTGATGCAGCTACACCAACAACCATATGAGATGAAAGGTCAGCATATTCACACTCTGTTGGAGATTGTAATAAAATCTCTCCATCTTGTCTTATAGAAATCAACTCTTCAATAAACTGATTATCAGAGTTAAGTTTATTTGATGCAGCAGCTATTTTTTTACCCTCTTCTTGAGTAGCAGTTAAATAGATAACTTCATCTGTAATTAAACCATCTTTCATCACTTTATATGGAGCTTCAATAAAACCATGCTCATTTACTTTAGAATATGTTGCAAGAGTATTTATAAGACCAATATTTTGACCCTCTGGAGTCTCAATAGGACAGATACGACCATAAT
>CAYOKX010000088.1:0-7516 GCA_964404655.1 uncultured Sulfurimonas sp. | reverse complement strand
GACTGTTAATCACTTGGTCACTGGTTCGAATCCAGTATCCGGAGCCATCACTTTTAAATTAAAAAAACCTACTTAAATAAAAAATCAAACATAAATAAATCTAGTAAAATATAATTTTTGAAAGAGAGCTTCAAATTTCTCTAATTTTGCTCTATTTTTGGTATACTAAGAATAATCTTTGTTGAGGATATTGAATGACATATGGTGAGTATTATTATCTTGTTAAAAGTGATATGAAATTAAAAGATGGTGTATGGATTACTAATAGACCAAATATAACAATACCTTTAAGAATGTCTAAAAAAGAGGCTGTTCTTTATTATAATGAAAAATTTAGTAAATATTGGGCATCTGTTAAAAAATAGATTGGATGGTAAAACTATTATTAATTTAAGCTACAAACAACTGAAACTAATTCCAATATTTAATCAATTAAATAGTAATGAGATTGAATATCTTGAAGAGATATCATCTGTAAAAAGTTTACATGATGATGAAATTCTTTTTTTTGAAGGGGATGATAGTTCAAATTTATATATGATTTTAGAGGGTTATATTGATATTTATAAAACAGATATAAATGCTAGACAAATTGTTTTAAAAAGATTTGAACCTTTCTCTTTTATCGCAGAAATCTCTAATTATAAAAATATGAGGTTTCCTGCAACTGCAAAATCCATTAAAAATACTACAATTCTAGTTATTAATTATAAAAAGTTTGAAGAGAAATTTTTATATCATCCTACAATTATTCCTAAAATTTTAAAATCTGTTACAGATAAAGTTGTATCTTTAGAAAAAATAATCTCTGAAAATATTGTAATGAATGCTACTCAACGAGTTGCAAAATTTATTTATGAAGAGGAATTTTTATTTCAAAATTGTAAAAATCATGAGATAGCAGAAAGACTAAATATTACAGCTGTTACATTTTCAAGAATTTTGAAGAAATTGAGAGAAAATCAGCTAATTACAATTAAAAATCAAATAATAGATAAAGAGTTATTAAAAAAAGAGTTCTCTTAACATACGTTAATGACTTTTTTTGAGATTTAATATACAATATGCTCAATTAAAAAATATTGGAGAAATATTATGAGTATGTTTTGTAATCAATGTGAAATGAGTATGCCTAATGGTTGTGGAAGTGCAGGTCAAGTAGTTGGTACTTGTGGAAAAGATGAAAATTTAGCAAATCTTCAAGATGTTATGATTTATGGCCTCAAAGGTTTAAGTGCATATAGAGAGCATTTAAATGAGTTAGAGCCTACACAAACAAAAAATATTGATGATGTTATGAGTGAAACACTTTACTTTACTCTTACAAATGTAAACTTTAACTTTGATGACCATATTAAACAACTTATGAAAGTTGGTTCTGCTGGTTTAGAGGTTATGGATAAACTTTCAAATGCACACACTTCAAAATTTGGTATTCCAACTCCAGTTGTTATTCCTCAAAATATGGTTGAGGGTAAAGCTATTTTAGTGAGTGGTCATAACTTAGAGATGTTTGGTGAGCTTTTAAAAGCTACTGAAGGTAAAGGTATAAATGTTTATACTCATTCAGAGATGTTACCAGCACATGGATACCCAGAGTTTAGAAAATATAAACATCTTAAAGGTAATGTTGGTAAAGCATGGTTTGACCAAGTTAAACTTATGAAACGTTTTAAAGGTACATTTGTTGTAAATACAAACTGTATTGTTCCTCCTAAAAAAGATGCTGATTATATAGATAGAGTATTTACTTATAAAATAGTTGGTATTGAGGGTGGTACACCTATTGAAAATAATGATTTTTCTGAACTTATCGAAAAAACATTAGCATGTGAAGATACAGTGATGGAAGATGATTTAACTTTAACAACGGGTCATCATTATAAAACTATAATGACTCTAGCTCCTGAAATTTTAGGTGCAATTAGTGAAGGAAAAATAAAACAATTTTTTGTAATAGCTGGTTGTGATGCTCCTGGTAAACAGGGAGAGTATTATAGAGAGATGGCTGAAAATCTTCCTAAAGATTGTATCATCATCACTTCATCTTGTGGTAAATTTAGATTTAACGATATTGATTTTGGAACTATTGAGGGAACAGATATTCCTAGATATTTAGATTTAGGTCAATGTAATGATAGTAATGGTGCTGTTGAGATAGCTAAAGCAGTAAGTGCTGCATTAAATATTCCTATCAATGACCTTCCTATCTCTATTGTTTTAAGTTGGATGGAGCAAAAAGCTATTATCATATTATTAGCACTGTTTAGTTTAGGGATTAAAAATATCTATTTAGGGCCAAAAGCTCCAGAATTTTTAAATGATGATGTAACTAATTTTCTTGTTGATACTTTTGATTTACATTATACTGGTGATGCCAAAGAAGACTTAAAAGATTTACTGATATAATCTATTTATTAAATTATAAAAGGATAGATTATGGCAAAGAAAACAAAAAAAGAAGAGTCAGCTGAAGAGGTTAAATTAGCAAAACAGTTAGCTAAAAAAGCTGAGAAGAAAAAAGAGAAGAAAAAGAAAGCTAAGAAGAAAAAAGCTGAAAAAGAGGCTCTAAAAAAACTTGAATCTAAGTTAGATAAAAAAAGAAAAGAGAAAGCTAAAGCTAAAAAGAAAAAAGCTAAGAGAGGTTCTAAGAAACCAAACTAAATTTTTCTTAGTCACATCTACAATAGATGTGACTCTCTTCCCATTATAGACTACTTCGTATTTATCATCCATATAGAAAATATATCTAAATAACTCCAAAAAGATTTCAATGAAGTCTCAGTAACTCCCTCTTTTTCAAGTTTAAATAGTATAGGTTTAAAAAGTTCCAACCAAACTACTCTTGCATGAGCATCGATAGCAAAAGGAGCATGTCTTCCTATCATTTGTGGTGCTCCACGATTTTGAATAAAATAGGCAGGACCTCCACATATTTGTATAAAAAAATCACTTGCATTTTTCTTTGCTTCCTCTATACCTGCTTCATCTTGAGGAAACATTCCCGATATTTCACTCACCTTTAAAACTTCATAGTGTTGGCTTATAAGCTCTCTAATACCATCCTCTTTTACCTCTATAAGAAACTCTGGTATCGGTTTATGAACTGGAATTCTTTCGCCTAATCCTGCTTCAGTTATCTCTAAAATCATTTTTATCCTTTATTTGGGGTTTAATACCATATGATACCGAAAAAAGTAGTGGAATATATATAAGGTTTAAAACTGTTGCCCATGCTATACCAAAACCTAAAGATATTGCCATAGGTTGGAGTATTAAAGCTTGACCCGATGCAAAAAAGATGAGTGTTAATAACCCTAATATAGTAGTCATCGATGTTAATAATATTGGTCTCAGTCTTGTTTTAGCTCGTTGCATCAACTCTTCCGTGTTTGTAGCTTTTTGTATAAAACTTACCATAATTAATCCATCATTTACAACAACACCTGAGAGTCCTACTATTCCTATCATTCCTGGCATTGTAAGATTTATGCCCATAACTATATGACCGATAAATACACCAAGTAAAACAAGAGGAATTGTACTAATAACAATAAGAGGTTTTTTAATAGAGTCAAAAAGCCAAACGAGAGTGATAAAGATTAAAAATATAGAGATAAATCCGGCTCTCATCATCTCAGCTTTATTTTTATTGTTCTCTTTCTCTTCCCCTTTTATATCTATTGTATAGCCATCATTTTTAAGTTTCTCAAATATCGGTTGCATCTGAAGCATAACTTCTGCTGATGTAATAATCTCTTTATTTAGCGATGCAAAAACAGTACGAATTCTTATAGCATCCTCTTTATTGAGTGTTACAAACCCTTGCACTGTAATAAAATCACATATATCTTGAAGTTTTACATATTGGTTTGTTGATGGAATTTGAACCTCTAATCGTTGGATAGAGTTGATATGTTTGTTCATTTTACTTTCTATCTTTAATCGAATAAGTCCATCATCGTTAAACATTTTCCCATATTCACCTTTAAGATAGTAGGGCATAAGCTCTTTTGATATAATAGCTTCATTAAACCCTAACTCTTGACCATATCTATTTACTCGTAGTTTTAACTCTTCTTCCCCGATAGTTGCATCATCGGAGATATTTTTTACACCTTTTATAGCTTCGAGAGCATCTTCTATTGTTTGTAGACCTTTAATAATCTCTGTTTCACTTTTACCACTTAAACTAAGCTCAATATCTGAAGCGATAACACCAGCTCCGGGTACTTTTACAACAAGTTCATCAAAAACTAAGCCATTACTATCTTTTTGCATTCTAAATGGAGAGACTATCTCTTCAACATATTTTGCTAACTCTTTGGCACTTTTTTCCCTTTTAAGTAGAGAAGCATCATATTCTAAAGAGAGATAGGGACTGATATATGTGTCAAAAAGATTAGATGGTTTTCTTTCATGTAAATCTATAAATATATGAAAAAGATTTTCTCCAAGTTTGGCTCTATTTTTTGCATCCATCTTAAAACCAGTTACAGAGGTAATAGAAGATACTTCACTTTTAAAGTTATTATCTAAAAGCTTTTTTTCTAGTTGGGTTACTATTTTTTCTGTATCCATAAGTTCATTGTTTATATTTACTGTTCCATATACATATATCTGTGTTGTATCAAATTCGGGGAAAAGTTGAAATTTAGAGTTTTTTATCAATATAAAAGTTACTGAAAGAATAGTTACTACCATCACAATAAGTGAAAGCCATTTTCGTTTAAATAAAAAATGTAATAATCTATTATAAACTGAGTTCATCGATTGCCAGAGTCTGTTTGTAAAACTACTATCTTTAGAAACTCGTAAAAAGTCGTGTGCATGAAGTGGTAAAAAGTAAAATGCTTCAAAGAGAGAGGAGAGTAAAAGAACAGTTATCATAACTGGAATTATTTTTATAAAAGTTCCCATCTCTCCAGAGAGTAAAAGCATAGGTAAAAAAGCAAAAACAGTAGTAAGTGTCGCCGTTAAAACTGCTGGAAACATCTCCGTAGCACCCATAATAGTAGCTTCGTGTCTATCCATCCCCTCTTCCATATGTCTATAAATATTTTCAGCTACTATTATCGCTTCATCAACTAACATTCCTAAAGCGATTAATGCACCTAAAAGGGAGAGCATATTTAAACTATTTCCCATTAGTTCAGTTGCTATAAGACCTATCATAAAACTCATAGGTATTCCGATAGCAACAACAAATGCTATACCACGATTTATAAATACCATCATAGCGATAAAGACGAGCATAAGACCAAAAAGAATATTTGAAACAACAATATTAAGACGATTTTTTATCCAAATAGAGGTATCTGTATAGATATTGTAGTGTAGATTAGGGTTTAGTTTTGATTTTTCAGCTAAGAGTTTACGTATATCTTTTACAAGAGCTATCGCATTTCCATCTTTTGATTTTGTGACATTGATGGAGATGTTTCTTGCACCATTGTAATGAGAAAGTTCAGATTCATCACTCAGTTCAAAAGAGACATCAGCTATATCTCCTATCTTTACTCTTTTATTTCCAACAGTTATAAGAGTGTTTGATATATCTTTTGCATTTTTTTCACCATTAAATGTAGAAATGTAGAGATGTTCTCCCTTCTCTTTAATAGTACCTATTGGAAAGATAGAACTAATACTTTGTAATGCCGAAATAACTAAAGAGGGTTGAAGCTCTAAAGCTCGGATTTTTTGCTCATTTACCCTTATAACAAGTTCATCATCTGCATCACCACGGACTGTAACATCACTTAATGTTTTATACTTGCTGAGGTCACTTTTTAACTCTTTTGCACGAAGAAGCAACTCTTTTTTAGTTACATCTCCAGAGAGAGCGATAAGAACAAGAGGGAAAGAATGTGTTTTTATCTTTGCAACAGGGTCAGCCATATCAGCAGGTAAATCTTTTTTTACAGAACTTATAATATCTTTGACATCATTTAAAACTTTAATATTTTCAGAACCAGATTTTATATCTGCAACAATAGAGAAGGAAGCATTTTTAATAGTTGTAGTCACACTATCCAATTCATTAATATTTTGTAAATCATCCTCTATCGATTGTACTACCATCTTGTCGAGTATATCAGCAGATGTTCCAACATACCCACCAGCAATAGTTATTTTGTCCATATTAATAGGGGGAAATATCTCTTTAGGAATATTGATATAAGCAAATATGGAAAGCACCAATATAAAGCTTAATAATATATGGTTTAGTAATGGTTTATTGATAGAAAACTCTATAAATTTACGAATCATTTTATATTATCCTTTTTTTTGTTTGTAAATTGCATTTTTTTTCTCCTTATGATATCTTTTATTTATTGAAACTAAACCTCTTCACAAACCAAAATCTCCCACCCATGAAAAATAAGAACAACTTTTTTCACTCCTAAACCTCTTTTTGTATGTTCTGTTACAAGTGTATCTTTCTTATACTTATTAAGTTGAGTTATAGCATCTGATTTTAGTTTTTTCAGAGTGTTTTCATCGGCTTTATCTGTAAGTTTTATATATTTAAACTCTAATAAGCCAACATATTTTACATAAGGATTAAATGGTTTTATTAAAATATCTACAAACCCTTTGTTAAGTTCCAATTCACTTTTGATGATGTAGTAAGGACTAAGTGAAAGATAAGCCATATACATAGATTTTACACTTTGTTCTTTATATATATAATCTCTTATTCCTGTGTTCTCTTTTATCATATCTGCTAAATATTGAAATATATCTAAACTTCCCTTTAAGGCAAAACTCTTTAGATATTCTTCTATTTTATCTGTATTGAGTGTAAATACTTTTTCTAATTGAAGAGTATCTTTTAAAAAATCTATATCTATTCTTTTTACTGTTTCATTTGGTATTTTTAAATTTAAGTCCAGTTCGCTACTATCAATAGTAACAAGTCCTAAATAAAACATCAAAGATTTAAAATTATTTGTTTTTTCAAGATGAAGTGCTGAAAAATCTTGGACAAGATTTGGAACTGAGACTGTATCTCCTGCTATTAAAGTTTGAAGAGTTTCAAAGTTTCCATTGAGTTTTTTATTTGTATACACAATATTTCTCAGTTTTAAATAATCACTTCTTACATTTATATCTATCATCTCTTTTGGTAGTTTATTTGTTTTTTGATATTTATTGATGAAATATAAAATCATATCGCTGTTAAATACTCTTTGCTCACTATCTTCGCTAAAATTATAGTTATTATACCACTCTCTCAACATATTTTTATCTATATCAAGTTTATAATACTCTAATATTTTATCTACTTCCTCTTCATTAAACCCAACCATATCGTTTAACTCTGAATCAAGAGAGATATTACTTCCTATATTAAACCCACTTGTAACATCAAACATAGTCATCGGTGTTACACCTGTGATAAAAATTCTTTTGAGTGGTGAGTTTTCCATATCTGTAGCTGTTTTTAGAACTGTAAACAACTGTTTAAATGATGCTGTTTTTTCACTTACTAAACCTAAATATTCTGTTTTTT
>CAYOKX010000087.1:0-7679 GCA_964404655.1 uncultured Sulfurimonas sp. | reverse complement strand
GTATATGGAGCTAAAAATTGTAATGCAGCAGCTTCAGCAGCAGTTGCAGATACAACGATAGTGTATTCCATAGCACCATGATCTTCTAAACGACGAACGATTTGAGCTACTGTTGATTCTTTTTGACCGATTGCAACATATACACAAACAACACCATTACCTTTTTGATTGATAATTGCATCGATAGCGATTGTTGTTTTACCAGTTTGTCTATCACCAATAATAAGCTCACGTTGACCACGACCAATTGGAACAAGAGCATCAATAGCTTTGATACCAGTTGCTAATGGTTCATGAACAGATTTACGATTCATAATTCCAGGTGCTTTCTCTTCAACGAAACGAGTTTCAGTTGTTTCAATAGGACCTTTTCCATCGATTGGCTCACCAAGTGCATTTACTACACGACCTAAAAGAGCATCTCCAACAGGAACACGAAGAAGTTTACCTAGTCTTTTAACAGACATACCTTCACGTAATTGAGTACCAGCACCTAAAATAACGATACCAACACTACTTTCTTCAAGATTCATAACTAAACCTTGTGTACCATCTTCAAACTCTACCATCTCTCCAGCCATAACATTGCTAAGTCCGTAAACTTGTGCAACACCATCAGCATAAGAAACAATTTTACCAGTTTCATTAATATCAACATTTAATTCAAAATTGTCGATACGTTCTTTGATTATTGAGCTGATTTCATCAGCTTTAATTTTTGCTACCACTATTGTTCTCCTCTCTTTGAAAGTTAAATTGCTTTTAATATATGTTCTATCATTTGTGTATTGATTCTTGCTTTAGAAAAATTAATCTCTACACCTAAATCTTCTACATCAACTTTTATACCACTAAAATCATTTTTCACAAATGTTAAACTGATTTTTGAATCGAACTTTTTACTTAAACCCTTACTTAACTCAGTTACTAATTTTTTATCGATAGCAGTATCACTATATATAGTACCATCATAACTTTTAGTCTCTTTTGCTAAATTTTTTCTCATCTCTTCAGCGATAGAAGGAATGATATTAATTCTATTATTTTCAACAATAAGCTTAATAAAATTATTTAATTCTTTAGATTCTACAGACTTAACTGCATCTAACAGTATTGATAATTTATCATTTTTCTTAATATAAGGGTTTTCAATTATATTTACAAATTTTGTATCTTTAAATGAATCAGCTAATACAGCAAATACGATAGTCATATTTTTAACAGTTGCTATATCTAAACCATTAGTAATGGCTTTAATATATTTTTTTGCAATCAACTCTTCCATATTATGCCACCTTCTTTAAAATAACACTAGCCATCGCTTTTTTATCAAAGTTAGCACTACTTTCATTCAGTACATCATTTAAAATTTCTTCAACAACATTATTGATCATTTTTCTTTGCTCAAACTCTTTTACAGAATCATGTTGCTTTGTTAATGTTTCAAGTTCAAATTCACATTGTTCTATCATTTTTTCATCAATAAGTTTGTTCTCTTTTTTAGATGAAACGATTAACTCTTCTGCAAATTTTTCAGCATCAACAATTTTTGCTTGTGCCTCTTTTTTTAGAGAAATCGATTCATTCAGCCTGTCTTGAACTTTCTTTAATTCATCAGCAATATTTTGAGTTCTTGCGTTGAAAAAGTTCTTTGCTGGTTCAGCAACTAAATACCAAACTAGTCCAGCGAATAATACAAAGTTAACTGTTCTTTCAACAATATCTGTACCACCATCTGTTATTACATCAGATGCTAATGCAAAAGTTGACATAGTTAGCATTAATACTAAAATTCTACTCACAAAACATCCTTTATATTTGACTAAATTTAGCTTTAACAGCTTCTTTAAATAGTGGAACTTCAGACATTAGGTCACTTACTAACTGAGCTTTAGATTCTTCAAGTGATTTCTCAAATTTAGAATATTCACTAGCTAATTCAGCACGTTTTGTCTCTAGTTTACTATCTGCCAATTTCTTAGCATCCGCAATAACTTTTTCTCTTAGGGCCGCAACCTCTAGTTTAGCATTCATAACTATAGATTCAGCTTTTGCATTTAACTCATTGATTTCATCATCATTTGAACCAACTTCATTTAAGTCGTTCTTGATATCTTCATCACGTTTGTTAATATAAGCGAATAATGGATTATAAAGCCAACTGTTCAGAACGGCAATAAGCGAAAGAAATACAACAAATGTAACCAAAAGTAGTATTGGGTTTATATCTAACATAGCACCTCCTAAAAGTTGTGAAATTATACAATGATAAAATTAAAAGGATAGTTAAAGTATAGAAGAAATTAAAAAAAAATTATAATTTGTATAGATAATATCCTTAATTTAAATTATTTTATAATAAGATTTGCTAAATTTTGATAGGCTATAACCCCTTTTGATTTTACATCATATAAAATTGCTGGTTTACCAAAAGATGGGGATTCAGCCAATTTAACATTTCTAGGTACAACAATAAAATCCTCTCCATCCCTAAAAAGTTTACTATTAAAATGTTGACGTAAATCTGCAAAAACTTGTTCTGAAAGATTATTTTGAGAACTAAACATTGTTGGTAAAAAACCTTTTATTGTTAACTTTGGATTTATAGATTTTCGTACAACTTTAATAGTATTTAAAAGTTGTGCCAATCCCTCTAATGCAAAAAATTCACACTGGATAGGTATAATCACAGAGTTTGAAGCTGCTAAAGCATTTATTGTCATCGGTCCAAGTGCAGGAGGAGCATCTATTATAATATAATCATATTTTTCACGAATATCTGCAATAGCCCCTTTTAAAACAAGTTCCCGACCTTTTGCATTATCTGCATCATAATACTCTTTTTCAATTCCAACTAATCCTATATTTGATGGAGCTAAATGAAGTGTTGGTAAATCTGATTTTAAAATAATATCTTGTAATTTTTTACTATTTGTTAAAACATGATAAATATTAAACTCATAATCATTTCTATGAAAACCTAAAGAAGTTGTTGCATTCGCTTGAGGGTCTACATCTATTAAGAGAACTTTTTTTTCTGCAACCGCTAAAGATGCTGATAAATTTACAGCTGTTGTTGTCTTTCCAACACCACCTTTTTGATTTGCAATTACTATTACTTCACTCATCTTAGACTATATATCCTTTCGCCATCGCTTATTATAGAACCATCATTTTGTAAAACAGCATCTTTTAATGAAACTTTTACACTATTTTTATGTGTAGAAAACTCTCTATTTTTATGAAATTCTAACTGATATTTACTAAAAACTTGCTTCCATTCTATTTTTTTTTCTATTTTTAAAAAAAATAATTTTAAAAGCTTTTCTTTTGATATTTGTATATCTAATGATAGAAATTTATCTGGAGCAGTAATAAGATTTAAACCTACTCCACAAATAAGAGTATCCCCTATAATATTAGTAATCATTCCCCCGATTTTTATTTTATTCAAATAAAAATCATTAGGCCATTTTAGCCAAACAGAGGAATTTAGTTCACTTAAAACCTCTTTTAAAAGATATGAAAAATAGATAGAGGAGGACTCCAATTTTAAATCATTTGGTAAATCTTTAAATGAAATTGCAAAAGATAAAAAAAGATTACCCTCTAAACCTATCCAAGAATTATTTCGACTGCCTATACCATTTGTTTGAATAGTTGTGGTTACTGCAAAAGGAAGTTTTATACTCTTTTCTCTCAGTAATTTTTTTATATATATTTGTGTTGAATCTACACTTTTAAGAGATAATATCTGCAATATTTAATCTTTGTCCATTTATAAAAGAGAGAATAGAAACCTCTTTTTTTGATGGTGATTGAACACTAAATATTCGAATAGAACCTATTTCACAACCGACAACAATACTCTCTTTCTCAATTTTTAAAATTTTTCCTGCAATATTTGAACTTTGACACTCTTCTAAAATTATTTTTTTTAACTTCAGTCCACTCTTAAGATATATTCCTGGCCAAGGTGTGAATGCACGATATTTATTATAAAGAGTTGTCGCATTATCAAATTCTACTTCACCATCTGCTTTTGTAATTTTAGAGCAATGTGTAGAAAGTGTATCATCTTGCTTTTTCATTTCATAAGTAGTAAAATTTTCGAGTACATCTTCAGTTAAATTCACCGCAACATCTGTAAGTCTATCAAAAAGAGTTTCTACCATCTCATCATTAGATATATCGATAGTAGATATTTTTATAATATCACCAGTATCTAATCCAACATCCATAAGCATAGCTGTTACACCTGTTTGTATTTCACCATTAAGTAAAACTTGTTGAATAGGACTTGCACCCCTTAACTTTGGTAGGATAGAAGCATGTAAATTTATACAAGGTGCATAATCAAGAATAGATTTTGGTAAAATCTGTCCATAAGCAGCAACAACTATATAATCACACTCGATTGTTAAAAGTTCAGCGATAACATCTTCATCTCGTAATCTATTTGGCTGAATAACTCTAATCTCATTTTCTTGAGCTGTTACTTTAACAGGAGGTGGAGTCAAAACTTTTTTACGCCCTACTGGTTTATCTGGCTGAGTATATACAGCTACAACATTAATATCCTCTTTCTCTATTAATCGTTCCAATATCTTTTGCGCATAGTCCGGTGTTCCCATAAAAATCACATTCATTTTTTATCCTCTTTTGTAAAAAGTGTTCCACCATTATGTTTATTATCTAACATAAAACTTTTTACATCATCCAAATCAAATCCACTTGCTAAAAAAAGTGATTTATTGTTTTGAAGTAGATAAGAAGCTGCTTTTAGTTTTGTTACTATACCACCTGTTGCAAAAATATTATTTGGTGTTGGTACTTTTTGTAACTCTTCTTTAGCGATACTATTTACAATTTTTAGAACTTTAGCATCACTATTTTCTCTTGGGTCACTATCATAATAGGCATCTATATCGGACAATATAATCAACATATCAGCATCAGTATGCTTTGTAATATATGCTGAAAGTTGGTCATTGTCCCCTACCTCTAGCTCCTGTGTCGATGTTGCATCATTTTCATTTATAATAGGAAGAACACCATTCTCTAAAAGAGTATCTATTGTCCCTTTTATTCGTGCTATATCATCTTTTCTATTAAGATTTGCAGAGGTGATTAAAACTTGTGCTGAAGTAGTTGTATGAACAAAAAACTCTCGTTTATAATGGTTCATCAATATAGGTTGCCCTATTGCAGCTAAAGCTTGTTTGTTTTTAATAATAGTTCTATCTAATGGAAGTTTGGTAAATCCTGCAGAAACTGCACCTGAAGAGACTAAAATAACATCATGTTTTTTTTTGAGTTCTACTAAAAATATAACTAAAGATTGCATTCGGGCTAATGCAATCTGAGAGTTTTCAGTTAAAACGGCACTACCAACCTTAACTACTACTCTTTTCATAGCTATTTACGGTCTGATTGCACTAGATTAAATAGAGAATATTTAAGTGCTTCTATATTCTTACTTGTTGCTGAAGATATAGGAGCGACTAAATATGGTTTCGTTCTATCAAACCCTAACTCTTCAGAAGCTGAATCTTGTACATAAAAAGGCATTGTACTATCAAAATTAAACTCATTAGTTTTTGAAGATTCTAAACCTAAAAGTTTCAAAAATTCATTAACTAAATCATCTATCTCATCAGGAGGAACAATATCAACACGAGTTAAAGCGATAGCAAATTTAGAATTTCCTAAAACTTCAGAAAATGAAGCTATCTCATCTTTTAAAACTTCTATCTGCTCTTTTAACTCTCTATAATTTCCTAAATCAACCATATAAAGAAGAATCTTAGTTCTTTCTATATGTCTTAAAAATTGAATACCTAAACCTTTTCCTTCATGAGCTCCACCGATAATACCAGGAATATCTGCCATAACAAAAGACTCAAAATCTCCAATATTTACTTGACCTAATTTTGGTGTAAGTGTAGTAAATTCATAGTTAGCAATCTCTGGACGAGCATTCGAAACTGTTGATATAAGTGTTGATTTTCCAACATTAGGAAATCCAACTAATCCAACATCAGCAATAAGTTTAAGGTCTAGTTTTATTTTTCTAGTTTCACCTTTCTCTCCTGGTTGTGCATAAGTTGGTCTCTGATTTGTTGGTGAACGAAAGTGAAAATTTCCAAGTCCACCCTTTCCACCTTGAATAAACTTTTCCTCTTGACCATGTTTTAACATATCAAAAAGAACCTCTCCAGTTTCAGTATCTAAAATTTGTGTTCCAGGTGGAACAATAATAATTTTTTTTGCTCCAGATTTTCCAGTCATTAAAGAACCTTCACCAGGTACACCTTTATCTGCTTTTATGTGCATTCTACGTTGAAAATGTGAAAGAGTATGTGTATTATTATCACATCTAAACCAAACATCTCCACCTTTTCCACCATCTCCACCATTTGGACCACCATTGAGTACAAACTTTTCACGACGAAATGCAACACATCCCTGCCCGCCTTTTCCTGAGCTAACTGTTAATTCGACACTATCTGTAAACATTATAAATCCTTGGTTTTATATAAAAATACTTAAAAATTAACTTTAATTTTTAAAAATGAAATAGTAAATTGTTAAATATTAAAAGGTTTTTAGAATTAATTCTAAATTATAGATTGAGGTTAATAAAATATATGGGCAAAAGCCCAAATATTTGTAGAATTATGAAGCAGGTACTACAGAAACTTGTTGACGTTTTTTGTCTTTTCTTTCGAATCTAACAACACCTTCAATAAGTGCAAATATAGTATGGTCTTTTCCCATTCCTACATTGTTACCTGGGTGGATTTTAGTTCCACGCTGACGGATGATGATATTACCAGGAATAACAACTTCTCCACCATATTTTTTTACACCAAGTCTTCTACCGGCAGAGTCACGATTATTCTGTGTACTACCTTGTCCTTTCTTATGTGCCATTCTTTATCTCCTTGCGTTATAGCTTATGCAGCTATTTTCGTGATACGAACACGAGTGAAATCTCTTCTGAAACCTCTTTTAACTTTACTATCTTTACGACGACGTTTTTTGAAAATAATTACTTTCTTGTCACGACCTTCGTTGATAACCTCAGCAGTTACAACAGCACCTTCAACAAAAGGAGCTCCCATTTTAAGTTCACCAGCATTAACTGCTAGAACTTCCGTAATTTCGATTGTAGCTTTTGGCTCAAGAGACATTTTGTCTAAAAGAAGAATATCACCTTCTTGAACTTTATACTGCTTACCACCGTTTTTGATAATTGCGTACATTAATATTTCCTTATAATTCTACTAAAAAGTTCGCAATTATATCCAAAATAGCTTTAATTTTTATTTAATTGACTACTTAATTAGAGCTACTGCATCAATCTCAACAAGAGCATTTTTAGGTAGAGTTTTTACGGCTACTGTTGCACGAGCTGGTTTATGAAAGCCAAAAGCTTCCTCATATATCTCATTTATAGTTGTAAAATCATCCATAGAGTCTATAAAAATAGTTGTTTTTACTACTAAATCCATAGCACTTCCAGCCTCTTCTAAAACTGCTTGTAAGTTTTTAAGTACCTGTTTTGTTTGGATAACAACATCATTTTCCAACATCACACCCTCTGGAGTAAGTGCTATCTGACCTGAAGTGTAAACCATACCATTTGCCACTACTGCTTGAGAGTATGGACCTAT
>CAYOKX010000086.1:0-7809 GCA_964404655.1 uncultured Sulfurimonas sp. | reverse complement strand
TTTGTGTTGCTGGTGATGGTGATGCACTTGCTATTGGTGGTAACCATACTATTCATGGTTGTAGAAGAAATATTGATATGACTATGATTATTATCAATAACTTTATCTATGGTCTTACTAATTCACAAACTTCTCCAACTACTCCTC
Organism: uncultured Sulfurimonas sp.; assembly: GCA_964404655.1. Classification (GTDB taxonomy): domain Bacteria; phylum Campylobacterota; class Campylobacteria; order Campylobacterales; family Sulfurimonadaceae; genus Sulfurimonas. The sequence continues at coordinate 7,662 of CAYOKX010000086.1, read as the reverse complement.
AGGGTATGTGGACAGTTACTCAAAAAGCTGGTAATATTGATCCAACTTTTGATACTTGTGATTTAGCTATCGCTTCTGGTGCTTCTTTTGTAGCACGTGAAACTATGCTTGAGCCAAAGAAACTTGAAAAAATCCTTATCAAAGCTATGGAACATAAAGGTTTTTCTATGATGGAAGTTCTTTCAAACTGTCATATTAACCTTGGCCGTAAAAATAAAATGATGTCAGCAATGGCTAACTTAGAATGGATTGATAGTATTACAACTTCTAAGAAAAAATATGATGCGATGAGTGAAGAAGAGCGATTAAACTTATTACCATTAGGTGTATTAAAGCAAGATACAGAAGCTGATGAGTATTGTGAAATGTATGCTGAAATTCAAAAAGTTCATCAAGGTAAAAGAGCTAAAATCACTCAAGATGATTTTGCTAAAAAAATATAAGGAGACATAATGAGCGATACTAAAACATTAATGAGATTTACTGGTGTTGGTGGTCAAGGTGTTCTTCTTGCTGGTGAAATTTTTGCAGCTGCAAAGATTAAAACTGGTGGTCATGGACTAAAAACTGCAACATATACATCACAAGTTCGTGGTGGACCAACTGTTGTTGATATTCAGCTTGATGATGAAGTTATCTACTATCCTTATGCAAATGATGGTGAAATTAACTTTATGCTTTCTGTTGCACAAATGAGTTATGTACTGTTTAAAGATGGTGTAAAACCTGGCGGAACAATTGTTATCGATCCAAATCTTGTTCAACCAACAGATGAAGATAGAAAAACTTGGAATATTTATGAAATTCCTATTATTACTATAGCAAAAGAAGAGGTTGGTAATGTTATTACACAATCTGTTGTTGCACTTGCAATTGCAAATACAATGATGAATGCTATCGATAAAGATGCTTTAATTGCTACTATGCTTTCTAAAGTACCTGCTAAAGTTCATGAAGTAAATAAAACTGCTTATGCACTTGGTGAAAAATATGCTAAAGAAGCTATGGCTTAGTTAGTTATTATTAAAGAAGAACCTTAAAAAGGTTCTTCTTTTTTATTTTTTTTTAAAAAATAATCTTCAAAATATTTACTTGATGGAGACCATAACATCCATCCTGCAGAATCACTATTTTTTGTTGCTCTAATCTGAGCATTGACTTCAAATTTTTTATACTCTTTCTTTTCGTGTGCATAGTCTCTAAAATGTTGTAGCCAAGGTCTAACTCTTTTTGTATCTATTTGGCTTTCCATATTTTTTATACTTTCATAAATTACATAATAGGGATGATTAGATGGATATTTAAACTTAAAAGAGCCTTTTGCAAATCCAGAAGGGTAGAGCATGGGAGATAAATAATCCGCATATTTTGCTAAAGATGATATTGTTTGTCCTATATTACTATCACCATCAACCCAACATATATTTCCGTATGTATCAACAGATATAAAAACACCATATTTTCGTAACCTATTCTTAGCAGAAAGTAGGAAATTCTCAATAGCTTTAACTCTATTTTGAGCTGTATTTTCTTCCGAAAAGACAAGTGATAGTTTTGCAGGAAAACGAATATAATCAAAGTTTATCTCATCAAATCCTATTTTTGCTGCTTCTTCTGCAATAGAAATCGTATAATCATGAGAACGTTTATCAAAAGGGTCTACCCAAGCCATATTATCTCTATTTCTCCATATTTCTCCATCTGATTTTTTTATAGCATAATCTGGATTGTTTGAAGCTTGTAATTCATCTTTAAAAGTTACAATTCTTGCTATCATATAAATATTTTTGTTTTTCATCACTTGCATAAATTTTTCTATATTTCTATTTGTTCTTTGTTTATGTGCACCATAACTGTTGGCTTGTTCAAAAGATGTTAGGAAAGATGTTAGTCCATACTCACTTTTAACATCCATTACAATAGCATTTACTTCTGTTTCATCTATTATTTTTAAAATTTTCTTTAATGTTTTTGAGTTATTACTTGCACCCCAAAATGTTAAATAGAGGGCTTTTATAAAAATAGACTCAACTTTTACAATAGAACTATTTTGTTCTGCTGAAAAACTGAGTGGTTTGTAGCCATATGCTTTAACAAAATATTTTGATTCATTACTGTCAATTGAAAATGAACCATTTTCATCACTTTTGACACTTTGTATTGAATCGTTTATAAAAGCACCACTAATAGGTTTGGAACTATTTTTATCTAATATATACCCGTGAAATGAAGCAAATAGAGATAATTTTGTAAGAGTTAATAAAAGAATTTTTTTATTCAATACTTATCTTTCGTTTAAAAAATATTTTAAACTAGCATTACTCCACTCTTTAGATAATGCTAAATATGAGTCAATAGAGTTATATACTCTATTAAAATCTTTGTTTTTAAAGCTTAGTTCTTTAACTACCTCTTTTAATGAAACTTTTCCAGCTTCTGTAACATCTTTTGGATATTGAAGTATAGATATATTTAACTCTTTTAATTTTTGTAATGCTAAAATATTTTGAGAATGAAATTCAGAAACCATATTTGAATTCATTTCACTTGTACTAACCTCTATCATTGATTGATGTTCAAAAGCCAATTTAGAAAAAAATTGTTTATTGAAAGTAAGTTCTAAAATTGAACCAGGTTCATGCCATCCTGAATAATAATATGGTGCAACTTTGTAAAAACCCATTTTAATATCTAATGCTGGTCCTACCCATTCTGTAGCATCTATAATTCCTCTCTCCAAGGATGTATATATCTCTCCTGCTGGAAGTAAGATAGGATTTACTCCAATTTTTGCAAATACTTCTCCACCTAAACCAGGTATTCTCATTTTGAGTCCTTGCATATCTTTAAGAGAATTGATAGGTTTTCGAAACCATCCACCCATTTGGATAGATGTATTCCCACCCATAAATGGATGAAGATTATATTTTTCATACTGTTCTCTCCACATATCCATTCCTCCACCAAAAAGCATCCAAGAATTTATCTCTTGAGCTGTAAAACCAAATGGAATACCACTATAAAGTGAAAATGCAGAGTTTTTTCCTTTCCAATAATATGGTCCAGAATGAAAAGCATCAATTTGCCCACTGCTAGCAGCATCAAAAACTGCTAGGGCAGGGACAAGAGTGTTTTTAGGATAAAGTTTTATCTCGAGTGAACCTCCACTTATATCTTTAACTCTTTGTGCAAATCTTTCCACACCTCTTCCCATAATAGGGAAATGTGCTGGCCAACTTGTAGCAAGTTTTATAATAGTTTTTTTGTTTCTATTTATATTTACTCGTTTTTTTGTTTCATTATCTAAAGATGGGTGTTTAGAATAATCTATCGCCTTGTGATTACCTTCGTTACATCCTGCTACGGTCATTGCAACTGAAACTGTTGTTGCAGTAGTTAAAAAATCTCTACGGTTCATTCTTTTTTCCTAAAAATCTAAAGTTAATTGTGTTGAAGTAATAGGTTGTGCTATAATTTTTTTATCTATACCAACAACTAAAGCAAAATTAAAAAAATGTTTTTTTAATAATGGTATGATTTCATGAGTATTTTTATATCTATATATATTACTATCATCTTCACACAAGTAAGAGGATGGTAATATATAAATAGTTTTAGCCCATGAACTGTTTTTTCTTAAAAATACTATCTCTTGAGTAATTAAATCTAAATTTTTTTCAAAAATCAACACTTTATCTGTTGAGCCAAACTCTTTTATTTCAAATTTTCCATTTATAAAAGTTACTTCAAAATTATTTAGCATTGTAAATTTTTTTAATCGAAAATCTATATTGAGTATTTTATATAAATTGATTAAATTGTTTAAATTAGATATAAAAAGAGGAGATATAAATTCTCTTTCATAATATTTTTTATCATAGATAAAAGATGTTTCAAAAAGTGTTTTTTCTACAATTTTAATATATTCTTTATTATTTAAAGGAATAGAGTTGATATCTGTAAAAATATCTATATCTTGAAATGATTTTGAGAAAAGTGTTATACTTTTTAATTCAATATTCCAAAGAATTTGCGCGATAGTTCTTAAATCTTTATTGATAATAATAAGTTTAGAATCACTATTTATTTGTAATGCTAACTGTAAAGTGATTTCATCACAAGAGTAGTTTAAAGTCTCTTTTTCTATCAATTTAAAACGTAAAAGTTTTTTAAGTGCATTTTCTATATCTTTTACTTTTATCCATGCTATTTCATTGTCACTAATTTGAGTAGGTTTATCAAAAACAATACCATAAGCACCATTTAAAATAGCCTCTTCTATTGAATCTTCATCAAATGCGATAAAAAGGTCACCCCTTTTTACCGACTTAGCTTCAAAAACAATATTAGTAAAACTACTTACAAATGGGTCATTAATTAACTGTGCATTTGTAAGTGCGAGAACATTAACAAGTCTCATCCAATAGGCGTTCCAGATTTTTTAGGTTTTTCTGGTCTGATTAAACATAAACCATCTTCATCTTTAGCAGCTAAAAGCATACCGTGTGACATCATTCCCATCAATTTTGCAGGTTTTAAGTTTGCTACAACACATACTTGAGTGCCTATCAATGACTCGGCTGAGTAAAATTCTTTTATTCCCGCCACTACTTGACGAAGATTTTCATCTCCTGTATCTACTTGAAGTTTAAGAAGTTTTTTACTTTTTGGAACTTCCTCTGCTTCCATAACTGTACCTATCTTTAAAGATGTTTCAAAAAATTGTCCAATCTCTATAAGATTATCCTCTTCTGGTTTTACCTCTTGAGATTTTTTTTCTTTTTTCTTTGGTTTTTTTTCAGCTTTCACCTCTTCTAAAGGAGTTTCCTCTTGCATTAAAGGTTCTTCAACACGAGGAAAAAGTGGTGGAACTTTTTTTATAGCGAATTGTTTTAAAAGATTTTTATCTAATACTAACTCTTGATAAGAGGCATTATCTATCTCAAAATTAAGTGCATCAGCTATGATATTTGTAGTTTTAGGCATAACAGGATGAAGCATTATCGAAGCTTTTGCTAAAATATTTGCTACAAGTGCAACTGTTGCAAGTGCTTCATCTTTTTTATCCTCTTTCATCTTTACCCAAGGAGCATACTCTTCAATAGCTTTATTTCCAATAGCAAAAAGTTTCCAAAGTTCATCTAGGTATCTATGCGTTTGCATATTTTCCATAAATTTATCAAGGTTTCCTAAAACTTCATTCATCGCATCTAGCTCTTTAGTATGATATTCTGCAACATTTGCACTATCTATTTCAAACTCTGAATATTTTCCACTCATACCGATGATACGATTTAAAAGATTTCCAAGGTCGTTGCTCAGTTCAGAATTTATTCTATCTATAAAAGCACGTTGAGAAAAGTCACCATCTTGACCAAATGGAACTTCACGAAGCATAAAATATCTTAGATTTTCAGCACCATAAGCATCTGCAACCTCTTTAGGAGCGATAACATTACCTTTAGATTTTGACATCTTTTCACCATCTCGAGTCCACCAACCATGAACACCAATATGTTTAGGAAGAGGCATATCAAGACTCATTAAAAATGCTGGCCAATAGATAGCATGGAAACGTAAAATATCTTTTCCAACTAGGTGAGTAGTATCTGACCAAAAATTCATATTTGCATCATCTTTACCATAACCAAGCGCTGTTACATAGTTCATAAGAGCATCAAGCCAAACATACATAACATGTTTATCATCGTTTAAACTCTCAGGCATTTTTACACCCCATTTAAAAGATGTACGAGTTACAGAAAGGTCACGAAGTCCACCTTTTACAAAGTTGATAACCTCATTTGCACGTGAACGAGGAAGTATGAAATCTGGATTGTTTTCATAGTGAGCTAAAAGTCTATTTTCATATTTTGAAAGTTTAAAAAAGTAGCTTTCCTCTTTAATGATGTTTGTAGTACGTCCACAATCTGGACAAAACTCACCATCTTCAAGTTGTGTTTCTGGAAAAAATGTTTCACAACTTACACAGTAATGACCCTCATAAAAATCTTTGTAAATATCACCTTTAGCATACATAACTTCAAATGCTTTTTGTACTCCAATTTTATGGTCACTATCTGTTGTACGAATAAATTTATCGTAAGATATTTCAAATTCATCCCATAATGTTTTAAAAGTTGCACTAATCTCATCTGCAAACTCTTGAGTAGGTTTTCCAGCTTTTTGTGCTGATTCTTCTATCTTCTGACCATGTTCATCTGTACCTGTTAAGAAAAATGTTTCATTCCCTTTCAATCTTTCATATCTTGCTTTAGTATCAGCAATAAAAGTTGTATAAGCATGACCAATGTGTGCTTGACCGTTTACATAGTATATAGGTGTTGTTATATATTTACTCAAATGATTGTCCTGTAAAATAATTAATGGTATTTTAGCTAAATTTTGATTATTTGGGAATAGGGAGAGAAAAATTTAGATAAGAAAAAAATCTTATCTAAATCATAAAAGATTAATGTAAATCAGCGTTAAGTTTAATCTCTCTCGTTGAACGAGACGCTGTAATCTCACCAGTCATAGAGTTTTGTCTATAATGGATACCATAGAAACCTGCAAGTTGTTTTCCTTTGAAAATTTCGCCTTCCATCTTCATATTTGTATTTACATCCATAATTTTCTTTAACTCTTCAGGATATATTGCTATTTTTGTTCCCTCTAAAATAGCGATACCTGCATCAATAATACACCCATCACCTAAAGGAATACCACAAGTAGAGTTCGCACCTAAAAGACAGTTTTTACCAACAGAGATAGGGTTACCATCAGTTCCACTCAATACACCAAGTATAGAAGCACCACCACCAACATCACTACCTTCACCAACAATAGCAGAAGAAGAGATACGACCTTCAACCATAACAGAACCTGTTGTTCCAGCATTGAAGTTGATATATGAAGCCCCAGGCATTACCGTAGTTCCACCAGCAAGTTGTGCACCAAATCTTACTTTAGAAGTATCTAAAATTCTAGTGTTATCTTGAGGGATGATATGTTGTAAAAATCTTGGGAATTTATCTACAAAATCGATATGTGGATATTCATTTGCTAGTTTAAGTTCTATCTCAAACTCTCTAAGATAATCCAACTCTATCGGCTGACCATTTGACCATGCAACATTTGGTAAAGCACCAAAAGCACCATTTAAGTTAATATCTCTTAAAGGCACTTTGGCTTGAGAGATAGCATAAAGTTTTAGGTATGAAGCCTCAACACTTTGTAGTGGAGCATCATCAAATATAAATGTTACTTTAAACTCACCCTCTAAAGAACCATTTGAGATAAGTTGAGTGTATAAAGCTGATATAACTTGAATGTTTTTATGCGCATCACCATTTGCCTCATCTGAGTATGGTGTAAAAGCATTTAAACAGCTTTTTAAAAAGTCTAAATTGATATTACATACAACTTCTGTTTGAGTAAAATCAACCTTAACCCCTTGCTCCTCTAAAGCTCTTACAAATATAGCAGCACTTCCAAAGTTTTCATCCCAGTTAATAAGAGGGTATGTAGCTTGAAGAGATTTTTCAACATTAAGTTGTCCTAAATCTACTCTTGCTATACCAAATGCTAAAGGGTCTCTATAACCATCAGTTGTTGTTTTAATATCTTCTATAAGTGCTTTAAAAGCATCTGTTGTTTGAA
>CAYOKX010000085.1:0-7878 GCA_964404655.1 uncultured Sulfurimonas sp. | reverse complement strand
TTTTATATAATAAAGTATCATATCGGTATTATAAATCGTCTGCTCTGTATCTTCTGAAAATCTATAATTGTTATACCAAGTTTTTAAAAGCTCTCTATCTATCTTCTTATCAAGATTATAATAGTTTAATAAAATATTTAACTCATCACTAGTAATCCCCACCATATCATTAAAGTTTGGTTGAGTAGAGATATTACTTCCTATATTAAAACCACTTGTCACATCATACATTGTCATAGGAGTTACACCTGTGATAAACATCTTTTTAAGAGGAGAGTTTTCAGCTCCTGCTCCACCTTTTAGTAGAGTAAAAAACTGTTTATAAAGTGATGCTTTATTTGCTATTATATCTTTATAACTGTTTTGGTTATCTAGGAGAAGTTTATTTGCGAAGTTGTCATATTCGTCTATTAAAAGATAGAGTTTTTTCTCTGGATGATTACGAAAATAATCAAAAATCTTATTTAAAATAATAGTAGGAATAGCATCTGTTTCAATATCAATTTTATATCTACTTACAAAACTTTTTAAAACAATTAAAAGATATTCATAAAAATTAACTTTCACATTATCAACAACAACCATAGAAAAATCAAATCTCAAAATATGATAACTATTAGCCTCTTTCGTTTTATGTTTAGCGATATAGGTATCGCCAAACAACATATCAAAACTCTCTTTATAATGTACATCATAGTAATAGTGTAACATAGAGATAAGTAAAGATTTCCCAAATCTTCTAGGGCGTAGAAACATTGAAAATCTATCGCTATTTTCTATCTCTATTATAAATCTAGTTTTATCTATAAAGTAATAATCTTCCTCTTTTATTAGTTTATAATCGGCTATGCCATAAGGTATTCTTTTCATATTTTTTTATCCTTCTATATAATTATTCTCTGTGTTAAATATGCTACAATCAAAAGATAAAAGATAGCTAACATTTTTCTTTGTAAAGTAGTTTTTATCTTATCTTTAAGATGCACACCTACATAAACACCCAACAATGATGACAACCCTATAATAATCCCACTTTCATAATTTATAGACCCCTGTTGTGCATGAGAAATAAGCCCTGCTATTGATGAGAAAACAACAAAAAAGAGTCCTGCTGAAGTAGCTTTTTTTAGTGGGAAATATAAAAAACTTACTAAAATAGGTACAAGTAATATACTCCCCCCAACCCCTATACTCATACTCAAAGCCCCTAAAGGAATACCTATAAAAACAAGGTGAATTTTATTAATTTTTTTTTGCTTAGTATGTTCGTGAGTTATAGAAAAGAGTCTCGTAAGCGCAAAAAGAGCAAAGGAGAGAAAAAGAAGTTCTAAAATAGTGTCACTTACATAAGTAACAATAAAGCCACTCAACATAGCACCAAATGCACCACCAATACCTATAAAACTAATAAGTGATATATCTAAACTACCCTTTTTATGGTTGAGATAACTTCCATATATAGAGCTAAAAACCATCTGAACTATCGATATACCGATAGCCTCTTTCATAACATAACCAAAGATAAGTAAAAGAGGTACAAGTATAGTCCCACCACCTATACCAAAAAAACCAGATAACAAGCCAACACCCATTCCCAATATAACTAACTCTATCATAGTATAGACCTCTTTCATTTTTTAGATTTTACTCTATTGTGCCTTTAAATTTAATTTTAGTTTGTGTATCTTTCAAGTATAATTAAAGAAGAAAATAAAAAGGTAAATTTATGTTTAACACAATAATAAAAGCTTCTGAAAATTTTTGTATTCATCAGATTCGTGAAGCCTATAAAATAGAGACTGCTCCACAAATTGATGAGAAATTAATTATTACATACATAGATATAGATGCAACTATTGGTGGGAAGTTTAGAGTTTACCTTGCATCAGATAAACCATTTATGCAAAAAATATCGAAACTCTTTTTAGAAGAGAATGAGAGTGATGAAGAAACACTTATAGATATGACTCTTGAAACTGCTAACTTAATTATTGGAAGTGCAAAAGTTCTTGCTGAAGAAGCTAATGAAAATGTTTTCACCATAGCAACTCCTCACTTTCTTAAAATTGATGTTTTTGATTTTAACTATGATGAGTTAAAAGTAATTCAGATTGAAAGTGAAAAAATGCTTATAGCTATAAAGGAAATAGATGACAAATCGTGAAAAACTAATTAGAGAGGAACTATCATGGATGAACTACTCTGGTCTTTTAGATATGAATGTAGAGTTTATCGCTGATTTAGGTGAAACTATGCTTAGTGTTCATGAGATACTTCAACTAAATAAAGGTTCTATCATAGACCTCAACAAACCAGCTGGTGAAAGTGTTGAAGCTTATGTTAATGGTCGTATCTTAGGAAAAGGAGAGGTTATGGTTTATGAAAAAAACCTTGCAATACGTGTAAATGAGATTTTAGATTCTCATGCTGTTGTTTATCATCTTTCAAAAGAGAAATAATGTTGAAGTTTATACTTATTTTTCTTATTTCCTTCTCTCTTTATGGTTCTAAAATCTTAAACTACAACATCTATGATAGAACCGATAGAGTTGATATTATGGTAACTTTTGACACCCCTTTTAAAGGTATAATAAAACAATCTAAGAAACACTCTAAAATAGTTATAAAACTTTACGATACAGAGATAGATAGCTCAAAAATAAAAAAACTCTCCACAAAACTTGTAAGGTCGATAAGCATTACTCCAATGTTTGAATATACTCAAATTGTTGCAAATGTACCCTCTTCTGTCTCTTTAATCGCTTCAAAAACTCCTGATGCTTATGGATTGAGACTTCGATTTATAGATAAAACATTGCAACAAGATAGATTGATTACAAAAGAGAGTAGATTACCAACTACTCTTGCTAGTTTACCAACTAAAAGTGAAACAACTATCTCTACTAACTATTATATAACAATAGCTTTACTCTTTCTTGGAATTATAATTCTTTTTATTGTAAAGAAAAAAATACTAAAAAATGATAAGAAAACTAATCCTTGGCTTTTCAAAGGAAATAGTGATGCAACAACCATAGCAAAAGAGGAAACGCCTACAAGTAGATACAAAGAAGATGGAGAAACAAAAGAGCAAGAAAAAACAGTTACTATACGATTTCAAAAAGAGATAGACAACAATACAAATGTAGTTATGCTAGATTTTGGAAAAGAGAGTTATCTTATTTTACTGGGGAATGGAAATATTTTATTAGATAAGTTTAAAGAGGAGAAGCCGAACTCTCAAAAAGCTTTTGAAGATATTCTTAATGCAAGGTCTATTGAACTTAATCAAATTATGAATGAGCAACAGCAAGATGCAGTAAAAGAACCTCTACAAATCTATAAAGAGAAAGCTTCCTCTATCGCCTACTCTGATGAGTAGGTGTATTTTAATTCTCTCTTATTTTTCCATCCATATCATATTTACTTAAGTATCCTCTAGGTGTCAATACTAGACCATTTTTAGTAAGTTTTGTATTTGAGTTACATACAATAATCAAAGTTGACATGGAAACGTCTGGATGAGCTAATCCTTGTTCAATTAAATCACTTGTTGTACTAATAGTTACTTTCTCTTTCTCTCTTCCAACATTGGATGCTATAATTGCTATCTTTTCATCCACCTCACCCAATGCCTTTAAAAAGTTTTGATAAGGCTTAATTCTACTTTTTGATTTTGGATTATATATACCTATAATAAAATCAGCATCCAAAGAGTTTCTAACCCTTTTATCTATCATATTTATATCTGTTAATCTATCTGAGAGTGATATAACAGCAAAATCTTGAGAAACTGGTGCACCAACTCTTGAAGCAGCTGCTAAAAATGAAGTAACCCCTGGTATAGAGATAAGCTCTATCTCATCCCAAAGATTTTGTTCATTAATCAGTTCAACTACTAATGTTGCCATACCAAAAACATTAACATCACCATTTGAAACTATACAAGTTGTTTTACCATCTTTTGCATAGTTTATAGCTTGTTGACATCTGTCTATTTCATGAGTCATTCCTGAAGTATAAACCTCTTTGTCTACTATAAGTTCTTTTAACTCTTTAGCATATTTAGTATACGAAACTATCACTTCACTATCTTCTATCGCATCTATTGCTTGGGTTGTAATATAACTTGTTCCACCCGCTCCACTACTTAATATATATAGTTTTTTCATTTTTATCTCTCTTATAAAAGTTCAAATATTATAGCAACTCTTAATAAAGTTTGAGGTTAAATAAAATAGTGCTTTAATTTGCTATAATTCCTTTAAATTATACAAAAGGAATTATAACTTGAAAGACACATTATTTATTATATTAATATCTGTTTTTATCTACTTAGGCATATCCACATTTTTTGGTGAAAGTGGTTTAATGGGAAGTTTTGGTGCTACCTTTGCTACAACAAATAAATTATATTTAGGCTATATATCATTTATCTATATTTTTATGCTCCTCATTCCTATCTATAAAATCTATAAAAATAGCAAATTAACTTTTAGAACGGCAGAGATAGCTATCGCATCTTTCTTACTTTTTTTCGCTTCTTTACTCGCACAAGCTCTAATCTTTAATGCTCCATCCAATGGAAAATTAGCTGATGATTTTGTAACCTCTCTTGCTCCTTATATAGGTGTATTTGGTATTTGGATGTTTTTTCTCATCATTGTATTTAGCTCCGTATTAATTATTTTAGATAAAACTGCACATGAACTTAGTGAGATGATGCAATCATTATTTAAACCTAAAAAGAGTGTACCTGCCCACAATTTTTTCCATAACCCTACACATCAAAATCAAGAGTTAATTACCCAAAAACAACAAGAGAAAGAGGAGATAATTGAAGAAATTATTATCGACACCTCTATTGAAGAAATAGATGATTCTATTGAAGCTGTTATCGAAGAAGAGGATGAAGAGCCTATCTCTCAAGAACCTATAAAAAAAGTTGTTGAAGAAAAAGAAGAAAAAGAAGTAAGAGTAATTGAGAAAGTAGAAGAGGAGATAAATGAAGATATAGAAGATTCTGTTATCTTAAAAGTCAATACTCAAGAACCTGAACTTATTGAGATAGATATTCCTCAAGAAGAAGAGAAGGATGAGATAGTAGAGGTGAAAGAAAGTATAGAAATAATGGTGGAAGACGAAGAAGACGAAGAAGAACAACAAGAAAAAGAGATAATAAAAGAGGAAGGTGAAAAACAGATAGATGAAGAATTACATGAAACAAATTCTATTATAGTAAGTGAACTAGAGGAAAATAAAAAACTTCTTGACAATATCGAAAAAGGGGAAGTGGAAAAACCTACTAACTTTATCTTACCCTCTACATCTATCTTACAACTTGGAGATACAACATCTCATAGTATGGATGAAACAGAATTAGATGAAAAAATAGCAGTTTTAATAGAAAAACTAGCTCATTTTAAAGTAAATGGAGATGTTGTTCGCACATATGCTGGTCCTGTTGTTTCCACATTTGAGTTTAAACCAGCTTCAAATGTAAAAGTAAGTAAAATTTTAAGTCTTCAAGATGATTTAGCTATGGCACTTTCTGCTGAGACTATTCGTATTCAAGCACCTATCCCAGGGAAAGATGTTGTTGGGATTGAGATACCAAATGCAAAAGTAGATACTATCTACCTACGTGAACTTTTAGATTCAGACCTTTTTAAAGAGTCATCTTCTCCGCTTACTATCGCACTAGGAAAAGATATAGTAGGAAAACCTTTTATAACCGACCTTAGAAAACTCCCTCACCTTCTTATAGCTGGAACAACAGGAAGTGGAAAAAGTGTTGGTATAAATGCGATGATACTCTCTCTTCTTTATAAAAACTCACCAGACCAGTTAAGAGTGTTGATGATAGACCCTAAAATGTTAGAGTTTTCTATCTACAACGAGATACCTCACCTCTTAACTCCTGTTATCACAAAATCTAAAAAAGCTGTTTTAGCATTAGCAAATATGGTTTTAGAGATGGAGAGACGTTATGAACTTATGGCTGCTTCAAGAACTAAAAATATAGAAAATTATAATGATAAAGTAAAAAGAGAGGGTGGAGAGCATTTTCCATATATTGTGGTTATTATAGATGAACTTGGTGATTTGATGATGACAAGTGGAAAAGAGGTGGAACACTCTATCGCTAGACTAGCACAGATGGCAAGAGCTGCGGGGATTCATCTTATTGTAGCTACACAACGTCCATCTGTGGATGTTGTCACAGGACTTATAAAAGCAAACCTCCCCTCTCGTATATCTTATAGAGTTGGCCAAAAGATAGACTCTAAAATTATCTTAGACCAGATGGGTGCTGAGTCACTTTTAGGAAAAGGAGATATGCTTTTCACTCCTCCAGGTTCAACAGGTTTAGTAAGATTACATGCTCCTTGGAGTACAGAAGAGGAGATAGAGGAGATAGTAGAGTTTATAAAATCACAACGTAAACCAAACTATGATAAAAACTTTTTACTAGATGAAACAGAGAAGATAAATATGGGACATAAAGATATTGGTGATGAGTTAGACCCTCTCTATAAAGAAGCAAAAAATATAGTCTTAACAGATAGAAAAACATCTATCTCCTATCTACAAAGAAAATTACAGATAGGGTATAACCGTTCCGCTAGAATTATAGAGCAGTTGGAATCTAACGGTGTTTTATCTGTTCCAAATGTTAAAGGTATTCGAGAGATTATTTAATATGGTACAACCTAAATTTATTTTTACTAAATATTTTAACTACTTTGAGGTCTATATTGAAAATTTAGAAAAACTTTCAGTAGAGCAAATACAAGAGATAGAGCTATTTGTCAAAAAAAGAAAAGGGATATTTGATTTTAACAGATATACTTTTTCTATTCAGAAACGATTAGAATTTTATCAATTTCTCTCTCTCATGGAGTATGAAAAATTTGATGTAGAGTGCAGAAATAAAATTATTCAAAGAAAGTCCTCTTCAAAAATAGGTTTTGGGCAATACAAGGGAATGAATTTTAGTGATTTAACAGACTCTTATATGCTATGGCTTAAAACAAATTATAGAGGGTATGATAGAGAGAAGATTGATGAGGAGCTTAGGAAAAGAAGGTTACTCTAAATTATAATTTTCCTCTATTTTAAATATTTAATCTATTTCTTTTAGAAAGCTCAATATGTTACAAATATAAACAACCACATCTAAAATCCCAATTATTATGTTTCTATATGTAACAACTATAAAATAGATTACTTTACTTTAGTTATAATTTGTCAAATTTATTACATAGGATTAAATATGGCATTTATCGAAGATTATAAAGCACATGTTACAGAGCGTGAAACACTTGGTGTTCCACCATTACCACTTTCAGCTGAACAAACAGCAGAAGTTATTGAATTAATCAAAGTAGATTGTACAGATGAATTACTAGACCTTCTTACTAATCGTGTAGCACCTGGTGTTGATGATGCAGCTTATGTAAAAGCAGCATTTTTAAACGATGTTGCATCTGATAAAGTTACAGTATCTGCTATTTCTGCTGAGAAAGCAGTTGAAATGTTAGGTATGATGCTTGGTGGTTACAATGTTAAGCCAATGATTGATGCACTTTCATCTTCAAACTCTGCAGTTGTTGATGCAGCGGTTGAGTCTTTAAGCAAAACTCTTCTTGTTTATGATGCATTTAATGATGTTGAAGAATTACA
Organism: uncultured Sulfurimonas sp.; assembly: GCA_964404655.1. Classification (GTDB taxonomy): domain Bacteria; phylum Campylobacterota; class Campylobacteria; order Campylobacterales; family Sulfurimonadaceae; genus Sulfurimonas. Next base: position 192 of record CAYOKX010000085.1, on the reverse strand, counting down.
CAAAGCTGGAAATGCAGCTGCTACTAAAGTGATGACTTCTTGGGCAAATGCTGAGTGGTTTACTAATAAACCAGAACTTGCTGAAAAAATCACTGTTACAGTATTTAAAGTTCCAGGTGAAACAAATACTGATGATTTATCTCCAGCTTCTGAAGCATTTACTCGTTCAGATATTCCACTTCATGCTAACTC
>CAYOKX010000084.1:0-7883 GCA_964404655.1 uncultured Sulfurimonas sp. | reverse complement strand
CTCCCAATACTACAATTTTTGGTTTTAATAATGTTAACTGTTCTATTATCAGGTTTTTATAATCATCTGTAAATTTTTGAATAACTTTTGAGTTTGATGTTGCATTACCAGATGTTTTTTTTTATATTTACAGTTTGCTCCGAACTTTATTATATTTAAAGTAATTACATAAAGTAATTGTCAAACTATTTTTATGCAATTAAAGATAATAAAGTATATATTTGATAAAATAACATAATACAAAAGGAATTTATTATGAAAGAATCTGAATTTATTAAAAATTTACAAAAATTAAAACTTGAATCAACTAATCCTGAAAAAGCTTTTTACTTACTATACATACTAATGGCATGGAAAAACTCTTCGGATGATATAAAAGGTAAATTTAGTTTTGAAAACTTTTATAACTCAAAAATTGAAGTAGAAAAGTTTTATGAGATACTTGAAGAGATACAACTAGAATTACCATTTATCAAAACTTTTTTAACTAGTGATATATCATTAGTCCAAAATCAGCTCTCATCATTAAACGATAGCGACCTTATTCAACTTTGTAATCTTATCTACCCTATTCGTTCTCTTCCTAATGTATCTATTGGATTTAAGCTTATTTATGAATATTTTAATAAAAATTCAAAAAAAAATAATGAGTTATATATAGATTCTAGTATTGCAAAACTTACAGCAAAACTTATAAGTGAAGATTCAAAAACTCTATATATTCCATTTAATAATAGTTTTGAACTATTACACTATATGGAAAGAAAAAAAGTATATGCAGAATCAAATAATAGTTCCCTTATTCCTGAACTTTTAAATATCTTGGATAATCAAAATATAGTCTATAAAAAAAGTGAACCATTAACAAATCCCTCTTTTATAAATCAAAATGCTCCTCATCTTTTAGAACAGTTTGATAGTTCTGTACTATTTTTACCTTTTGGAAGAAAAAATGAAAATAGTACAATAGATTTGGATAGTGATAGGTTCAATAGGTTTAACAATCATAAAAGTGTTGTTCTTGATGTTACATCAGCTGAACATACATTAGCACAAACGAAAAGTCAATCTATTATTTATATGCCAGTAGGATTTACATATAGAAGTGGTTCTGAAGAAAAATTCCGAGAAAATTTAATAAAAAACAACTCTCTTGAAGCTGTAATACAATTAGCACCAAATCTTAATTCAAATACATCAATAGAAACAACTTTAATAGTTATAAATAAGGAGAAGAAAAGTGATAAAGTCCTTTTTATTAACTTAAAAGATAGTAGTTTCTTAAAAAAAGATGGTCGAAAAGTTGTATTAACCAACTTTGAAAAAATTATTGATATATATACAAATAAAAAAGAGATAGAAAATATATCTGCAATAGTTACTAATGAAGAGATTCAAGAAAATAAATACTCCTTTGCTATCGATAGATATATTAAATCAAAAGAAGCTAATCTTATAAAAAAACATCTTCTTTCTTATAAAGTAAAAGAGCTTCAATCTATGGCAAATATTAGAAAGTCTCAACTTTTTGGTAATGAAGATGAGGGACGAGCTATTTATGAATTAGCACCTTCTGATTTTACAGATGCTGGTTTTACACTTTATAGTAATAAAAATAAGCTCAAACAGATTAGAACACAAGAAAGAAAACTTCAAATATATAAACTTGAAAAATATGATATTTTAGTAAGTACAAAAGGAACAATCGGTAAAGTGGCTCTTTTTGATAGAACTCCAGAGTGTAGTCATGATATGATTGTTTCTCAAGCAAATGTTATTATTCGGCTCTATGATATAAAAAAAGAGAGTAGTGAACATAAATTTAAAGCGATTGAACTCTATATGTTTTTAAAATCTAGTATAGGTCAAAATATGTTAAAAGAGCTAGTTTCAGGAACAGCCATGCCTCAAATATCAACAGATGATATGAAAAAATTGAAAATACCTATCTTATCAGAAAAAGAGAAAATAAAGATTCATAAAAATTTTATAAAAGAGATTAAAACTATGGAAAAAATAGATAAGTTAAAAATGGAAATAGTTGAGATACATCGAAGCTTTTTAGGGGATATTTAAAAAAATGGAGAGAAGATAATCTCTCCACCACTCTATTTTTTAATACTCTTTAAGCTCTTTAATATTGATTTTACGACCAACTTTTTTTGGAGCATCATATTTATCTTTAGGTTTTCCATCAAAACGGTGATTTCTTTCGCCACTTTTTCCTGAAAACTTTCCTTTTCCTTTTTCATCATATCCTAAAAATTGATTCGGCTCTTTCTTTTTCTTTGCCCATCTATCATCTGATGATGTTTTTTTGAACTCTCTCTTTTTAAAATCTTTTTTATCATCACTTTTTTCTTTAGGTTCTTGAAACTTTGCATCATAGCGTTTCTTAGCTACCTCTTTAATCTTATTTTGACTCATAGTTCTACTATTTATTTTTTCAGATACTTTTACAACTTCATATTCAAAACTATCAATCACTTCTTGTTTTATAGAACGACCAAGTAACATCTCAATAGGGTAAAGATTTTTCTGTTCACTAGCATCTACTAAAATAATTGCACTCTCTGTTGCTTTACTTACTCTTGCCATATAAACAATAGATTTAACAGGAATATCATAACTAATTAGCATCTTACAACTAATCTCTTCTTTTGATGTAACAAGTTCTTTATCTTCCATAATTTTAACAGTTTTATCTTCTATCATATCTTGAATCAGATTGATATTAGTAGAACAAACTACCAAAATATCGTTGCTACTGTTTTGAGAAATTATCTGATTTAAAAGTTCAATTTTTTTATCATTTGGACAAGGATAGACACGGTGATTATTAGGTTTTATAGTTATAGAGTTGATTGACATCAAAAATCCTGTATATTATTTATATTATTTATATCATTATATCTTTAATATCTTCAAAAAAGCAAATTAGATAGTTTTTTCATAAATATCAGTGAACATAGATAATTTTAAAATATAATGGTTATAATAATCTCAAATTTAAAATTAGGTGGAAAATATGTCTGTAGCACAATACCCTGATATATTTGATGAGTTAAAAACTCAAGTTAAAGATGCTGGTTTACTCGAACGGGTTCCAGTTCGTGGTTCAATAGAGATGGCAGGAGCAATAATATCTATGATTATTGTTTATGCGATAGTTATAAATTGGGAGAGTATGTCACCTCCAAGTTGGGCACCTTTTGCTCTTGGATTTTTTATGACAATAATATTCACACGTGCCGTATTTATATCTCATGATATTTTGCATCTTCAATATTTTAAAAATAAATCTTTCTCTTTTAAATTAAGTTATCCTTTTGCTGCCATCATCATTAGTAACTCCTCATCTTGGTGGGATTTTAAACATAATATCAACCATCATACATGGTGTAATGTTCCTGAAAAAGATGAAGATATTCTAGCTATGGATGGTGCCTTTACTGAAAAGTATAAAGGAGATAAAGCATGGTTAAGAACTACAAAATATCTTGTATTTTGGGGAGCTATGTTTTTTATGTATCCTGCATTTATTGCACAGTCTTATAATTTTGCGATTAAAAGAAAAAAATTTGGGGAACTATTTTTAATGTTACTTCATTGGCCAATAGTTTGGGGACCAGTATTTTATTTTCTACCATTTGTAGATGCTATTACTGTATTTTTAGTATTAAACTTTACACTCTCACCTTGGTTAGCTTTTGGATTTATTACAAATCATTTAGGTTGCGAAGTATTTGAAAAAGATGAAAGTGAAGATTTAACATGGATGGAACTTCAGATGAGAACATCTCGTTCATTAAAAGGTGGAAAATTTATTCACTGGTTCTATGGTGGTTTAAATACTCAAATAGAGCATCATCTTTTTCCAAAAGCACCTCGATTTAATCTTCTTAAAATTCAAGATATGACAAGAGAGTTTGCGAAACAAAACAATATGAAATATTTTGAGACTACACCGATAGAAGCTTATGTACAGATAAATGATGTACTAAAAAAGTATTAATTAAATACAATTAAATACAATAAAATACTCTTAAAATCTTTTAACTTTTGGATAAAGAGTTAATTCATCTTTAAGATTTTTAAGAGTATAAATATCAGATATTTTTATATATTTTGTAAATTTTGGAATATGTAAAGTTATCTTTTTAATTCTCTTATCTCTTTTAATAACTTTAATTAGTTTTAAAGAGCTATCATAATAAGAGATATAGGGATACCAATTATTTCTTCTTGAGCTTAAGATAACTAATTTTTTAATAGCGGATACATTTAACCAATGTGCATATAGAGAACGTTTTAACTTTAACTCTTTAGAAACTTCTAAAATAGGTACATTTAAAAAACCATCTATCATATCGATTGTATAGTTCCATTCAGTAGATGAAATCTGTTCAATATCTGCAATTTCACAGCCTACTTTATGTAACTCTTTTTGAAGAATTAAAGGGTCTGTTGCATACTCAGACTTTACACTTACACTCCACATAAATTCTAATCCATTAAAATTAGCATCCGTAGTTATATAACGATAATAACCAATATTTCGAAGTGTTTCTCTCATTAATTTTACAAAAAAGAGTGGAGGACCAAAAGTTTTAAAATGTAAATTTAGCTCTTTTGGATTATTGAAAAAGAGTTTTAATAATCCATTTTCTTTCAGTATCTGAACAACTTTAACAACATCAACTCTTTCATTCTTATAAAAATCACTTTTAGGAGAAAAAATAATATCAATAAACTTTTTATTTCTTTCATATTTATCATAAGAGAGAAATGATTGTATTTTTTTCGTTAATTTATCTTCAACAGGAGGAGCAGTAAATTCACCTAGAATATTCTCATTTGCAAAAAGATTACTAAAAAAAAGAAAAAAAAGAAAAATGGCTTTTACCACTTTTTACCTCTATTTATCTTTTTAAACTCCTCTAAAGTTACCTCTTTTAGAACACCATTTTTATAAGATAATCGTAAACTTTTTCTATTTTTGTAAAAAACATCTTTTCCATTGAGATTAAACCTAACATTACTATGACCTAAAATCATTAACCACTCTTGTTTAGGATTAAAACTAAACTCTTCACTCAATATTTTTTGATATTTTCTATTTTTAGTTATATCTATATACCCTATCCAAACTTTTGATTTTGGTATAATCGATAAAGATTTTTTTACAATTATCTTTTTAGATGTAGTCTCTTTTTTAGCAACAACTACTTTCTCTTTTTTCTCAATTATAACTTTTTTTACTACTCTTTTCTCTTTTGGTACTTCTTCTACTTTTGGCTTTTTAACAATAACCACTTTTTCAATTTTTTCAATTATAACTTTAGGGATTGGTTTTACTTTGGGAATAGTTTTAGTTTCGACTACTTTCTCTACTTTTGGCTCTTTTTTAACAAAATTTATGTTTTTTTTTACCTCTTCAATTACCTTGTTTTCAGACTGTACAACATCATTTTGAGATGTTGTATCAAGACTAAAAAAAGCAACTGTACCAAAGACAATTAGAATTAGAACTATGTAGAGAATAGATGATTTTTTTGTTTCAGAAGCGATAACAAAGACACTTGTATGTTCATGAGATTCAGATTCTTGTTCATCATAAAAGTATCGTGCATTCTCTCGAATATGAGTTAAATCTAAATCATACGCTTTCTCTATGATAGATAAAAAACCAAACATCTGAACTTTATTAATACTTTCAAAATCTTCATTTAGTATAGATTCAATATGAGATTTAATGATATGTGTATCATTATGGATTTTTTGACTTCCTAACTCTCTTAGCTCCTCTAAACTATAACTCATACTCTCATCCTGTCCATTAAAATTCCAGCAGCAACACTTACATTTAAAGAATCAAAATCGTGTTTCATCTTTATACTAACCACTTCATCAAGCTTAGAGATAACACGAGAAGTAAGTCCCTCCCCTTCACTTCCTAAAACAAGAACTCTTTTACGTTCAATATAAACATCATTTATATCTCTACCACTCATATCTGCACCATAAGAGGTAAAACCAGACATTTTCAAGTCATTTAGTACATCGTGAATATTATTTTCAATAGCAAATGGCATATTAAAAAGAGCACCTGTACTTGTTCTTAAGATTGGTGCTAAAGGAAGGCTTTTCACACCACAAGCGATAATAGCATCAACTCCTAGAGCATAAGCACTTCTTACGATTGCACCAATATTTCCAACATCAGTCAATCCTGATAAAACTAAAATAAATTTTTTCTCAAAGAAAAAGTTATATGGTTGGAGATGATAATCATCAACTTCAGCTAAAAAACCTTGATGATTTGCATTTTTACACATCTTTTGTGCAGCTTCATTTGGAATACGTTTGACCTCAAATCCCATCTTCATCAAACGCGAATACTCTTTTTTTTCTAGTTCTTTCGCTAGATAGAGTGTTTTGATTTTATTTGGGTAGTTGTCGATTAAATAATAGATTGGTTGTTTTGCATAAATTAACATAAATGTATTTTAGCTAAAAAGTAGTTAAATGTTAGCCATTTTCTTGAAGAAGTCTCTGATAACATGCTTTTGTATTTTCACCAGTAATTTTACTGATAAGCTTTGCTTGAGTTTTTTTAGGAAGAGGAAGTTCCAATATATCTTTTTGAGTAACAGCACTAGTGTTATGTGATGCACCTGCTTTTATCACAACAACCCATTCCCCTTTATAGTTTCCAGCTAACTTTTCAAATATCTCTTGAGCAGTTCCATGAAAAAAGTTCTGATATTTTTTTGTAAGTTCTTTTGCTAAAAATATCTCACGAGTTGGTTCATCTTTTGCAATTTCAAGTAAAAGTTTATCAAGTCGATGAGGAGATTCATATAAAACAGTAGTATAACCATTATGAAGAGCTTTCTGTAACCCTGCTGAACGAGAACTTCCTTTATGGTCTAAAAAACCAAAAAAGAGCATCTGAGTTTCTACAAATCCACTTGCTACAAAAGCAGTTAAAACAGCATTTGCCCCAGGTAAAATATCGTAAGCTATATTATTATCTATCGCATATCGTACAAGAATCTGTCCAGGGTCACTAACGCCTGCCATTCCTGCATCACTAACATAAACAATATTTTGTTCAAAAAAAGAGGGTTCTAGTTTCTCAACAAAAGCTTTTTCATTATGTGAATGGATAGATATAAACTCTTGAGTTTCATTTTTAGTAAAATCATAACGAGTTTGTAAAATATTCAGAAGTTTTTTTGTAACACGAGTATCTTCGCAAAGGAGTATATCAGCTTCACTAAGAGCATTCATAGCTCTTAATGAAATATCGCCAATGTTTCCAATCGGAGTTGGAACTAAAGTAAGCAAAAAGTAGTCTTGACTATTTTTTAGCGTAACGTGCTTTAAATTTCTCGATACGACCAGCAGTATCAACCATACGCTCAGAACCTGTAAAGAATGGGTGACATTCACTACAAATATCTATTTTCACTGTATCTTGAAGTGCTTTATTTTGAAATGTGTTACCACAAGAACAAGTTACTGTACAATCTACAAGGTTAGGGTGTAAATCTTTTTTCATTTTTTTGCCTTTTGATACTCGGAGTGTACGAATATCTATATATTTTTTAAATCCGTATGGGGGCAGATTTTTGGAAATAGTATTATAGCTAAAAAATGCTTATGTTTTTTCTTTTTTTAATTGTCAATATCCTAAGATATGTAAACTCCTAAAAATTGTTTGCAACTTCCTCTTTTTGAGGGAGTTTTTTTGTAATAATTCTAACTCTTATTAAAAAATTCTTCATAATCTATCTGCTTATACTTATCATAATAAAACTGTTGTAAACAATTTTGACAAACTAATAACTCTTGATTTTCAACAATACCATCATTAA
>CAYOKX010000083.1:0-7962 GCA_964404655.1 uncultured Sulfurimonas sp. | reverse complement strand
ACAAGATACCTGCTCGTGAAGAAAATATGACTCCTTATGACTTTATGCTTTCAGAATCTCAAGAGCGTATGCTTCTTTGTGCTAAAAAAGGGAGTGAACAAGCTATCATCGATATTTTTGAAAAATGGGATTTAGATGCTGCTGTAGTTGGGGAAGTAACGGCTACTGGAAATATGGAGCTATTTTGGCATGGTGAAAAATGTGCTGAAGTTCCAGTAGATCCAGTTTCAGAAGAAGCACCAGAACTTAATCGTCCTATGACTAAGCCAGCTTATTTGGATGAAATCAAGTCTGTAACTATTAATGATTTTGATAAAGTGTCAAATCAAGATGCATTCAACACACTTATAAAATCTATGGAAGTTGTAGATAAATCATGGATATATACTCAGTATGACTCAATGGTACAAACAAACACTATCAAAAAAGGTGGGATGTTAGACGCTTCAGTTATCCGTGTAAAAGAGAATGGAAAAGCTCTTGCAATGTCAGCTGATTGTAATGTACGTTACTGTTACATCGACCCTAAGGGTGGTGGAGCTGCTGCGACAATAGAAGCTGGACGTAATGTTGCTATGAGTGGTGCTAGACCTTTAGCAATTACTGATTGTCTTAACTTTGGTAACCCTGAAAACCCAGAAGTTATGTGGCAGTTTGGTCAATCTTGTGATGGTATCAAAGAAGCATGTTTAGAGCTTACTACTCCAGTTATCGGTGGAAATGTTTCACTTTATAATGAAACAAATGGTGTATCTGTATATCCAACACCATCTATCGCAACTGTTGGTGTAAATGACGACCAAAACAATGTTTTAATGTCATCTTTTCAAACTGAAGGAAATATCCTTTATCTAGTTGGTGAGAGCAAATCAGAGTTTGGTGGTTCTTTATATATGAAAGAGATTTGTGATACTGTTGCTGGAACTATGCCTACTATCGACTATGAAAAAGAGTTAGCTCTTTGGGACTTAGTTATAGAAGATAATAAAAAACATCTACTAGAGTGTGCAAAAGATGCAAGTAGTGGTGGTGTAGCTATCGCACTTGCTAAAATGTCTGCTACAAGTGGCTTTGGTTGTGATGTAACTATGAAAGTAGAAGATGAAAGAGATATTTTTGCTGAGTCTATGAGCCGTGCTATCATCGAAGTTAAACCTGAAAATGCTGAAGCTTTTGAAGCAACTTTAAATGGTTTAGCTTGTGAGAAAATAGGAACAGTTGGTGGTGATAACTTCAAAATCAATGATGTAACTATGAGTATGGAAAATCTTAAAGATAACCATTTTAACACATTTAAAAGAGTGATAGAAAGAGATATTTAATGAATAGAATTTTCTATTTATTAACTACTTTAAGTATAGCAACTTCCCTTTTAGTTGCTACTACTTTAGATACAAATGATGCACTTAATCATCTCAACAATTTAAGAGTCAGTGCAGGACTCTCCCTCCTTACTAAAAATCAAACTTTACAAACAGCTTCTCAAAATCATATAAATTATGTTAAAGATACAGGTTTAGGTGGTCATTATGAAAACAATGATTCATATCCAAGCAGTTTTTATACAGGTATAGTTCCTCACGATAGAGGTGTTTTTGTAGGGTATCGAGGTTCCTATTATCTTGAAAATTTTTCATCAGGGCAAAATAATTTGGAGCAATCGATAGATGATTTGATGTCAGCTATCTATCATCGGTATGGTTTTTTAGATATGAATATTGATGAGATAGGAATAGGGGTTAATAATAGTAGTAAACTATTTAATTATAATATGGCAAACTCTTTTGTAGATGAGTTGTGTTATGGTGATAGTTATAGTGGCAATGAACGATATTATTTTAGTGTATGTAGTGATAAAGATTTTAGAATTGAAGCTACTCTTTATAAAACAGCACTTCATAAAAGTGTGAAACACTCTCCAGATATTGTTATATGGCCACCATTAAACTCTAAAAATATTTCTCCTGCTTTTTATGAAGAGTCTCCAGACCCTCTTCCAAACCGTTCTGTTTCTGGGTATCCTATCTCTTTAGAGTTTAATAGTTATCGATATGAAGAAAATAACATTACGATAGAAAGTTTTGAGCTTTATAGTGATGATATGCAGTTTAGTGATACTTTGTTGATGGATAAATCAAACGATATTAATAACAAACATACAAAGTTTCAATTTACTCTTTTTCCATTAAAGAGATTAGAGTGGAATCAAATATATAGAGTTGTTGTTAAATATAGAATAGATGGAGAGGATTATAGAAAAGAGTGGAGTTTTCGGACAAAAAATATTCCCTATCCTCTTTATATTGTAGAGGATAATGATGCAACTTTTACTTTAAAATCAGATACAACATACGCTTTTTATTTTAAACCAACAGATGAGAATGATATATTAAATGGATTAAGTTCTCGTTTTAGTACAGAGAATGAACCCGAAGTTGTTTTTTATGATGCAAATACATTGTTAATTACATTAAGTGGGAAGGATGATAGATACTGTAATATTGATTTTAAACATGGAGATTTAGTAACTAAAACACTTGCTTTAAAGTTAGGTCAAAATAGTATGGTTTCTATACCAGATAAAGAGTTTAAACTTTCTACATTATCGTATACAACAAAAAATGGTAGTTTGTTTGAAACAAATATAGAAAACTCACTCTATGAGAATGAAACTCTTACAACCGATACTATTACAGACTCTAAAGATAGAGATATTTTTGTTCGTTTATCTCAAGAGAGTAGTGGAGATGTTTTAGTTAGTTTAAATGTTGATAATAAAGAGCTAACTCTTCCAAAATTTGCATCAAAATCAGAATTTGATGTGGAAAAAATAGATGATAAAGTTATTCTTCGTATTAAAACTAAAGTGACAAAAAGTATGGTTTTTAAAGGAACTGAAGATGAAAAATAGCTCTTTTTTTATACAAATCTCTCTATTTTTGGGCTTTTTACTGAGTGGATGTGGTTCTGATAGTACAGATGATAGCTCCTCTAAAATAGTAATTTTAAAAGCTGGTGATAGTATAGAGTGTTTACAAACAAAATCTTTTACACTTACTCCAAGTGTAAAAACTGATGTTACCTTTGAAAAAGATGTTACATCCAATAAAATAAAAATATCTGTTAATAGAGACTCTAAAGGCTCTCTTGAGATTACTGAGTGTGTAGAACCTTAACACTCTCAGTCTCTTCCCTCTCGTTCTAAAATTCTCTCCATACTTTCTCCATACTTTTATAATATCATGGCATTAACTATATTAATTATTATTAATAATAATCAAAAAAGGAGTTTAAAGTGAAAGTAGTGTTTATAGATGATAGTACGATAGTTTTAAAAACATTAAATACTTTAGTATCTGATTTGATAGAAGATGGAATAGTTGAGTGTGAGTTTCATGATAATTCATCTCACTTAAAAAAGATGATAGAATCTGAAGAGCTAGAATATGACCTATTGTTTGTCGATATAAATATGCCACAAGTTACAGGATATGATATAGCAAAAACTGCAAAAGCTATTGAAAAATATAGTGATAAACCTATCATAGCTGTAACATCTGCATATACACAAAATGCTAAAGATTTAGGAAAAGAGGTTGGGATAGATGATTGGTTTGTTAAATCGATAGTTACAGATTCTTTACAGTCCTCTATTATAAATAGTATCAAACAACTTTCAAAATAATAAAATTTGAGTTGTAGAAGGATATAAAAGATGTATGACGTTAAAAGTTTAAAAGTAATCTGTTCAGAACTTACTATCTTACTTGTAGATGATGAAGAAGCTGCAAGAACACAAGTATATAATATTTTACTACTACTCTTTAAAAAAGTTTTGGTTGCTGTTAATGGAGAGGAAGCACTTCAGATATATAAAGAGCAAAATGTTGATATAATTATTACTGATTTAACGATGCCTAAAATGGATGGATTTGGACTTATTGAAGCTATTCGTTCTATTAGAAGTAGACAAAAAATTATAATAATGTCTGCACATACTGAAACAGATATTATAGTAAAATCTATTAAATCAGGTGTAGATGGCTATATACTTAAACCGATAGAAGCAACACAGATGTTTGAAGCGATAGAAAAATCGGTACACTTTTTAAATTTAGAAAAAGAGAATAAATCGTATCAAGATGATTTAGAAAATAAAATCAATAAACAAGCACAACTTCTAGTAAAACAGTTTGAAACCGATTCTTTAACAGGTTTACCAAATAAGGAAAAGTTGTGTTTAGATTTTAAAAATAAAGAGAATAAATTTAATGAAGTTATTTTACTCAATATAGATAATTTTGCTCAAATAAATGCTACTTATGGTCATAGTGATGGTGATAGAGCTTTATCTGAAATATCACTTTTTTTAAAAGAGATGGTGAAAGAACATCTATATAGAGGAAATGGAGATGAGTTTATTATTCTTCTTGAATCCTCCACTCCTGCAGAGTCTTTAGCTTTAGCCAATAGAATAAAAGAGAAAATTTATACAAAAAGATTTACAATCACAGCTACTGCCATAAGAATAACTTTTACTATGGGTATAGTGACTATAACAGAAGATGAGAAAGAACTTCCCTATGCAAAGGCACAACTAGCATTAAGTGATATTCGTCAATTGCATAAAAATTCGATAGGTCATTATGAAAAAAGTTCACAAACACAAGAGTATCAACAGGAGATGCACGAGTGGGCATATAAAGTTAAATTGGCATTAGATTTTGACCTTCTTGTTCCCTATTATCAACCTATTGTAAATGTGAAAACAGGTGAGATAGAAAAATATGAGTGTTTGGCTAGAATAGTAGAGGAGGGGAACCCTATATCTCCTTTTAGATTTATAGAACCAGCTCGAATAGCTGGAATGGTTACAGATATTACTAGACGAATGATTATAAAATCTTTTGCAACATTTTCAAACTCCAATATGGAATTTTCTATAAATATTACAGATGATGATTTTAAAGAGGATTATCTTATAGAGTATTTAGAAGAAAATTGTCAAATATATAATATTAAACCTACTCAGGTTATTTTAGAAGTATTAGAAAATATTAGTGATTATGATGCTACTCATGCTATTTCACAGATGGATAGATTGAAATCTATCGGATATAGTATCTCCATAGATGATTTTGGTGCAGAAAGTTCTAATTTTGCAAGAGTACAAAAATTACAAGTAGATTATATTAAAATTGATGGAGCATTTGTTAAAGATATAGCTCAAAATCAAAATAGCCTTATCATCACAAAAACAATTATCTTTTATGCTAAAAATATGGGTATAAAAACAGTTGCTGAGTTTGTGCATGATGAGGAGACTTATGAGATAGTAAAAGAGTTAGATGTTGATTATGTACAGGGCTACTACTTGAGTGAGCCATTGAAGGAAGTTAGGTGAGTTTAGAGTTAAAAGAGGAAGCTAAAGAGTTAAAAGTTCTTTATGTTGAAGATGAGAGAGATACACGAGAGCAGATAGCTCAGATACTCATTATCTTTTTTAAAGAGGTGATAGTTGCTGAAAATGGTTTAGATGCTTTAGAGAAGTATAAAAACAATCAAAATATAGATTTAGTTATGACAGATTTAACGATGCCTAGAATGACAGGAATGGATATGATTAAAAATATTCAGAAGATAGATCATAAACAGCATATTATAGTTCTAACAGCTCATAATAGTAGTGAAAACCTTATGGAAACTATCGATTTACAGTTAGATGGATTTTTATTGAAACCATTGAAAATGGAACGATTGATAGAACTTCTTTTAAAAGTGACTAAAACTATAAATCTTGAAAAAAACAATCTAAAAAGATAGGATAAAGAGATGTATACACTAAATTACAAATATAAAAATAATAAATTTCTTATAGAGTGGTTGAAGCTACACAATTTTGCTTTAAAAAAAGAGTGTTTAGTTCAGTTTTTTAGTGGTACACCTAATCAAGAGTTTATGCAAAATTTAGCAACAACTCTTACTACGGCTTTACCTAATGCTCATATTTTAGGTGTTACTACCGATGGAGAGATAATGGATGGAGGTGTTAGTGCTAATGAAACTGTTATTAGTGTAAGTATATTTGAGAAAAGCACTATTCATTCTGTGAATGTTGAGTATAAAACAAACTCTTTTGATATGGGAGAAACAATCGCTTCAGAACTTTATAAAACAGATATAAAAGCGATGATACTTTTTACGACAGGCTTATCTATAAATGGTGAAGATTTTATGGGTGGGGTGAGAAAAGTATCTACTGATAAGTGTATTGTGGCTGGTGGATTAGCTGGAGATAATGGAGAGTTCAAAAATACTTTTCTTGTGCATCAAGGGAAGGTATTAACAAATGGAACTATTGGTGTAGCTCTTTGTGGAGAGGAGCTGAATGTAAAAAATAGTTATCAGTTTGGTTGGGAAGCAGTTGGTTTACCGATGACAATTACTAAAAGTAAAGGTAATCGAGTCTATGAGATAGATAATGTCTCAGTTAATGATATATATATTAAATATTTTGGGGATGATATAGCAGAACTATTACCAAAGGTTGGTGTAGAAATCCCGTTAATTGTTAATAGAAATGGGATTAAAACAGCAAGAGCATCTATTTTTCAGTTTGATGATGGGTCTTTGTTATATGCAGGAAATGTTGTTGAGGGAGAGAGTGTTTCTTTTGGTGTAGGAAGTCCTGAATTGATATTAAAAGATAGTGAAGATATATATATAAGGTTTAAAAAAGATTGTAATCCAGATACTATTTTTATCTATTCATGTATGGCAAGAAGAAGACTTCTTGGTTCAAAGAGTATTATGGAGTTAACTTCTATGTCTAAGAAATCTACAATAAGTGGATTTTTTACATATGGTGAGTTTTTTTCGGATAAAAATAATAACTATCTTTTTAATGAGACTATGACTATTTTAGCGATGAGTGAAAGTGGTTTTCAATCAGATATAGAGATAGTTGAAGATAAGTTCACTTTATCTAAAGACCATGACAACAGATTGATTTATGCTTTAACTCATATGACAAATGTTGTTGCACAGGAGTGGCAAGAGAGATTAGATAGAGAGATAGCAAAAAATAAAGACCAAGAAAGAGCAAGTTTTCAAAAAAATAAGTTAGCTCAGATGGGTGAGATGATAAGTATGATAGCACATCAGTGGCGACAACCTTTGAATGCGATAAGTGCAACAGGAATAAATCTTTCCCTATTATCTAGTATGGAGATGTTAGATGATAAGAAAGTTCAGGAGAGTAGTGAATTCATTCAAAGTCAAACTCAAAAAATGTCAAAAACGATAGATACATTTATGAATTTTGTAAAACCTGTAAAAGATTCTAAAGGGTTTAAGTTAGCTCATACCATAGATGCAATTTTACAGATAATGGGTTCCCAATTAGTAAACCATAATATAACTGTGAGTACAAATATTTCTAATCATGATATATCGATGGTAGGATATGAGGACTTATTAGAACAAGTGATTATAAATTTATTGGCAAATTCAAGAGATGCTTTTGAGGATATAGAAAAAGCAGATAAATTTATATCTATTGAGATAATTATGGAAAAAGATATTCCAATTATTATTTTAGAAGATAATGCAGGTGGAATTCCTAAAGAGATAGAGGAAAAAATCTTTAATCCCTATTTTACAACAAAAGAGCAGGGTAAAGGAACAGGAATAGGCTTATATATGAGTTTGGATATTATGAAAAAAAGTTTTGGTGGAGATTTAAAATATAGTGCTACAAAAGATGGAAGTCGATTTGAGATTATTTGTGGTGAGCTTTAAAAAATAATGGATAAAAATATAGTTCACGAGATAGGAAATTTTTTACAACAGATAATCAGTAATGCTGAATATATCTCTCAAAATAGTGCTATGGCTGAGTATGCTCAAAAAATCCAAAATTCAGCCTATAAGATAGATGCACTCTTAACAGATACAACTGTA
>CAYOKX010000082.1:0-8302 GCA_964404655.1 uncultured Sulfurimonas sp. | reverse complement strand
ATATAGGTAGAAGATTTATCAAAAGTAAGAATAGTGATAATTTCATCTGTTACAATAGTTTTTATAATTTTATGAGTACAGATATAAAGAATATAGATTATATTTTTATTGGCAAAGGCTATAAATTTACCATCTGGACTAAAAGATGTTGCTGTTGTTTTTGAGTTTAAATATTGGTTTGAGATATTAAAATTTGTATCGCATTTTTGAGTATTAAGAACTTTTGTTCCATGAAAAACAGTTGAATAAAGAACAGTATCATTATCTGTTGCTTGAAGTTGTGTGATTTGTGAACGAGTAGTTAGGCAGTTATCAATTTTTAGCATCAAAAATTATAAGGTAAAAAGTTTAAGATTGAGTCACATAGAGTGACTCAAAGAGAAATTAACAAGATGGAACATTTCCACTATCATTTGCATATTCGTGAAAGAAGTCAAAGTAATGAGGAAGGTATTTACCTTTTAATGCTTTATCTTGAGCATTAGGACAGATATCTTTGATTTCACTAGCAAGGTCACCAGCATCATTAATCTCACTCCACTCATCTTGAGTATGTTTACCAGCAACAGCAGCACCAGTGATACCACACGCATTCTTCAGTTTTTTAGTGTAAAGTTTTTGACCTTTAACAGGGCTTGCACTAGAAACTGTACTTCCTAAAGATAAAAGTAATGTTGCACTTAATGCAATTTTTGCAATGTTATTCATTGTAAATCTCCTTAAATATTTGGTAGTAGTTTATCAAAGAAACAATAAAAATAATATTTATTATAAAGTTAATGTATGATTTTTATTACTTTAATGCTATTCTAACCTCTTTATTTATCATAAAAACATCTTCTATATTCTTAGGAATATCTCTAAATTCATTAAAAGCTTTTAAGATAGTTTTACTTATATCCATAAAACCTATCTCTTTATTGATAAACTTCTCAATAGCGATTTCATTAGAAGCATTGACGATAACACCTAACATAGGATTTTGAAGAAGTTCCTCTTTTATCTCCCATATCGGGTATCTATCTGTTGTGATTTCTCTAAACTCTAATGAACCAACTGAGAGTAAATCTATATGAGAGAGAATATTTTCATCCATATTCTTATCGAGTGCATAAGCGATAGGGAGTTGCATAGAAGCATTTGCGAAATGTGCAGTTGTTGAGCCATCTTTAAAATCTATTAGAGCATGAATAAGTGATTTTGTTTCTATGATAGCATCATACTTTCCTTCCCCAAAAAGCCAACGAGCTTCTAGTAGTTCAAATATTTTGTTTACCATTGTTGCACTATCTATTGTTATTTTTTGACCCATAGACCAGTTTGGATGTTTTTGTGTGTCTGCTAGAGTAGCATTTTGTAACTTTTCTATATCCCAATCTCTAAATGCTCCACCACTTGCTGTGATTATCATCTTTTCAACAGTTCTCTCTTGCATCAGATACCAAAGTCCAAAATGTTCACTATCGATAGGTTGAATTTGAGATATATCTATAAAAGCACCTCCAGCAACTAAAGATTCTTTATTTGCTAGAGCTATTTTTTTACCACTTTTAATAGCTGTTAATGTAGGAGCGAGACCTAAAAAGCCAACTAGAGCATTGACAACTAAAGAGCTAGAGGCATCCTCTATAACTTTAAGGATTGCATCCTCTCCAAAGTAAACATTATTATGATTTACTTTTAAAACACTCTCTTTATCTGCGACAACAACAGTTTTGGGAGAGTGTTGGAGTATCTGCTGGTTTAGAAGTTCTATATTTTTTCCTGCAACTAAAACTTCTATGTTTATACCAAATCGTTTAGCAACTAAAAGAGTATTTACACCGATAGACCCAGTAGAACCAAGAACTATCAATTTATACTAATCCACGAAGAAGAACAAGCATCACAACTGCCCCAAAAAGGTAACCATCTATTCTATCTAAAACACCACCATGTCCTGGAAGAAGGTCTCCACTATCTTTTACATTAGCTGAACGTTTCAACGAACTTTCATAAAGGTCACCAAAGATAGAACTCACAGCAACACCAAAAGAGATAAGAAAAGCGATACCTAAATCAACAATAGTTAAACCTGCAAACATACCACTTAAAGTTGCAACTACTATACCACCGACAACACCTTCCATCGTTTTGTTTGGGCTAGTTGCACTAAAAGGAGTTTTTCCTATACTCTTTCCAACGGCATAGGCTCCTACATCTGTCATAGCTACAACGATAAGTAACCAAAGTAAAGAGACAACACCATATTCTTGGTACATTGTGAACATAAAAAGCATACCAGCTGTTGGATAGATAAAAGGTAAAAAGTTTTTCCATTCTACATTTTTATCGTATGCTACTGCACTTGCATAGAGAACCCCTGCTAGAACAAATAGGTCATCACCATAAGGATATATCCCTGCTATAAGCCAAAGAGCGACAGCATAACGAGTTAAAGAGCTATTTTCAACTTGAAAAAGTTTCATAGACTCCTGAAATGCTAATATATAGACTACTCCAAAAGAAAGCCACATTAAAAAAAAGTTATCTAAATAGCCTATTGTTAAAACCCCAGCTACAAGAGCTACCCCTGTTTTTATTCTTTCACTATGTGAACCAAAAATACTCATTATATTGTCCTAAAAATAATATTTATAGATGAATTATAGCTAATGAGAGCTGATTTTTATGATTGAAAGGATTAAAAAGTAGAGTTAAAAGGAAAGCTTATGTTAGTTTTAAGTGTAGTTTATTTTTATTATGAGTATAATTCAATTCCAAAGACGATAAAAAAGGGAAAAAAGATGTCAACTATCAAAAGTGCAGATTTAACAAATTTAATTCAAATTATTATATTTATCATTGTTCCTATTGTGGAGTATTTTTTAGTAGGTATGTCGATTATGCTTGTCGTAGTAACATTTATACACATATCTTTAGCACTCTTTTTAAGACGACAACTACTGTTGATAAAGAAAAGTGTTGAAAATACAACGAAAGCATTAAGAGTAGCTTCTAATGGTGATTATAATACAACATTAGTAACAGTTGGTTCAGGAGAATTAGAAGAGATGTCTGTTGCTTATAATAAAGTTTTTGCACAATTTAATCTTTTTATTGTTCAAGTGAAAAGTAGTATGACAAATGCACTTGAACAAAATTTTGAGCATGTAAGTAGTGATAATTTAAATCCAACCCTATCTGATACAGTTGGATTTATAAATGGCTCTATCGATGGGATGGCAGGTCAAAAAGAGGATAAAGAGCATCTAAAATTAAGTAAAAATTTAACTCAACAACTTACAGATGGATGTATGAGAGATTTAACTATTCTTCAAAATAGTCTTGACCAAGGGGTAAAAGAACTTGAAGATATAGATACATTAAATAGTGTAAATCAAGAACATTCAAATGATATAGATGCAAGTATAGATATTATAGTTGATAAAACTGCAACGATTGTCGAAGATATTTCACAAACATCAGAGATAGCAAATAATCTTAATGATAGTGTGGAAAATATAAGTTCAGTTATATCTTTAATTAAAGATATTTCTGACCAAACAAATCTATTAGCATTAAATGCAGCGATAGAAGCAGCCCGAGCAGGAGAACATGGTCGTGGTTTTGCTGTTGTTGCTGACGAAGTAAGAAAACTTGCTGAGAGAACTCAAAAAGCAACTTCAGAGGTTGAGATAAGTGTACAAACTTTAAAACAAAATAGTGTAGATATAAAACAAAATGCATCAAGTTCCCATGAATTAACAGCAGAGATAGAAGAGCTACTTCAAGGCTTTAAAGAGAAAACAGATGAGTTACGAGGGAATGTTTCACATATTCAAAATGATACAAAAAATATTTTATATAGTACATTCATTATTTTAGTAAAACTTGACCATCTTCTTTTTAAATCTAATGGATATAAAACTGTATTTCAAGATAAAGTTGAGGGTGAATTTGTATCACACAACAATTGTAGATTGGGTATTTGGTATAAAAATGGATTGGGTAAAGAGATTTTTAGTCATTTAGCAAGTTATAATAGCTTAGATAAACCTCATGCAGTTGTTCATGATAATATTAAAAAAGCTGTTGAGTGTGTTGAGCAAGGAAGCTGTTTACTTGAGGTTGATAATGTTCTTACATACTTTTTAAAAGCAGAGGAAGCAAGTGTAGATGTTACTATAATTTTAGATAAAATTTTAAATGAAGAGAGAACAAAGAGAGAATCACTTGTAAATAAACAATAGAAGAGATTAGATTCTCTTCTGTTGTTTAATGTAGTTATTGTTCTATGTCACACTTCTTAGTTATCATACAAAGAGGACAAAAGTTAGTGATACCTGCTATAAGAGGTACAACACCTAAGTATAACCAGTTTATACCTGTATAAACTCCAGCACCTATTAAACCTAAACCCACAACTATACGTATAGGTCTACATATCTTTCTTATTTTATTGTAATCCATATTATTTCCTTTTATTTTAAAAAATTTGTGTGATTATATCAATAATTATCAACTCAGCCTTAAATAAATCTATCTTCAAAGCTTTTTAAAACATATAAAGACAAATATGCTAAAATCCATTCATTAAATATATATTAGGAATTATAATATGAAAGAATTTATCTATGCAGAGATGATGGTTCACGTACCTTTATGTACAAGTAAGAACCCACAAAATATTTTAGTGGTAAGTGATGATGCTCAAAAGTTAGAAGATGAGATAGCAAAACATACAGATATAGCTTATACAGTAGTAGGATGTAATTTAGATGCACTTCGTGATAGTGCAGAAAATAGTGCTGATGTAGTTATCTGTGAGATGGCAAGTGACCCAGCTGTTTTAGGACATATTAGCCGTATATTAAAAGATGATGGTCAGTTAGCTATCAAACACCCTTCACTTGATAATGTAGAGGAAAATAAGATAATGATGCAGATTTTAGGAAACTATTTTAAAATCATTATGCCATATAACTTAGGTGATGGTACAACAGCTCTTTTAGCTTCAAAAGAGTATCACCCAACAGCAGACCTTATCTTACAACGTTCAGATATGCTTGATAATCTTAACTATTATAACTGTGATATTCATATTGCATCGTTTGCTATGCCTAACTATATTCGTAAAGAGTATTTAGGGATAACAAAAAACTAATGGCTTATGAGTATGCTATCGCATTAACAGGTTCTATTGCTACTGGAAAAAGTACAGTAGCTTCTCTTCTTGCACTTAATGGTATGCGTGTAATAGATGCAGATATTATCTCTCACGAGATTTTAGATGCATCTGTTTCGTGGGTAGATGAAACTTTTGGTGCAGAGTATATTACTAACTCAAAAGTAGACCGTACAAAACTTGGAACTTTAGTTTTTGCAGATAGTGCAAAGAAAAAAGTTTTAGAAGATTTTTTACACCCTAAAATTCGTGCAGAGATAGAGAAGAGAAGTATTAAACAAGATAGTTTTAAATTTCCCTATCTTATAGATATACCTCTATTTTTTGAGAACAATGCTTATGATATACAAGAGAGTGTTGTAGTTTATACTCCAGCAGATATTCAACTTGAGCGTTTTATGAAACGTAATGGTTACTCAAAAGAGGAGTCACTTTCACGTATAGCATCTCAATTTCCAATAGATGAAAAAAAAGAGAAAGCTACTTGGGTTATAGACAACTCTAAAAACTTAAAACATCTACAACAAGAGGTTGAGGATTTTGTGGAGATTATTAAGGGGAAGTATCTTTAAAAGATAAATAATAGTCAGAGGGATGACGAGTCCCTCTTTTTGATTAACCTTAGTGCTAAAGTATGAGCAAAAAAAAAGGCTAAGACTCTAAAGTCTTAACCTTTTTCTTCTGTATAGTTTGAGAGTCACTCAAACTAGAATATCATTTGTTTTGAATTCAAACTATAACATAAAAAACTTAAAATATTTTCAATAAGAAATTGAGATTATAAAAGTTAAGTCATTAAATATATCCCTTTCTTAAAACTTTCAAATATAGACATTTAGATATAATACTACTACTAAATAAGGAGTTTCAAAATATGCAAAATAAACTATATTTAATTTTAATCGTTACATTTCTATCAGGATGTGTATCTACACATATTAATCCAAGTATTCAAAATGAAAACACTTCAAATACAGTATATCAAGAAGAAACAACTGAATCTAAAAAGATAAACTATAAGCATATTGAGATAAAACCATCCAATGATGATAAAATCTTGACAAGAGAGTACACTTATAATTCTAGTGAGGATGATAGTAAAAATAGTTCAAGAAAGAAAGCTATTCAACAGATTAAAATATTGCTTACTGAAGAGATAGGTACTCATATAGAAAATTATTTGGAGATAAAAGATAAAGATATCAACGGTGTAACATACCAATCCATAAAACAAGAGATACAAAGTTTGAGTGCTGGTATAACTAAAGTTAAAGTTCTAAAAGAGAAATGGAATGGTAAAACATACTATATAAAAGCTAGTGTAAGAGTAAATGAACAAAAAACTATGGAAATATTACTACAAAGTATCAAAGCTAAATCATCTCAAAAAGATGTAAAAAGATTAAATAAAATCTTAGCAGAGCAAAAAAAATTACTGAATCAACAAAATTCACAAGTAGATGCTATTAATAAAAAACTTATTTCACAAGAGATTATTAATGAAGCTAGAAAAAATGAAGTAACCAATATGAAAAAAGAACTTGTTAAATATAACAAAGAAGAGTTAAAACAAAAAAAAGAAGAAAAAAAGTATAAAACAGAATTAGAAAGAAAAAAAGCTTTAATAAAAAAACTAAATAATAAGTCTAAAAATAAAGTAGCTAAACAGAAACAAAATTGGCTAAATACAAAAGAACTTTTGTGTAGTTTTGAGATAGGGACAAATAAAAATGATATAGAGGAAATTACAAATAATAAAATTTATAAAATGTCAAACTCTGAGTATAAGTATGAGTATAATAATTATACATATAAATATAATTTTAATTATTATAAACCAAAGGAAAGTAGAAATTCTGAAAACTATTATTTAAAGATGGATAAAATTTATCATTATCGAAATTGTCCTACAGGTTTTATAAATAATTTGGGATATAACTGTATCTATTTTAATTTAGAAAACAATCAAATGACTCAAAGAGGTGGGTGTAATTAAATGAATAATAATTTTATAAATACCATAGAAATAAAAAACTATAAATGTTTTAATAATTTTAAAACAGATGGCTTCAAAAGAGTCAATTTAATCGGTGGAAAAAATAATGTAGGTAAAACTTCATTTATGGAAGCTTGTTTAATTTGTAGTGCTGAATCTCCGAGGGATATTTATAATAGATTAAGAGAGATTAAAACTCATCGAAATTTAATTAATAATATTCTGTCGGGAACACAAAGACAAGAAGATATTCAAAAATTAATAGTTGAGAATCAACACCTACATATAAAAGGTAATGATGAAGATGTTTATATTGACTATATAGATGAGATATATAATTTAAAGGTTATTGGTTCACCAAATAAACAGATAGATTACTCAACACTTTTTAATACATTAGACCAAAATATACAATACTCTTTTATCTCCTTTACATTAAGTTATATATCGTTTTTTTCAGATTTTAATGAGATGTACAATATGGCAATTAGTAGATTAAAATTAGATAATAAACTAGATATGTTAAATGAGTATTTATATAAAATTTTTGATATTTCTAAAATAGATACCATCAATAATGAACCATACTTAATGATGGATAGTTGGGTAAAATTATCAGAAACTGGGCAAGGGATTAAAACATTTATTAATATTATTTTTTCTATGTTTATTTTAAAAGATAGAACACTATTTATTGATGAGATAGAAAATGGGATACATTATAGTTTATTTGATGATGTTTGGGAAATTATATTGACACTATCAAAAGAGAGAAATATACAAGTTTTTGCTACAACACATTCTAAAGAGTGTATAGAATCTTATAACAGAGTATCTTTGAAATTAGATGATGTAGATACAGTTTATTTTGAACTTGGAAAAAATAAGAATAGTAAAAAACTATTTATGAGAGATTTGGATAATGAGCAACTTGAGTATGAATTAACTCATCAAGGGAGATATCGAGGTGAGTAATATTTTAATCGTTGAAAGTGAGAATGATAAATTTTTTATAGAAGCATTACTTTCTCATATAGATTTAAATCTTCAAGTAGGAAACCCAATCTGTACCATAGATGAATATGATTGTATAGGTGGAATGGGAAAATTAAAACATAGACTTGTAGAGTTAAAATCTA
>CAYOKX010000081.1:0-8457 GCA_964404655.1 uncultured Sulfurimonas sp. | reverse complement strand
GGTTTAGTGTTTTTTAGTTTTGGAATTTTTACTTTTTCTTTTTTTAAACGGTGCGTTAGCACCGAAAAAATTATTTTTTTAAGGTTTCTTTATGAATGAAAATTATCCTATTGTTGTTAAAACTTATCAACTTTCAGTTTGGTATATTAAAAGAATAGAGAAGTTTCCTAAAAGTCATAAATTTACTTTAGGCGAAAAGATACAAAATGAGATGATAGAGCTTTTAATGCTTTATACTCAAGCAATATATTCTAAAAATAAAAAAGAGTTTTTAATTCAGGCAAATTTGAGTATTGAAAAATTACGTATTTTAACAAGACTTTTAAATGATTTAGATGTACTTTCTACACAAAATAGAAGATTTGTTTTAGATAGTTTAAATGAGATAGGAGCAATGAGTGGTGGATGGTCAAAATCTTTATACTAAAATTTACGATATAGATAATCTTTACAAAGCTTCCAAAAATGCTATGAAAGGAAAAAAATCTAAAAGTTATGTTGCCAAATTTTGGATGAATGAAGATAGAGAGATAGCAAAAATTTATAAAGAGTTAGCATCTCAAAAGTATCAATTTGGAAACTATAAAGAGTTTAAAATAAATGATAATGGAGTAGAGCGTAAAATATCTGCCGCACCGTTTCGTGATAGAGTTGTTCACCACGCTATTACAAATATTATAGAACCCATTTTTGAAAAAAGTTTTATTTATGATAGTTATGCAAATAGAAAAGGAAAAGGCACATTCAAAGCATTACAAAGAGCTAAAATGTATGCACATAGATATAATTATGTTTTAAAATTAGATATTAAAAAATATTTTCCATCTATCGATTTTGAAATATTATTGACTCAGATAAAGAAAAAAATAGAATGTGAAGAAACACTCAATCTTTTAGAATCTCTTATAAAAAATTCAAACAAACAAGATGAAACAAATTTTTATTTTAAAGAAGATAGTTTATTTACCCCATTTGAAAGAGAAAGAGGTTTACCTCTTGGTAATCAAACCAGCCAATTTTTTGGAAATATCTATTTAAATTCATTTGACCATTATGCAAAAGAGCAGTTACAGATAAAAGGATATATTAGATATGTTGATGATATGATTTTTTTTGATAATTCAAAAGAATTTTTAGAAGATATGATTATAAAAATAGAACTGTTTTTAACAAAATTAAGAGTAAAAATTCATCCTTTAAAAATATCTCTTGAAGAAACAAAATTAGGATTTATTTTTTTAGGGCATAAAGTTTTTAAAACTCATTTTAGACTTACTAGCAAAGGGATAAGACGAGGACGAAGGAGACTTATAAAAATAAAATATCTTTATAAATTTTCAAAATTAACAACACAAGAGGCAAAAAATAAGATATTTGGTACAATAGGATTTTTTAAATTAGGAAATAACTATAAAATTAGTGAGGAGTTGCTTTTACAGACTGTTTTAGTGAAGAGTGTGCAAAGGCAATAACCTCCGTGGCGGTTCTTGGAACAACAATTCTAATAATCTTCGTTCTGCTAACCGCAACAGGAACAATCCTACTAACACGAACAACAATAATGGTTTTCGTGTAGTTAGTGTGGTTCATCCCTAGAAAACTTTTTATGCTAGAGTTTTTAAAAGTGATTTTAAAAAGAGTGTATTTAAAAGTTCATTGCCTTTTCACCATTTTGGTGTAATTTTTATCAGATAACTTTTTAACAGAATTTATCTGATATGGAACTGTAAATTTATTATGAAAGTATAGGAAAAAAAATGAGATTTTTAGACTCAAAAAAATTATAGTACATTTAACAGGATTAAGTGTTGATGAGATTAAACTGTTAATGATTAACAGACAAAAGGAAAAAAAGTGAAAAAGATAATTTTGATAGTGCTTATGATGGTACTTACATTAAATGCAAGAGTTGTAGAGAAACAACAATATAAATTTTCTAAAATAGTTGAAAAACTTATACAACTAGAGCTGAAAAAGATTAAAAAACCATCGAAAAATATTAAACTTTTTAAAGATGAGTTTGAAACTACTGCTGAGTTTAATCAAAGAGTAAAAAAAGCAAAGTTAAAACAAAGAAGAGTAAACAATAGCTATGTTAAAAAGTATAACAAAGTAAAAAGTAGAGCAAAATCTAAAGCGATAAAAAAAGCGATACAGTTTACTTGGGGTAAACCTATTTTAAAAAATCTAAAATATGATGCTGATAATGGTTACTTTTTAGCAGATGTTTCTTTTGAGATGAAAAGAGGTTTTAAGAAAAAAGTAGCTGTTAAAGTGGCTAGAAAATATGCGAGAAGTTTTAAAAATAATTTTAACTCTTTAAAACCTCAAGCTATTTTTGATTATGATGGTAAAACTGTAGAACTTAAAGAGATACGTGTTCCTTATAAAAAAGCTAAATATATAGCACTCTTTACAGACCTAAAAATAGATGATACAAGAGTAGCAGTTAATATATCAAATGATATTTCGATACCAACGGATATAGGGAGTTCTATAACTATTGTCCAAAATAGTGGAAATAGATTTGATGCAAGTAAGCTGAAAAATTTTAATGAGCTAAAAAATCTTCTAAGAAAATCAAAAACAGTACGAAAAGATAGTAAAAAATGGCTATTTACAGTAGGGATAGAGCAGTATCAATATACAAACAGTATTAGTTATGCAAAAAGAAGTGCTGAGATGTTTAAGGCTGTTATGAAAAAAAGGTTGGGTGTTCCTGAAAACAACTGTTATACGATGATAGATGCAAGAGCATCACAAGCAAGAATAAAAACAAATATGAAAAAGATGCTTCGCCGTGTTAAAAAGGGAGATACAATCTACTTCTATTATAATGGTCACGGTATCCCTATTCCTAGTATGAAAAATACTCCTTTTATGTTGGCAAGTGATAGTGACCCCGACTATATAGCAGATGAAAAGTTCTTTTCATTACAAAATATATACTCAAAACTAAGTACCTCAAAAGCGGGAAAAGTTATAGCTATTGTTGATTCCTGTTTTTCAGGTGTTACAGATGGAAAATCTATCTTAAAAGGTGTTGCAGCAACTAAGATGGTCGCAAAATCTGTTTCATTTGATAAATCTAAAATGGTAGTTTTAAGTGCAGGAAAAGCACACCAATACTCAAACGGTTATGATGAAAAAGCATATAGACTCTTTAGTTTTTATATTATGAAAAATATTATAAAGGGAGATAAAACTGTTAAACAACTCTATAAAGATACACAAAAAGAGACAGCATCAACATCACGTGAAAAATATGGAGATTTAAGAGTACAAGATCCAACTATTGAGGGTAATTTTAGGATGAAACTGTGAGAATTTTAGTACTCCTTTTTAGTTTTATTATCTCTCTTTTAGCAACTCCTTTATGGTTTGGAAACCTAGAAAAAACAAAACCCTATCTTTATATAGGGTATGGTGTAGCAAACAGCCTCCCTCAAGCAAAAAGAGAAGCACTAAACGATATAAGCACTCAAATCTCTGTTAAGATAGATGCCTCTTTTAAAGATGAGATAGAGGATAAAGATGGAGTAGTAACAACACTCTCAAAATCATCATCGCAACAAAAATCAAATAGCACGTTAAATGATTATAAACTCTTAAAGATGGAGTTTCAAGATGGAAAATATTTTATAGCGATAGAGTATGAAAATATTCCATCTTTAGATAAATTTGCACATAAAATAAAAAGAGCAAAAACAGAAAAACAAAATAGTTATATAAAAAATAGTTTAGTAGCTAAAAATCTAAAAAATAGTTTGAAAGTAAATATAGATTTTAAACTTCATAGACAAGATAAAAAGTGGTTTATTCAATATAAATCTATCTTACAACCACTTGATAAAAAAGATTTTATGAAGTTTTTTAGCTCTATTTCAAATCCATTTTTAGAGATAAATACGAATAAAAAACGAAATATCTTATATGATGGTGATAAATTTTATTTTAAAGTAAAATCTTCAAAAAAAGGTTTCATATCTATTTTGACAGTCTATGAAGATGGAACAGTTGCTACCTTAGTAAGAAATATAGCAGTAGAGAAAGGGAGTAAAGAAAATATCCCCGATAAAGATTTTGAGAGGATACCTGAAGCTGGAATTTTACAGGAGGGAGTAGAGAGCATAGACCTCTATATCTTACTTTACTCACAAAAAAAGCTACGATTTGATAGTTTTGCAGATGCTGACGATGAGGTTATCACAGAGGAAAAATATAAAAACTTTGATGAACTTATTGAGTTTATAGATGATAAGATTTATACAACATTGAAAGTTGTTACTAAGCCGAGATGATTTGTATTTTGAAGAGGATATGAAGACAGCAGATTGTTATATAAGTGATGAGGTGCTAAAAAAATATGTTGAGAAAAAAGATGACTATGAAGTGCCTTTTGTAAAACAATCAAATATTCATGAGTAAAAAAAAAGGAAAAAACAATGAAAAAAAAAGTATATTTTAAAACATTCGGATGTAGAACAAACCTATATGATTCTCAAGTTATGATGAGTTCGTTAAAAGATTATGAGATTACAGAGGTGGAGAGTGAAGCAGATAAGATAGTTATAAACTCTTGTACCGTAACCAATGGAGCTGATTCTCATGTTCGTTCCTATATATCGCAGATAGAGAAGAGTTCTAAGGCTCAGATATTTTTAACAGGGTGTGGTGCGCATACTAAAGGTGAGAAACTGCTTCAAGAGAAACGTCTTCACGGGGTTTTTGGTCAGAGTGAAAAACAGAAGATAGATTTTATGCTTTCACAAAAAGAGCCATTTTATGATAAAGGTGACCTAAACTTTGTAGATGATATGGTAGTAGATGATTTTGTAGGAAAGAGTAGGGCATTTATTAAAATCCAAGAGGGGTGTAACTTTCGATGCTCCTACTGTATAATCCCTTTTGTACGTGGAGATGCTCGAAGTATGGATGAGGGAAGAATTTTAGAACAGATTTCACGAGTTGCACTTAATGGTTTTGGGGAGTTTGTTTTAACTGGTACAAATGTTGGAAGTTATGGAGTAGATACAAAAACATCTTTAGCCTCTCTAATGAAAAAAATTTCTCAAATCCGTGGTGTAAGACGTATACGAGTTGGAAGTATAGAGCCTATTCAAGTGACAGATGAGTTTAAAGAGATTTTAACTGAACCATGGTTAGAAAAACATCTGCATATAGCCCTGCAACATACCTCTCCACAGATGTTAAAGCTTATGAATCGACGAAATGTTTTTAAACAAGATAGAGAACTATTTGAACTTTTATCTGAGAAAGGTTTTGCGATAGGAACAGATTTTATCACAGGTCATCCAGGGGAGAGTGAGGAGTTATGGAATGAAGCGATGCAAAATGCAAGAGAGTTACCTATAACTCATATTCACGCCTTTACATACTCTAAAAGAGATGGCACACCATCGGCTACACTTAAACCAGAAGTAAATGGAAAAGTAGCAAAAGAGAGACTTCATGAGTTGGAAAATCTTATAAAAGAGAAAAATTTTGATTTTAGAGATGCCTATAAAGGTGATTTAGAAGTTTTAATAGAGAGCTATAAAGATGGTTATTATCACGGTCTTGACCAACATTTCAACAAAATAAGAGTAGAATCTCAGGAAGATTTAGTAGGAAACTGGATAACAGTTCAAAAATATGATGTAGAAAAGGAATATAATATTGCTAAGTTCTAAAGTTAATAGAATAGCTATTTATGTATCAGCATTTTTTATAATAGCATTAGTTTTATTTGCTCTGTTACGAGATAAGGCAGACTCTATCTCTTTAAAAGAAGCAAATCAAATTCTTCAAAATAGAAGTGTTAAGAGTGTAACTTTTTCAAAAAAATATGTCTATCTAAAGACAAGTAAAAATGTATATAGAATAGCAACATCTCAAGTAAAACCAGAGATGTTTAAGAGTTATAGAATTCAGGTAAGTAGAAAATCAGAAATTTTATTTTATATACTTTTTAGTGTTCTATTTTTAGGAATTGGTTCGCTTATCTTAAGATTTTTACAAAAAAAAGATAACTCTCCTAACTATTCAAAAAAAACTGTAACTACAAAAAAAATATCTAAATCATCATCAGAACCTAGTTCAGATACACCTGTCGAGTCTATCAAAAGTGATGTAACTTTTGATGATATAGGTGGGATTAGTGATGTTAAAATAGAGCTAGAAGAGATTATAAACTTTATGAAAAACTCTGTACTCTATAAAAAATTTGGTGCAAGAATGCCAAGAGGTGTGTTACTTGTAGGGCCTCCAGGGGTTGGTAAAACTATGATAGCAAAAGCTGTTGCTCATGAAGCTGGTGTTCCTTTTTACTATCAAAGTGGTGCTTCATTTGTTCAAATATATGTAGGAATGGGTGCAAAAAGAGTGCATGAACTCTTTAGTGCTGCTAAAAACAACTCTCCCTCTATTATATTTATAGATGAGATAGATGCTGTTGGTAAAAAGAGAGATGGTCAAAGAAATGATGAACGTGAAGCTACATTAAATCAACTTTTAACAGAGATGGATGGGTTTGAAGGGTCAAGTAATGTTATAGTTATAGCAGCCACAAATAAAATAGATGTTTTGGATTCGGCATTGTTACGTGCTGGTAGATTCGATAGACGTGTGTTTGTACAACTTCCAACAAAAGAGGAGAGAGCATCTATACTTGATAAATATTTGCAAAATGTACCTCACGATGAGTTGGATATAAAAAAAGTAGCCAATATGACAGTCGGTTTTAATGGAGCATCTTTAGCTGCACTGGTTAATGAATCTGCCCTTTTAGCACTTCGCCAAAATGATGAACTTGTTACGATAGAGCATTTTCATATAGTAAAAGATAAAGTGATGTTTGGAAAGAAAAAATTACATATACTGAGTGATAAACAGAAATATTATCGTATTACTTATCAATCTGCTAAAGTTGTGAGTGCTACATATTTTGACCTACCATTTGAAAAACTTATGCTTTCAAGTGAAAAATTGACACCAAATACAGACGACCCTCTTATAAAGCATGAGATAGAATCGAGAGTAAAGATAGCACTAGCAGGTATAGTTGCTTGTAATATTAAGTTCCAAGAGCATACAAGTAGTGCTAAAAATGATTTAGATGAGGCAAAAGAGCTTATATCTAAAATGTTAAACGATTATGGTATGGGTATCTCTCTTATATCTTCAGAAAATGAGGAGGAGTTACTTATGAATAGACTCTATAATGACACAAAAGAGTTGATAGAATCTATGGCGATAGTGACAGAGAAAGTGGAACGTATATTGTATGAGAAAGAGAGTATTACAAAAGAGGAAGTTAAGGAGTTTATAGATGAAATTTTATAGTGGTTTTACTTTTAAAAATGATGAAAACTATTTTAAAGAGTATATAAATCATTCAGAGTATAGTGTAAGTGGTTTTAGTTATGGAGCTATAAAAGCTTTTGAATATGTAAAAGAGCAGGTTGAGAAAGGAGTAAGAGTAGATAGTTTACAACTTTTTTCACCAGCTTTTTTTCAAACAAAATCAGAAAAGTTTAAAAGATTACAAACTTTTAGTTTTAAAAAAGATAAAGAGGGATATATCAACTCTTTTATTCATCAATGTTTTACACCGTATAGTATAAAAAGTTTAGACTATGAAGAAGCTAATATAATAGACCTTAGTAAACTTTTGAATTATAAGTGGCTATTAAAAGAGCTATTATATTTAGAAAATAAGAATATAAAAATAGAAGTTTATTTAGGTGGTCAAGATAAAGTTATTGATGTAGAATCAGCAAGAGAGTTTTTTTTAGAAGTAGCAACAGTTACCTATATAAAAGATGCAAACCATTTTTTACAAACAAATTAAGGAGAAATAGTATGAGTGAAATTAAGATAGGTGTTATAACAGCAAGTGATAGAGCAAGTAAAGGTATCTATGAAGATATATCAGGAGTAGCTATTCAAGATACTATGAAAGATTATTTAAAAAGTGAATTTGAGATAGTGTATAGATGTATCCCTGATGAGCAAGATATGTTAGAGCAAACTATGAAAGAGCTTTGTGATGAAGTGGGATGTTGTTTAGTTGTAACAACAGGAGGAACAGGACCAGCTTTAAGAGATGTAACTCCAGAAGCAACTGAAAATGTATGCCAAAAGATGATGCCTGGATTTGGTGAATTGATGCGACAAGTAAGTTTACAGTATGTCCCAACAGCAATTCTTTCACGTCAAACAGCTGGCATACGAGGGAAAAGTTTAATTATAAATTTACCAGGAAAACCAAAATCTATTAGAGAGTGTTTAGATGCAGTTTTTCCAGCTGTTCCATATTGTATAGATTTAATAGAGGGTCCATATATAGAGACGAATGAAGAGGTTATAAAAGCTTTTAGACCTAAAGGAAAGTAATTTAAAATAGAGAGATAGAGTAATGCAAAAGATACCATTAAAAAAATATTTTGAGATTTC
>CAYOKX010000080.1:0-8461 GCA_964404655.1 uncultured Sulfurimonas sp. | reverse complement strand
TTTAACCATAATTTCGCTTATATACTCTTTAAAATTGTATGAAAATGACCTACTTGTAGGGTTTAAATCTAAAAAATCTAATAGTTCTAAACTAAAATTATCAATGACTTTTCTAAATAAATCATTTATTCTTAAATTTGAATACTCCTCTAAAGTTGCTTTAACCTTGTTATATCTATTCTTTTCATCATCATTCAAATAAAGATTAACTCTTTTCAATCTTTTAACATCCATCTGTTTAGGTTTGCGACCTCTTGTTTCTTTTTTCATATGTTTTCCTTCTAGTTAATAGAAATATTTGCATCTTTATACCTTTGTTTGATTTTATTTTAAAAGAGTTCTAAATAGCTATTTGATAGAACAACAACACTTAATCAAATACTTCACTATATTATTTTTCTTTAAACTCTTAAAAAATCAATTTGGGGTAGGGCATCATCTCTACTCAGTTTTTCTCTCTCTTTTTTACTAGGATAAGTATTACTTGTAGTAAAAATTTCTGAGTCAGTATCTCTGAGTCAGAATTTCTGAGTCAGAATTCTTTACTCAGGCTATTTTTGGGCTTTAAAGCTGTTTTTTGATACTTTTTCATTCAGAACCTAAACAATAAGAACATCTTTGACAATAGATTTTTGAATATACGGTATAAGAATATCTTTACGATTTAAACAACTTTTATAAAATAAATCTGATTCCGAATATGAAAGATGATTATTCCTATTTTCACCAGTTCTAAAGTATGGGATACCTTTATCACTAATAGATACTTTCTCATCTTCAAATTGAAAAAGAAACTGTTCTCCATTGTAATTTTTGTTGTGAACGACTAAGAATTTTTTTAAATCTAAAAAAGTTTTTATACTGTTATCACTAGAGCAGGGTTCTATAATGCTAACCTCTTGGCTCTGTTCTTCCTCACTATTATTTTGTTTTTTTACATTAATAGATTCAACATCGTGAAGAATGTAGTCATTAGCTACTTGCTTTCCATTAACTCTTTTTTTGATTTTTTCTAAATAACCTAATTCTATTAAGGTATTCAATGCTTTAATTATTGTTGGCTTTGACTCATATATTTGAGATACTAACCCATTTAATGAAAATTGCCAACCATCTGGCTTTGACTCCATAAAGATATATAAAAATTTAGGGAAGCTAGGAAAACTACTATCATTAATAAAATCATTCATAACCATAGTGAAGCCCTTGCGCTTCTTTCTTAATGTTGAACTACTCATTACTGTAACCTCTGAAATTAACAACAATACGACAACTAAACTTAAATAATAAAACTAATTTATTATTTAATCTTACAACTATTTCAAATAATGTAAAATCCATTTTAAACCCCTTGAGAATAAAAAGGCAAACCCCGAACAACCCGTATCAAAGCCTAAAACTTTTTCAAGAGAATTTACATTATGTTAACCAATAAGGAAAATATTTATGACAAGAAAAGATAAGCTTATAACAGATATACAAAATCTACTTAATAATTATGATGATATAAACTCAACACAAATAAATCCAGCTCTATTAGAATTCATGGATGAAGAAACTTTACTGAGTATTATTAATAACTTGCTAACACAAAAAGAGAATGCTAAGGAAACAGATATTGAATGGTTGCAACAGTTTCATAAATATAAATAGATAATGTTTATATTCACAATGTGTAAATTTGTTAATTGTACTTTAATATAAAAAAATATATAATTGTGAGTATACAAATATTACAATAATAGGAAAAAATATGGGAAATGTAGATTTAATCCAATTAACACAACAAACTAAAAAACTAACTGCTATGGTAGTTGAAGATGAAAAAGAGGTAAATGAACTTCTTAGTTCAACATTTAAAAACTTTTTTGCTGAAGTTCATTCTACTTTTGATGGAGAAAGTGCTTTAAAAGCTTACAATAAAAACAATCCAGATGTTATCTTTGTAGATATTATTATGTCTGGTATGGATGGTATCGAACTTTCACGTAAAATTCGTAAAAAAAATCCGGACCAAATAATTATTGTTATTTCTGCTAGTAATGATATTGAAAAAATTTCTGAATCTATTGAAGTTGGTGTAAATAGCTTTATTCAAAAACCGATAGATACAAAAAAAATAATTGAACTTCTTTCAAATGTTGTTTCAATAGTTACAAAAAAGAAAAAAATTGAAACTAAAACTTTTTCAATCTCTCTACCTTTAGACCTTTATGATGATGTAAATGCAAATGCAAAAGCTGAAAGCATCTCTAAAAATGCGGTTATCATAAGAGCTTTACGTAGTTTCTATACAAAATAATTAGAAATTTTTATATAGGTTTATACTATTTAAAGTATAACTCCTATATAAATCAAAAAAAGAGACTTTTTTACAATCCCTTCCCTACTCTACAACTATGTATCAGTAAAACTTAGCTAAAATTATGAAAATTACTTTTAGGAATATTAATGCTAAGATTTGCACCAAGTCCAACTGGCGATATGCATATAGGAAACCTTCGTGTTGCTCTATTTAATTATATCGTTTCAAAACAAAGAAAAGAAGATTTAATTATTAGAATAGAAGATACAGATAAAGATAGAAATATAGAGGGAAAAGATAAAGAAATTTTAGACCTACTTAATCTTTTTGGTATTGAATATTCACAAGTTATCTATCAAAGTGAGAATGTTCGATTTCATACTGCTATGGCACTCCAGCTTATTCATGAAAAAAAAGCTTTTAGCTGTTTTTGTTCAAATGATTGGTTAGATAAAAAACGTGAAGAAGCAAAAGAAAATAAGAAAGCATATCAATATAATGATGCTTGCAAAGAGCTTCCAGCAGAATTAGTTATAGATAACACAGCTCCTTTCACTATTCGTATTAATAGACCAAATAGTGATATAACTATAAAAGATCATATCAAAGGTGATGTTGTTTTTGACAAAAGTGCAGTTGATAGTTTTATTATTATGCGTCAAAATAAAACACCTATGTATAATTTTGCTTGTGCCATTGATGATATGTTAAGTGATATTTCGATCGTTATTCGTGGTGAAGACCATATGAGTAATTCTCCAAAACAGGATCATATTAGAAAATCTTTAAATTATGATAAAAATATAGAGTATGCACATCTTCCAATTATATTAAATGATGACGGTAAGAAAATGAGTAAAAGAGATGATGCTTCTAGTATAAAATGGCTTTTAGAAGAGGGTTTTTTACCTGAAGCTATTATTAATTATCTTGTTTTAATTGGAAATAAACCACCTAAAGAGATTTTTACACTTCAAGAGGCTATTGAATGGTTTGATTTGGATAGTATATCAAAATCCCCTGCCCGTTTCGATATGAGTATGTTAAGACATATAAATAGTGAACATCTTAAAAATCTTGATGACAAAGAGTTGTCTCGATATTTAGGTTTTGCAGATGATAGTATTGGTAAATTAGGAAAATTATATCTTGAAGAAGCGAGTACAACAAAAGAGTTAAGAAATAAAATAGAACCTATTTTTGCTGAAAAAACACTAAATAAAGAGTTTCAAGAGTCTATTGATATTTTAAAAGATACTATAAAAAAAGCACCCTACTTTGAAGAATATAATGAGTTTAAAAAATATTTGATGAAAGAGTCTAATCTTAAAGGTAAGAACTTTTTTAAACCTTTACGTTTGCTATTAACAGGTGCTGAACATGGTCCAGATATTTCAGAGATATATAAACATATTAAGAATTATATTGGGGAGATTGTTAAATGAGTGATTTAGGTATTGCTATTTACCAATTAGGTGGACTTCTTACAGGAATTATAAATATATATATTTGGGTATTAATAGCGTCTGCACTTATCAGCTTTGTAAATCCAGACCCATATAATCCAGTAGTACAATTTTTATATAAAATAACAAATCCGGCTTACTCTTTTGTTCGTAAATTTATAAGAACAGATCTTAATGGTTTAGACTTAGCACCTTTAATTATTATTGTATCTTTACAAGTTATTATTATCTTTGTAAGTTATATTTTTAGTGTTTTAGCTAACTCTATATAAATAAAAAATAGGAGAAATATCAAATAGTGATATTTCTCTAAAATTATTCTCTAAAATAGTTCAATGCAACAGAGGAAACGCCATTTATATTAAGTGTTAAATTTATATCTTTAAAATGATTATCAAACTTTACAATATAATTTTTATTCCAACTGTTTTCATTTTTTATTAATGGAAAATATATATTTTTATTATCAATTATATTCATACTTTTCATACTTAAACCATTAACTTTAAACTTATAATGATTTATTTTTTCTTTTATATATAAAGAGACTAAAAAAACATCATTTTGCATCTTTTTATCTTTATAAATATTATTCAGATATATAGCAGTAAAAATAGCATTAACACTATTATTAGACTCTATTTTTGAACTTTGAGTATTAGACTCTATAAGTTGTTGTGTTTCATTCATATCAAAACTTGTATAAGCATTTTTGTAAGAACATCCATTGAGTAGTATTAAAAAAAGCGAAGTTATTAATAAATATTTCATATTTCATCCAAAAAAAGTATATTGAATTATATCTTATTAAACTCTTCTTTTGTATAATCAGTTAAATTTTGAATAGAAAGAGTAGTTTTGAGAAAAAGATTAGCGGTTGCATTTACTGGCCCATCCAATAGTGGAAAAACAACTCTTATATTAAAAGTTGCTCGAAAACTGATAAATGAACATCATAAGCAAGTTGCAATTATTAAGCACGACCCAAAAGATAAAGCTCGATTTGATGTCGTTGGGAAAGATAGTTATAAATTTAGTGATACTGGTGCTGAAGTTATAGTTACATCTCCTAATCGCACAACTTATTTCTCAAAAAAACATAAAGATTTAGATGAGATGATAAGAGTTTTTGATGATTTTGATATACTACTTGTTGAGGGATTAAAAAGTTTACCTCTTCCTCGTATTAGTATTTTTAGAGACTCATTAGAGAGTGATTATTTTCCATTTATGGATGCTTTAGCGATTGATGATACCATTAATTTAGAGAATTATTTATTGCCAAAAGATGTAGATATTTTAGATTTAAACAACACGAATGAGATAATTTCGTGGATATTAAAAAATGCAAAGGAAGTGTAAAATGAGAGATATATTTGATGCAATTCAAAGAAGTGCAATAAGAATTAAAGATGCGATAGATGTTAAAGATATAGGTTATTCACAACAAGAAAATAGTTCTGGTGAAACACAATTAGAGTTAGATATTAAGTGTGACCTTATCATTCAAGAGGAGTTCTCTAAAGTTTCATCTGTTCATACAATAGCAAGTGAAGAGAAAGAGAAAGAGATGCTACTGAATAAAGATGGAAAATATTTTGTTGCATATGACCCTTTAGATGGTTCATCTCTCATAGATGTAAATTTAAGTGTTGGTTCTATTTATGGTATTTATAATGGTGCTTTTGGTGCTGAAAATATGGTGGCATCTTGTTATGTTGTACATGGTCCTCGTGTTGAGATGGTATTTGCTGAAAACAAAACAAAACTTTACCTTTTACAAGCTGGAGAATTTGAATTTGTAAAAGAGATTCGTCTTAATGAGAAAGGTAAGCTTATGGCTCCTGGTGGAACACAACAAAACTGGGCATCTTACCATAAAGGTATGATAGATAACTTTTTTCAAGAGGGTTACCGTTTACGTTACTCTGGAGGAATGGTTCCAGACTTACACCAAATTTTACTTAAAGGTGGTGGACTATTTTCATATCCTGCTACTTCTGATAAGCCAGAGGGGAAGTTACGTCGTTTATTTGAAGTATTTCCATTTGCATTTATCTATGAAAAATCTGGTGGTCAAGCGATAGATGGTAAAAATGATTTAATGTCATTAGGTCATTCCCATATTCACGATACAGCCGTTTGTTTCTTTGGTTCAAATTATGAAGTAAATAGAGTAAAAGAAGTTTATTCAGAAAATGAGTAATCAACAAAAAGATAAGTTTGAACAACATCTTGATGAGATGATAATCAAACTTCAGTCTTGTCAAAAAGAGAAAAATATGAAAAGTTGTAGTGATTGTGAAAATTATCTCAACTGTGAATTACGAACCGATTATATAAAGTCGGTTTACAATAGTATGTCTAAGGGTGAAACAGGAGGATTTGAGTTTTAATCCCCCCACCCTAGTTTCTCTCTCAACACATCAAAGTAGTTAAACTCCTCTCTATGTATAAGTTTAGCTGTTTGAGAAGCTAAGCCTATATGAACACTTTCCCCTATATCTAATTCATGCATATCTTGCCCATCTATAATCATTAAAGCTGGATTATCAGGTGTTTTCATCTCAATAGCAAATTCCCCAGGTAAAACAACTGGTCTTTGTGTTAAGGAATGTGGACAAATTGGAGTAAGAGTAAAAACCTTTGTAAGGGGAAAAAGAACTGGACCACCTGCTGAGAGATTATAAGCTGTTGAACCTGTTGGTGTTGAGACTATTACACCATCTCCATTGTATGTATTGAAAGATTTTCCATCTACTAGGGTTTCTATTTTTATCATGTTTGTTATGGAATGACGAGTTAAGACTATATCATTAAAAGCATGAATAGTTACTATTTCTCCATCTTTTCTAAGTGTTGCTTCAAGAATAGAACGTTCATCTATTTTATATTTTTTCGTTACAAGTTTATTTACAAAATCTTCAAGTTCATCAACACTTACATCGGCTAAAAATCCTAAATTCCCAGCATAAACACCTAAAACAGGTATATTATATTTAAAACTGCGTCGAACAACAGATATAAGTGTTCCATCACCACCAAGAGTTACTAAAATATCACTCTGTTTACAAAGCCTATCAAATTCAATTCCCATAACATCTATCATTCCACCACTTATACTATCGATGTAAACTTCAATATTATGTTGATTAAAAATTTTCTCTAGTTTAAAAAATGTACTTTTTAATTCTGGTGTAGATGGTCTTAGAACTACACCTATCTTTTTTATATTTTCTATTTTTTTATATTTAATCATTTTTTCCCCTAAACTTTAAAATAGTTTAATTAAATAAATTATACACTTTTAAAGTCAACTTTAGCTACAATTTTAAAAATTATATTTAGGACTCGATACATATGAGAACTCATTACTGTACAGATTTAAGTGAAGCAAATATTGGAGACGAAGTTACTCTAACTGGTTGGGCAAACAATCACCGTGACCACGGTGGAATTATATTTATAGATTTAAGAGATAAAAGTGGTCTTATTCAACTTACTTGTGACCCTGAGGATAGTGTAGAATCTCACAATACTGCAAATAGTGTTCGTGATGAATATGTACTAATAGCAAAAGGTCAAGTTCGTGCTCGTGGAGAAGGACTTACTAATCCTCGTTTAAAAACTGGTAGTATTGAAATTGTTGTTACGGAATTGACTATTGAAAATAAATCAGCAGCTCTTCCATTTGTAATTGGTGATAAAAAAGTTGGTGAAGAGACTACTTTAAAATATCGTTATTTAGAGCTACGTGACCCAGATCTATTTAATGTATTTCGTTTACGTTCAAAAACTGCTATTGCAGCAAGAAATATACTGGATAAAAATGGATTTTTAGAGGTAGAAACACCTATTTTAACAAAATCAACTCCAGAGGGTGCAAGAGATTATTTAGTACCATCTCGTGTTCATAATGGCGAGTTTTATGCACTTCCTCAATCTCCACAACTTTTCAAACAGCTTTTAATGGTTGGTGGATTTGATAGATACTTCCAAATTGCAAAGTGTTTCCGTGATGAAGATTTACGTGCAGATAGACAACCAGAGTTTACACAAATAGATGTTGAAATGAGTTTTTGTAATCAAGAAGATGTTATTAAAGTAGCAGAAGATTTACTTGTTGCAATGTTTACAGCTGCTGATATTAATATTAAACC
This sequence comes from uncultured Sulfurimonas sp., assembly GCA_964404655.1. Taxonomy (GTDB): domain Bacteria; phylum Campylobacterota; class Campylobacteria; order Campylobacterales; family Sulfurimonadaceae; genus Sulfurimonas. Next base: position 530 of record CAYOKX010000080.1, on the reverse strand, counting down.
ACCATTTAATCGTATAACATATAACAATGCTATGGAATGGTATGGTTCTGATAAACCAGATTTACGTTATGACCTTAAAATGGTAGATGTTATTGATATTTTTAGTCGTTGTGATAATGAAATTTTTACTAATATTGCAAAAGATACAAAAAAGAATAGAATTAAAGCACTTAAAGTTCCCGGTGCTGACTTAATCTTTTCAAAACGTGAAATGAAAGGTTTTGAAGAGTATGTTCGTAAATTTGGTGCTCATGGTTTAGGATATTTCCAAATGAAAGAGGATGGTCTTAAAGGTCCACTTGTTAAGTTTTTTAGTGAAGAAGATATTGCTCTTATTATCAAAACAACTGAGCTTGAAATTGGAGATGTAGTATTTTTTGGTGCAGGTGAAAAGAAAACTGTATTGGATTACATGGGACGTTTTAGAAACTTCATAGCTGAACATGAAAAAATGAATCTTATTGATGAAGATGCTTTTGAATTTGTATGGGTTGTTGATTTTCCTATGTTTGAAGTTGAAGATGGTCGTG
>CAYOKX010000079.1:0-8497 GCA_964404655.1 uncultured Sulfurimonas sp. | reverse complement strand
CTCGATTAAAAGAAGAAAAAAGTTATTATATAACCTCAACTATCGCTTCAGCAACATTAATAATATCACCTGCAACTATTTTAGCTCTTTTTCTTGTTTCAACTTCACCATTTCTTTGTACATACCCATCAGCTATAATCAACTTTGCTTGCGCTCCACTATCTACTAAATCCATCACTTTTATCAGTTTATATAACTCTATATAATCATCTTTTAACTCAAATTGCATTTTTTATCCTTATTTTTTATAAACAATTATAACATCTTTACACACTATCTTTAAAATTTAAAAAAGTTTCACCTCTTGAAAAGCTTCATATATATTTTCATACAACTCTATATATAGAGAATCATTAAAGTTAATAGTGTGATGAAGTGTTACAATAAGAGCATAGAGTAAAAAAGTTCCTAAAATATTATTTTTAGCATAAAGTTTCAATGCTGAACCAAAAGAACGTTTAATCTCCATACCAAAAACATCTATACTAAAAACTTCATCTAAAAGAAGATGAATAAGAAATCCATAAAGAATAAAAAAACCTGCAAAAATAGAAAATGTTTTATCTGCTGATGAAAAATTATAAAATATTAAAATAGTCACTTGTGCTAAAAATATTCCCATCGGTACAGAGTGAAAAAGTCCTCTATGTGATGTTATAGAAAGAAAGGTTTTAAAAAATATATAATGAAGAGTTACACTCGATACAACCCATACCCCTATTATTGTAAAAATTGATAATAAATTAGGAATAGAAAGTAAAACAATCAGTGGTAAAAAGATGGATAACATCTTAAATACTATCTGTGTTGGTTTTGACTGATTTGAATCTAAATCTGGAAGCATTGTCCCAAAAACTCCTAAAGAAAGGGCTATAAGTGATTGACTTACATCAAGTAATCCTGCTGTATGTAATGGAACGATAGCTAAACCAGTAGCTACAACAGCTACATTTATATGTTGTTCAAATGATGCCAAGTTTTTTTCCTATTTATAGAGTTATAATATATAAAATGATATTATCAAAGATAACTTAAAATCAAGAGAAATTATGTATAAAAAATATTTTATAAAAGGGTTAATATTATCAATAATATTAACTTTAGCTACTGCTTGTTCTAGCGATATTAAAAAAGACGATATAGGAAGTTCTATATCTCAAGAAGATGGAAACTATATTCAAGTAGAAGAGGGAACAAAAAATGTTATCACACTTTTAACTAACTCAAACCTCACACTATCTGGAAATGATGCAAATAAATTTACAGTAAGTGGTTCAAGTCTAATGTTTAAAAATACTCCTGACTATGAAAGAGATAAAAGAAAATATTATATAACTCTCAATAATGAAAAGTTTATTATAACTCTATTAGACCTTAACGATAATGCCCCTATCTTTAAAAGTGATGATAATATCTCTATACAGGAAAATAGAACTTCAGTTATGGAACTTGAAGCAACGGATGCAGATTCTAACACAACTGTTATTTATAGTATAAAAGAGAATAATGAAGATGGAACTTTTTTTGAACTTGATGATAATCAAATTACTTTTAAAGATGCACCAGACTATGAATTAAAACCACTATACAAGTTTACAGCCGTAGCAACAGATGGAGTCCATACAACAGAACAACTAATAACTGTAAATATCGAAGATGTTGCAGATATTACTCCTACATTAGAAAATTTTACTCTTATTGTTTCTGAAGATAGTGAAAGTAATATTACAATAGGAAATCTTAATATTATTGACAAAGGTGATACAAATATCTCCTCTATGTTTTTAAGTGGTGATGGCAATGATACTTTTAATATCTCACTAGATGGTAATCTCTCTATTCTTTCAGGTAAAAAACTAAACTATGACCCTAATGGTGGGAAACAAAGTTATCAATTTAAACTTATAGCTACAAATGAAGCTGGAGATAGTAATGCTACTGATGTTAATATCTCTATTTTAAATGTAATCGATGAAGTTCCAGTCCTTCTCAACCTCAACACTTCAATTAAAGAAAATGCTTCTAAAAACACTCAAATTGGTCCTATTACTAGAGTATATGAGGGAGATACACCTATTCGTTCTATACGACTTGTTGGAGATGGAAAAAATCTTTTTAATGTTGATACTCACGGTTATATCTCTTTAAAAGAGGAAAATATTTTAGATTATGAAACGAAATCATCTTATGCTTTTAAAGCTATTGCTAAGAATGAAGCTGGGGAGGGTGAAGGTATAGATGTAAATATCACTATTGAAGATTATATAAATAAACCTTTTCAAATTGCAAAAATAACAAACTCCTCTACCCAAAAAAGTAGTGCTTTTGGTAATGCTGTTGCTATGAATGGAGATTATATTGTAGTTGGTGCTTATGAAGAGGATACACAATATAAAAATGCTGGAACGGCTTATATCTATAAAAAATCTCTAAATGGAGAGTTCTTTGAAGTAGCAAAGATAGAAGCTGATGATACATCAAAAGATGATGGATTTGCAAAATCAGTTGCTATTTACGGTGATTATATAGCTATTGGCTCTCCTTTACAAAATAATAAAGAGGGAGCTACTTATCTATTTCAAAAAGTATCAGATACAACTGTAAATCAAAAATATAAGATAGAAGCAAGTGATACATCAAGAGGTGATATGTTTGGAGAGAGTGTTGCTATGACAGATAAATATGTTCTAGTATCTGCTCCTCAAGCGGATATAGAAAAAGATGGAACAACATACTCAAAAGCTGGTGCTGTCTACCTTTATACTATCTCATCAACTGGTTCACTAGTAGATGAAATAAAAATCTCTGCAAGCTCCCCTAAGCAAAATGATAAATTTGGAACATCTATCGCTATATTTGGGGATTATATAGTTATTAGTTCTCCAAATAAAGACTCTTTAGATGAAAATGATATTGGATATGTATATCTTTTTAAAATTGAAGAAGATGAAGTGATTCAAAAAGGAGCTTTTCAAGCAGATGATGCAACAGAGGATGCTTACTTTGGAAGTTCTATCTCTATTGACAACTCCTATATATTAGTTGGTGCAAAAGGTGATAACAGTAAAACAACGGGTGCAGGAAGTGCCTATCTTTTTAAAAAAGATTCCAATAATAATATAACTCAAATAGCAAAATTTTATGCAGATGACTCAAAACAAAATGATGCTTTTGGAAAAAGTGTTTCAATAGATGGAAATTATATGGTAGTTTCAAATTCAACGGGAAGCATCTATACATTTAAAAAAGAAGCAGATAATGACAATAATATAACTCAAATTATAAAAAATGAAGCTTTTGATACAGAAACAGATGATGGCTTTGGAACATCAATTTTTATCGATGGTGACTATATCGTGGTAGGAGCTTATAAAAAGGGTTCAAGAGCTTCTAATAATCAAAGTGTTTATCTTTTTTATATGGAACCTTTATCACAACCTCATATATATAATAAAACAGCCTATATCAGTTATGATGAACCATTTACTCAGCACAATTTAAAAAACTTTCAAGCTAACTCTCCAGATGGAAGAACAATAACTTTTAGTGTAGATGGAACAGATAGTAATAGCTTTTCTTTCTCTGAAACAGCTTTAAAATTTAATGAAAAAGCAAATTATGAACTCCTTAGTAGCAGCAATAGTGAGACGAAAGAACCTATCGAATATAATCTTAAAATTACAGCACAAGATTCAAATAATCAATCAACAGATTTTAATTTAAAGATAGATTTAAATAACAGAGAGTACCTTGATTTAGAAACCCTATTACCAGATGATATTCAGAATAATGATGAGTTTGCTAATGCAATAGCTATAAGTGGAGAATATATAGTAGTAAGCTCTTCAAAAAAACAAAAAGCATATCTCTATAAAAAAGATTCAAATGCAAAAATAATATTTTTAACATCTTTTCAAGCAGATAATAATGAAGATAGTACAAATTTTGGAATATCTCTTTCAATCGATAGTAATTATATTGTAGTTGGTGCAAATAAAAAAGATGCCGAAGATGAGGATGTTGGAGCTGTCTACCTTTTTCATATAGAAAATGATGATGTAACTCAGATAAAAGAGCTTATAGCAGATGATAATGCTGAAAATGATAACTTTGGAACATCTGTTTCAATTTCAGGTAACTATATAGCTATTGGTTCTCCTAAAGATGATGTAAATGATGTTCAAAATACAGGAAGTGCCTATCTCTTTCAAATAGATAACGATGATGATAACAATATAACTCAAGTCACAAAATTTATTGCTAATAATGCAGGAGAAAAAGATTACTTTGGAACTTCTATCTCTATAAGTGGAAAATATATTATAGTGGGGTCACCAAAAGAGGATACAACGGTAGATGATGCAGGAAGTAGTTATCTTTTTAAAATAGATAATGATGATGTAACTCAAATAGGTAAAATACAAGCATCAACTCCTGAAAAATATGATGATTTTGGGAATGCAGTTTCCATAGATGGTGATTATTTCATTGTTGGAGCAAAAGGGAAAGAGTCTAATAAAGGAAAATCGTATCTCTTTAAAAGAGATTCAGATAGTAATAATGATATTACTCTTATAGAAGAGTTGTCAATAGAAAACAGTTCATCAGATGATAACTTTGGAACTTCTGTATCGATAAACAATGATATAATAGTTATTGGTGCAACAGGTGAAGATATGAAAAAAGATATAAATATTACAGACTCTGGTTCTGTTTATATCTTTGAAAAATCATTTAATGAAGAGAATAATGAATCGATTAAATTTATAGAAAAAATAAAAGCATACAATACTCAAAATAGTGATAACTTTGGAGTAAGTGTTGGAATAGATGGTGATTTTATAGTAGTAGGTGCAACTGGTAAAGAGCAAAATAGTGGTGCAGGTTATATATTTATAAAAGATGAAGAGTAGTTAAAAAACTACTCTTTCATAAATTTAATTTAAATTTAAACAATCAGAGATAGAGTAAAGCCCAGCCTCTTTATCTGCTAACCATCCTCCTGCTCTAATAGCACCTTTAGAGAATGTATTTCTTGATGTTGCTGTATGATTGAGTTCTAAAAACTCTCCATCATTATAAAAGCCGACAGTATGACGACCTACAATATCTCCACCACGAAGAGCCATAACAGCTATCTCATCACTACTACGTTCTCCGATATTACCATCTCTACCACTCACACGAACTTTTTCTATATCTAACCCACGCCCAGATGCTGCTGATTGGCTTAATGTAAGTGCTGTTCCACTTGGTGCATCTTTTTTATGTTTATGGTGCATCTCTACTATCTCTATATCAAATCCCTCTAATGCTGCTGATGCTTGGTATACAAGTTTGTTTAAAAGTGCTACACCTAAAGACATATTTGTTGCATAAAGAATAGGCATAATATCACTTGCATCTTTTAAAAGATTTAATTGATGAGTGTCTAATCCTGTTGTACCTATTACCAAAGGTTTAGGAGTTTTTATAGCTTGTTCTAACAATGATTCACAAGCATCAGGAAGTGAAAAATCTATAATAATATCACTAGCATTCATAAATGCTTCCATACTTGATGTTACTAAAACAGAAGGGTCTATTGCAAACTCTAAATCGTTACGTACATAAACACTACTAAGACTCATTCCATCAGTCTCTTTTAAATCTTCTAAAAGAAGTTTACCAACTCTACCACTTGCTCCAAATACACCAACTTTAATCATATCTTTACCTTAATAAATAGTTTTATCAATAATAACAAATTTTTAATACTGTTTTGATTAAAAGAGTGTGTGTATGAGAAACACTATTTTTCATTTTTATTAATTAAATAATAATAATAATTTTCTAAAGACAAGTTTAATCATTAGATTTGTATAATTCATCCAAATATAATTTAAAAGGACTCAATATGGGTAAATATATAGAATTAACTGGTGCAGATTTTGAAGCAACACTTTCAGAGGGTGTATCTCTAGTAGACTTTTGGGCTCCATGGTGTGGACCTTGTCGTATGATAGCTCCAGTAATTGAAGAGTTAGCTGAAGATTTCGATGGTAAAGCTAAAATTTGTAAAGTGAACACTGATGAAGAGCAAGATATTGCTGTTAAATTTGGTATCCGTTCTATTCCAACTATCATGTTTTTTAAAGATGGTGAGATGGTAGAACAGATCGTTGGAGCTCAATCTAAACAAGCTCTTGCAGATATTATCAACAAACACTTAGCATAAGCTAACTATGGCTAAGAGGAGAGGAAAAAGCTTACTGTCTCTTTCTACTCTTCTAGCCTCCTTCTTTGGTGCAGCGATGATAGCTGCTGCCTTTGCCTATTTCAATTACAAATTTTCAGAATATAAATTTATAGATTTTAAAAAAAATATCTTTTATGAAAAAAGTGATATTTTCAAACCAAGTGCAGAGAAATATATAGTAGTTTTTTACTCTTCAAGAGATAAAAGTACTATGGATTTACTAGCAGATGTAGATTTAAACCTCCCAATTATCGCTATCGATTATTATAATAAAGTAAGAAAAAATAGTAAACATACAACTTTTTTAAGAAGTGGAACTCAAATCTCTCTCAAATTTATTCAAAGATTTAATATATATAACTCCCCCTCTATTTTTTTAATTAAAAAGCAAAAAAACTCTCTTTATAAACAAGATAGTATGATACGAAAGTTGGATAATTTAGAAAAACTAGTAGAGGAAAGTAAAAAATTATAACTTAATTTTTTGACTAAATAAAATCAAAAGAGTATCTTTATAAACAAGATAGTATGATACTCAAAAAAGGATATATTATGATATTAGATTGTGCAATTATAGGTGGTGGACCTGCTGGACTTACTGCTGGACTTTATACAACTCGTGGTGGTTTAGAAAATGTTACTATGTTTGAAAAGGGTATGCCTGGTGGGCAAATCACTTCAAGCTCTGAGATAGAAAATTACCCAGGGGTAACTGGAGATATTACAGGAATGGATCTGATGATGCCTTGGCCTGAACAGTGTCAAAAATTTGGCTTAAAACATGAGATGGTAAATATAGTTCGTATTTCTAAAAAAGATGATATTTTTACTATTCATAAAGAAGATGGTTCAACACAAGATGCACATAGTGTTATCATAGGAACAGGTTCATCTCCTCGCCGTGCTGGTTTTGCTGGGGAAGATGAGTTTTTTGGTCGTGGTGTAAGCTCTTGTGCAACTTGTGATGGTTTTTTCTATAAAGGAAAAGAGGTTGCTGTTATTGGTGGTGGTGATACGGCTATGGAAGAAGCACTCTATTTGGCAAAAATCTGTTCTAAAGTATACCTTATTCATAGACGAGATACATTTCGTTCTGCACCAAATACAGTTACAAGAGTAGAAAAAACAGAAAATATAGAGATAATTTTAAACTCATCACCAGAAGAAGTATATGGAAATGCGATGGGTGTAGAGGGTATAAAAATAAAAAATAGTAGTGGTGAGACAAGAGATATTATAGTTCCCGGTGTATTTACATTTGTTGGAAATGATATAAATAATGAAACACTAAAACAAGAAGATGGTAGTTTTTTATGTGATATGAACTCTCAAGGTCAAGTGTTAGTAAATATCAGTATGAAAACTTCAGTAGCTGGTTTATATGCAACAGGAGATATGAGAGTAGATGCACCGAAGCAAGTTGTAAGTGCTGCTGGTGATGGTGCAGTTGCTGCACTTCAAGTTATATCCTATGTTGATGAGTTGTTAAACTAATAATTTGTATAATTTGACCAAATATTTTAAAGGTGTTCTATGAAGTTAGTTATAACTGAAGGTAGTATCGGTATCCGTCCTCCTGTGACAAAACCTCATCCAGGTTTTTTAACAGAGGTTGGAGAAAAAAGATTTAAAGAGTTAGTTTATAAACATTATGAACTGATAGAAGAGAGTGATATAGCTTTTTTATTTCCAATTCATGATGAAGATGATTTTGAGGAAGCTAAAAAACATGCTTTTAACTTTTTAATAGAGATTTCAGGTGGTCCAGATTATTTTACTCAAGATAGAGGTCAACACCAGATGGTTGGTCGTCATGCACCTTTTCGTATAGATGAAGCTGGTCGTAAAAGTTGGTTAGCTCTTTATGCTCCTCTTTTAGAAGCACTTGTTGATGAAGGAATTACAGAAGAGTATATCCAATCATTTTGGGACTATTTAGATATATTTTCTATGTGGTTAGTAAATACTCAAACAAAATAACTCTTCTCAAACCTTGACATTGCATATCAATATATTGTAAAATTACAACAATAAAACGATATGCAAGGTATCTTATTAAATCTCTCCTCTCTTTCAAATCCCAAAAAACTAAGGCAGTCAATATATGAGTGAAAATACTCCATCACAACCTCGTAAAAATACAAAACCAAAAAATAATAATAACAAAACACGTTCACACACACCAGTAAAAGGTGCTACAATAGATGAACTTCGTACTCAAAATATTGAAGTTTTAGTTGCTATGGCAACAGAGTTAAA
>CAYOKX010000078.1:0-8529 GCA_964404655.1 uncultured Sulfurimonas sp. | reverse complement strand
TTGTAACAGATGAAATTATCACTATTCTTACTTTTGATAAATCTTCTACCTATATAATTTGTGGTACACAACAGGGACGAGTGCTTCAATACAGATATAACAACTCATCATCCCTCTCAAGGTTATGTTCATTTCCAGTTCAGAGAAATAGTAATAAAATTTTTATTAAAAACAATTTTGTTAGTGCTTTAAGCTCCTATGGAGAACTTATCGCTACAGCTGGATATGGTGGTTCTATCGTAATTATAGATATTCTCTCTCGTGCCAATAATATTGTAATTACAAATACAACAATACGAGTAGATGCTTTATGTTTTATAGATAACTCAACGCTTATAAGTGGTGATAGAGAGGGAAATATTTATATTATCCCATTTAAAACAGATAAACCTGCAAAAAAAATAGCTACTCAATTATCAGATATTAAACAAATTTTACTTATGCCAAATCATAGATATATTCTTGTAAATTCCCAAACAAACTCTTTATCTATTATAGATATAGAAAATTATAAGATAGTAGAAAACAACTATTTAATCTTTGATGCAGATGTAAATAGAATAACTCTTTCCAAAGATGGTCATCTTTTTGTTGCTCTTAAAAATCAAGAACTTCTTATTATAGATATACCAACTATTCAACAACTTAAAAACTTTATAGCAAATGAGGAGTTTAACCAAGCATTTGAACTCATAGCAAACTCTCCTATGCTAGAAAATTCAGAAGCACATAAAGAGTTAGAAAAAAGATATAAAAAACTCTATCTTCAAGCTATCGAAGCACTTACATATAATAATATCGCTTTAGCTACTAAACTTATGTCACCTCTCAAAGATAATCATTACAAAGAGAAAGAGATAGCATCACTTTTTGAATCTTTTGAACATTTTTCCAAATTTAATAAACTCTTTTTAGAAAAAAAATATCCTTTAGCTTATGCAATGTCTGCCAAATACCCAGCTTTTATCTATACTCCTCAATATAAAAAGATGGAACTTATATGGAAAGAAACATTTGCAAATGCACAAAGACAGATGATACTAAAACGAAATGATTTAGCAATAGGTATATTAAAAGAGCATATGACAACAACCTCTAAAAGACCCTTGATAAAATTTATATTAAACCATACTCAAGAGTTTTTACAATTTTTAAAAGCGATAGAAAAAAAAGATTTTATTACTATCAATAAAATAGTTTCAAAAAATACTATTTTTTCTCAGATACCAAACTTTATATCTTTAACAAATGAGGTTGAAACCAATATTTTAAAGATAGAAAAATGTATATATAAAGGAGATGTAACCCTTGCTATACAGTTGATAAAAGAGTTAATACATATTCCCCACATCCAAACAAGAATTAAAGAACTACATTATCGAAATAAAAATATGATAGGTTTACTTCAAGCGTACAAAAATAATAATCTTCTACTCTCCTATGAATTATTAGATAAGTATCCCTATTTAACACAAACAGAACTTGGTATTAAACTAGAAAAAGAGTGGTCAAAACTTATTCAAGAGTGTGAAACTTTTGCACTTCAAGGAGATATTAAAAATATAAAACTCTCCCTTAAAAATCTCATACAAATTCCAACTAGAACAGAGAAGATAGGTGATATTTTAAGAGTAAGTTATCATGTTAGAATCAAATTCTTACTTAGTAGAAAGAGTTTTAAAAAAGCTGAAGCGATTATAAACTCCTATATGGAGATATTTGGTATAGATAATGAGATACAACAGATAAACAAAAAATTCGAAAAAGCAACATCTATAAAAATAGCTATCCTAGAGAACCAACCACAGAAACTTTCTCGTGATAATTGGCTCAACTCTGAATTTATTTTAAGTATGGTGAGATAATTTTAACTCTCCATACTTTCAAAACAGACCTTTTCAAAATCTAAATCACTTTTTATATGATATGCCTCACCATAAAGCTCAAACTCCAACTCATTAGCATGAAGTAAAAGCCTTGAAGCACCTCCATTTACTATTCTATCTGTTGGAGTTAAAACTTTATCTAAAAACTGAACCATTTTCTCTTCACTTTGCCCATAAATGGGGTCTCCAACTATTGTATGCCCTATGTGAAAAAGATGTACTCGTATCTGATGCTGTCTTCCTGTATAAGGAGAACACTCTACAAGAGTCATATCTTTCTCTTTAAAATATTTTAAAGGTCTAAAATCTGTTTTGGATGCTTTTCCACTTTTATCAACTTTTACAACCATTCGAACCATTGCACTCTCTGCTTGAGAGCGTAAAAGTGGTTCTTCTATACATATAGACTCTTTTAGTTTCCCATGCACAAGAGCAAGATATTTTTTCTTCATATCTCGCTCTTGAAACATCATCTTAATCTCTCTTTCACTCTCCTTATTTTTAGAACACAACACAAGACCACTTGTTTCTTGGTCTATACGATGTGTAATATTTGCATCTCTTCCAAACTGATACTTTATCTCATCGGTTAAAGAGTATGGAGTTTTTTTTGTTTGAGGATGTATAAGCACACCACTAGGCTTATCAAAAACCATAAACTCCCTCTCTTCATAGGTAGGTTTCAACCCTTTTGTAATCGGTTCAAAATAGATAAACTCAAACTCTCCCTCTATCTCTCCAGCAGTTTTAAGCATCTTTTCACCATCAACTAACACTCTTCCTTTGGATATAAAACGTTGTGCTTCTCTCTGAGAATACCCTAATTCATTTATCAAAAATATGAAAGCTTTTTGTTTAGTTTTTGCATACATTTTTTTCTTTACAAATGGCATTTTTTACCCTTTTTTTAATTATTTTTAAATCATCTTTTGACTATAATTCATCTATAAAAATAACTTTTATTTATGCGAATTTTAGCATAAATTTATCTGATAACACTCATAAGGAATTACAAATGATAGAGAGATATTCACGTCCAGAGATGGCAGCAAAATGGACACAACATGCAAGATATGCAGCATGGTTAGAAGTAGAAAAAGCTGCTGTAAAAGCTTGGGCAAAACTTGGAAAAATTCCTCAAGAAGATGCAGATAAAATTGTAAAAAATGCAACATTTTCAGTAGAACGTATAGAAGAGATAGAAGCAATTACTAAACATGACCTTATAGCATTTAATACAAGTGTATCAGAGAGTTTAGGTGAAGAATCAAGATGGTTTCACTATGGTATGACTAGTTCTGATGCAGTAGATACTGGTGTTGCAATTCAGATGAGAGACTCTTTAAATATAGTAATCGATGGTGTAAAAACATTAATGGAATCGATTAAAAAAAGAGCAAATGAACACAAAATGACTCTAATGGTTGGACGTTCTCACGGTATCCATGGAGAACCTATCACTTTTGGTCTAACATTAGCTGTGTGGTATGATGAAGTAGCTCGTCACCTTTTAAACCTTGAACAAACTATGGATGTTATTGCAGTAGGTCAAATCTCTGGAGCTATGGGTAACTTTGCTCATGCACCTTTAGAGTTAGAAGAGTATGCTATGGAAGAGCTTGGATTAAAAGCAGAACCATGTTCAAATCAAGTTGTTCATCGTGACCGTTATGCAAGACTTGCTACGGCATTAGCACTACTTGCATCTTCAGTTGAAAAATTCGCAGTTCAAGTAAGACATCTTCAACGTACAGAAGTATATGAAGCTGAAGAGTTCTTTGCAAAAGGTCAAAAGGGAAGTTCAGCTATGCCACATAAACGTAACCCTATCCTCACTGAAAATATCACTGGTTTAGCACGTATGATAAGAGCGTATGCAGCTCCAGCTATGGAAAATGTAGCACTATGGCACGAACGTGATATCTCTCACTCTTCTACTGAACGTTTTTGGTTACCTGATGCATTTATTACTATGGATTTTATGCTTCACCGTATGAATAATGTTATAGCTAACTTAACAGTATTTCCAGAGAATATGATGAAAAACTTAAACCTAACAGGTGGACTTGTTTTCTCTCAACGTGTTTTACTTGAGTTACCACTTCAAGGTGTTTCTCGTGAAGATGCGTACCGTATAGTTCAACGTAATGCTATGAAAGTATGGGAAGAGATTCAAGGTGGTCGTGCTACTACTAACGAAAAGGGTGAATCACTATACCTTAATCACTTACTTGCTGATGATGAATTACGTAAGTCACTAAGTGAAGAGCAAATTCGTGAGTGTTTTAACTATGATTACTATACAAAGAATGTAGATAATATTTTCAAAAGAGTTTTTAAGTAAAACAAAAAAAATTAACTAATAATAAAAATTTTTAAGAAAGAGTTTCATGATAACAGTTATAAAAAGAAATGGTCGTATTGAACCATTAGATATTAGTAAAATTCAAAAATATACATCTTCAGCCGTAGAAGGTTTAGAAAATGTATCTCAAAGTGAGTTAGAGGTAGATGCTCAAATTCATTTCCGTGATGGAATAACATCACGTGAGATACAACAAACACTTATTAAAACTGCTGTGGATAAGATAGATATAGATACTCCAAACTGGACATTTGTAGCCTCTCGTCTTTTTATGTTCAATCTTTACCATCAAGTAAATGGTTTTTCAGGATACACATCTTTAGAAAAATATTTTTTACGTGGTGAGAAAGAGGGTCGTATTCTCTTAGGTTTAAAAGAGATGTATGACTTAGAGGAGCTAAACAAACATATCAAACCAGAACGTGATTTACAGTTTAACTATCTTGGTGTAAAAACACTTCACGATAGATACCTTATAAAGGATTCTAACTCAAACCCAATAGAACTGCCTCAACATATGTTTATGGCTATCGCTATGTTTTTAGCACAACGTGAAGAGCATAAACAAGAGTGGGCTATCAAATTTTATGATATGATAAGTCAATTTGAAGTGATGTTAGCAACACCAACACTCTCAAATGCAAGAACAACTAGACACCAACTTAGTTCATGTTATATCGGTTCTACTCCAGATAATATTGAGGGTATTTTTGATACCTATCAAGAGATGGCTATGCTTTCAAAATTTGGTGGTGGTATCGGTTGGGATTGGACTGGAATTCGCTCTATGGGTTCATTTATAGATGGTCATAAAAATGCAGCTGGTGGAACTGTTCCATTTTTAAAAATCACTAACGATATAGCTATCGCTGTTGACCAACTAGGAACTCGTAAAGGGGCTATCGCTGTCTATATGGAGCCTTGGCATATAGATATAAATGATTTCTTAGACCTCAAAAAGAACTCAGGTGAAGAGCGTCGTCGTGCACATGATCTTTTCCCAGCTTTATGGTTAAATGACCTCTTTATGCAAAGAGTACAAGAGGATGCTATCTGGACACTTTTTGACCCTTATGATTGTACAGAGTTAGCAACACTCTACGGAACTGATTTTGAAAAAAGATATAAAGAACTTGAAGAGGATGATTCTATCATCAAAGAGAGAGTTAAAGCAAAATCTTTATGGAAAAAAATCTTAACATCCTATTTTGAAACGGGAAGTCCTTTCCTATGTTTTAAAGATAATGCAAATAGAGCTAATCCAAATAATCATTATGGTGTTATTAGAAGTTCAAATCTTTGTACTGAAATTTTTCAAAATACAGAACCAAACCACTATAAAATCAAATTTATCTTTGAAAATGGTGAAAGTATAAGCTATGAAGAGAATGAGATAGTAAAAGTTGATAGTGGTATAGAAAAACCCGCTAAAAAAGTAACTGCACTAGACTCTTTAGGTGGAATGCCTATCTTTGTTGTTGAAAAAGAGAAGATAGATGGTGCTACTGCTGTTTGTAACTTAGCATCTATAAACCTCTCTCGTATCAACACAACTCAAGAGATAGATAGAATAGTTCCTACTGCTATACGATGTTTAGATAATGTTATAGACCTTAACTTTTACCCTGTTGAGAAAGTAAAACGTACAAATATGAAAAGTCGTTCTATCGGTCTTGGTGTGATGGGTGAAGCTCAGATGTTAGCTGAATCTGGCATATTATGGGGAACACAAGAACATTTCAATAAGATAGATGAAATTATGGAGTCTGTAAGTCATAATGCTATCTCCGCCTCTTCTGATTTAGCGATTGAGAAAGGTGTATATCCAGAGTTTGAAGGTTCTCAATGGAGTAAGGGTGTGATGCCTCATGACCATGCAAATGATGAAGTTATCCAACTTGTAAATCATAATGATGATTTTACCTCTAATTATGATTGGAATGCACTCCGAACAAAAGTAAAAGAGAATGGTTTACGAAATGGTTACCTTATGGCTGTTGCTCCTACTAGTTCTATCTCTATTTTAACAGGAACTACACAAGCTATTGAACCAGTATTTAAGCGTAAATGGTTTGAGGAAAATCTTTCTGGACTTATTCCAGTAGTTGTACCTAACCTCTCACTAGATACATACAATTTTTACACACCAGCCTATGATTTAGACCAAAAGATGTTGATAAAAGCAGCAGCTATTCGTCAAAAATGGATAGATCAAGGACAAAGTTTAAATATCTTTATCACTCTTGATAAAGCAAATGGTAAATATCTAAATGATATTTATATGTTAGCATGGAAACTTGGACTTAAATCAACATACTATCTACGTTCGCAATCTCCTGAAATCTCTAATGATGTAGAAGATAGAAGTATGGAATGTGTTGGGTGTCAATAATCAACTAAGTATGCTACTTAACTAGCATACTTTATAAAAAATATAAAGGAAAAATAATGAGAGTAATCTGTCCACACTGTTTAAGTGTAAACAACATCCCACAAAAAGATAGTTATAAAAAAGCAAACTGTGGAAAGTGTAAAGAATCACTTTTAGATACAAAACCTATTGACTTAACAGCATCAAATTTTGATGAAGTGATAGTAAATAGTGATATTCCTGTTATTGTAGATTATTGGGCACCTTGGTGTGGACCTTGTAAGATGATGGGACCAAACTTTGAAAAATCAGCAAAAAACTTTCCAGTAAAAACACTTTTTGCAAAGGTAAATACTGAAAATGAGCAACAACTAGGTGCAAGATTTGGCATTAGAAGTATTCCAACTCTAATGATATTTAAAGATGGCAAAGAGGTTCACCGTGCTTCAGGTGCTTTAAGTGAAGAACAGTTAAACTCTTTGGTGAAGCAGTTTATTTAATATAAGAACAGCAGTAATCTGTTACTGTTTTAATCTTCAAATCAAACGATGAGTTAGCAGGAACATTAAATGTTTCTGGAGTATTTAAAGTTTTCCACTCTTCATTTGGAAGCTTTATCTCTAGCTCACCACTTAATATCTCCATTATCTCAGCTAACTCTGTACCAAAAGTATATTCACCTGGTAACATAATTCCTAAAGATTGAATATTTCCATCTGCTAACTCAACTGTTCTACTTGTTACTTTTCCATCATAGTAAATATTTGCTTTTTTTACTATTGTTGCATTTTCTATTTTTGCCATTTTTATTCCTTTTTTATCTCAACTGAATTATATATCCATTTGAAATTTTTTTATAACTGTATTTGTAATATCCATCTAATTCTAAAACAACTCGATAATAGCCTTGATGATTTCCTACTTTAATCTTCTTAAAAATATTTTTTGGATTAGTTTTAAAATATGCTTTGAGATATGTATCTCTCTTAAAATCGAGAACTATTCTGTGTGGTTTTACTAAGAGAAAGTTTCGTATCAATCTATCTTTTGTAATAATTTTCAACTGTTTATCTAAAGTATAAAAAGAGGCATATTTAATAGATGCTATCTTTTTAAATCTTTTAGAAACTGTCCTATCTTTTTGAAAAATATATATAGGTTGATGCCAATCTACGGCATTATGAAGTTCAACTGTTTTACTATCTAAAGAGCCATCAAAATTTTTATAATTAATTGTAATACTCTCAATGCTTCGTGCTTTAGGAGGTAAAAATATAGTAGCTTTTTTAAGAGGTTCTATTGATGTAGTTAAATTTGAACTGTAAGTAATATCCTTTTCCCCTTTTGATGGAAAAAATGGATTTTCACGTGCATCTAAAATAGATAATAATAAAAACTGCAATATTAAAAACTTAATCAAAATTATTCCTCAATCTACTGAGCTGTTGCTTCTTTTAATTCAAAATATTCATGCTGAAGTTCTGCATTTTTATTTTTTAAATTAACTATTTCAGTTTGAAGTGACTCTTTATATTTTTTAAGCCCTATTAACATCTGAAGAGAGTTTGTTCCATAAAAAATTATTCCAAGATAGTATAGAAAAAATACTATCCCAGTAATTGCAAAAATAAAAGATTTTGAAGAGAATCCTAAATATCGCTGAATAATATCTCCAGAAGTATCTATCTCCTCAAAAAGCTCCTCATTTTGCATAAAAAATTCTTAGTTAAATATACGTGAACCTAAATACTCACCATATACAACTTCATTTTCTATCTCTAAAAGACGATTGTATTTAGCTGTTCTCTCACCACGTGCAGTTGAACCAGTTTTGATTTGACCACAGTTAAGTGCCACAGCAAAATCAGCGATGAAAGCATCTTCACTCTCACCAGAACGGTGACTCA
>CAYOKX010000077.1:0-8598 GCA_964404655.1 uncultured Sulfurimonas sp. | reverse complement strand
ACCTTCGGGTTATGAGCCCGACGAGCTACCGAACTGCTCTATTCCGCGATATTTTTGAGTTTCTATCTTTTCTTACAAGGGAATTATACTCAAATAATATTTCTTTGTCAAGCCTTTTATAAAGTTTCTTTCCTATTCTATACATCGAATAGGAAATCCAACCGCACGACCATACTTTTTAATGTCTGTATCATCTTCACTAAAATAAAATCTATAAGAGTAATTTCCATTCATATTAGCTGTCCAGATATTACCTATAAGGTTTTGATAACCTAAAAACCCACTTGCAAAACGGTATCCAGAGAGTGGTAATTTTAAGATAGAAAAAGCATCTTTATCATCTCCTATATCTTCAGCTCTAATCTCGGCTAATGTTGGTACTCTGAAACCTGCGGGACATATATTCCAACTTGAAACCCTTTGTATTCCATTTTTATCTGCTGATGTCCAATCATAACTATCATCTTGTGAAGATACTATAAAAAGTTCATGATTTGGTATGATAGTTGTTGCTAAGGTGGAGAGGATAGAACTCTCTTTTTTTTGATGCCCATCAGCTCCTCGTCCCCATTGGTAATAATCCCCAAAACACTCTGCATCATTTGCATCTTGACAAACTCTTGATGCACCTAAATTTCTATCCATCCACACTTTACCTGTTACTTGCGAAATAATAGTTGAGTATTTAAAATCACTCTTTTGGCTTACTATACTACTCTGATATGATTCATAATAGTTATTATATAAAGAGATAAACTTTAAAACCTCATCTAAAATAACAGTTTTATCATACTCATTTTTATTTAGTTTTTTCTCTAAAGGATTTTCTACATAAGCTAAAATTTTATCATAAGTCCTATTTTCTTGATTTGTATATTTTTGAGCAATAGCATCAATAACAACATTAAACTCCTCAATATTCTCAAAACTGATACTTTTATCTAGTTGAAGTTTATATTCATCATTTATAGAAGTTACTATTTTTTGAGGGTTGGCATCACTCTCATAATATTTATTTAAAAATGTTTTAGCCAAAACTATCATCGCTTTTGTATCTATATTTTTTCCACTAGAAGTTACCTCTGAAAGAGCCTCCCCCATCTGTGATATAAGTTTATCTGTACCTATAACTCTATTTGTAAGTGATGAAGCGATTTTTAAAAGCATTCCTATCTCGTTAAAATAGGATTGAACCATTTTATCACTATCACTTGCAACTAAATTTTTCATAACATTATTATATTCATTACCTAAACTATCTTTAAGCTCTTGAAGTTGTTTCTCTGTTATCTTAAAATCTTTGGAGTTATATATATTTAAGAGTAATGTAGCAACAGTTTGCATCGAGTTTATCATATTTTCTTTGCTAATACTATCACTTTTATCTTGTTGTAGTAACTGCATAATTATCTCTTGAGTTGGGGAACTCTCTTTTAACTGTTCTACAAGTTGAGTATATATTTTTGTAAAATCTAGTTTTTTCGAGCTACTACTATCAAGTTCTAAGAGTTTTAAAGAGAAATAATTTTTACTATAATCGTAAAAAAGTTTATACCTTTCACTATTACTAGAGATAACATTATTTTCAATCTTTGTTAATGTTATATCCATATTATTTTTAGCTATTTGAATATCTACTAAATTTTCAGTTATTCCAACTTTAAAAAGTGTCGCATTTATATCTTTTTCATCACTAAAATCTATTTCATCTACATCATAAAATTTTGAAGTCACTTTACTATCTATCTGAATACCATTGTCATGAAACCCATCACTATCTAATGTTTGAAAAAATCTCAGAATATTAAGAGTTTCAGTATCATTTTTATAATCTTTTATATCTGTACCATAGAGTGTTAAAGGTGTAATAACTTTAGTAGTTGCAGAAATTTCTGAGCCAAATTTAATATTTCCAAGTTTAAAAGAGACACTATCTCCATCTAAAAAATAGTATTTTCCATCATCACCTGTAAGACCTACTATACCACTAGAAGTTTTATACTCTAAACCCTCTATTCCACTATCTGCAATATACCCTGTCTTTGTTGTATCTTCATCTATATCGTTTATACGAATAGTAAACTTTTTAGTTGAAACCTCTCCCTCTTTATCTGTCTGAACTATTTCAAATTTATATATAGTTTTTATCTCATAATCGGGAGCTACTTTAAACTCAATAATTTTCGCTTCTTCATCAAAAGTAAAATAGGAACTATCTTCACCACTTAAACTATATTTTACAATATCTTCATTTTCTTGAAGTTTTAAGTTCAACTCTTTATTCTCATCTATATAAATAGCATCTTTATCTATCTTCTCATTTACAATATCATTATCTGATTGAGAACCACAACTACTTAACAGAAGTGATAGAGCCATGGATAAACTGATTTTAAATATCATATTTTTTTAGCCTTTTTAATTTTCATAATAATATCTTGATAAAAAAATTCTTTCAAGATACTAGTTTAAAAACTAAAAAAGCAACTCCAAAAATGAAGCTACTTTTTATATCTAAACTTTTACTTTCTCTTTTGCATCTGGTCAACTATCTTTACAACAACCAAATCAGATGTCACATTAAGTGAAGTTCTTGCCATATCTAAAAGTCTATCTACGGCTACAATAACTGCTATATACTCAACAGGTAATCCAACTTGATTTAAGATAACTACCATCATAACAAGTGAAGCACTTGGAAGGGCTGCTACTCCTACACTCAGAGCTACAACGGTAACACCTAAAAGTATCTGCTCTCCAAATCCCATAGTCACACCAGCAAGGTGAGATATATATAAAACTGCGATAGTAAGATATGCAGCTGTTCCATCCATAGAAACTGTTGCTCCTAAAGGAAGTACAAATGATGCACTCTTTTTATCTACTCCACCAACCTCTTCAACTATACGCATAGAAACGGGAAGTGTTGCTGCACTAGAAGCTGTTGAAAATGCCATAATCGGAGCTTCACGAATAAGTGAAAGATATTTATATGGTGAAACACGACCAAAAAATGCTAAAACTGCTGGAAGTGTTACAAGTGCATGAATAAGTAACACACCTATAACCATCAACATATATGACCATAACCCTAAAATAACCTCTATCCCTTGGTCTGCAATAACATAAGAGATAAGACTAAATACACCTATTGGAGTAAGTTTTATAATCCACTCTGCAATAGTTAACATAGCATTTGTAACGGCTGTAAAAAAATCTAACATCGTTGTTTGAGCATTTTTCTCTAAATGAAGAGAAGCTATACCAAATAAAACTGCAAATACAATTATCTGCATCATAGCACCCTCTGAAAGAGAGTTAAAAATATTTGTAGGTATAAAACTTAAAAGCATAGCTGAGAGTGAAAATTCTGCAACAGTTGAAGCTTTTGCATACTCTAAACCAGTTGAAGATACCGCTTCACCAACAGGAAAAATATTCATAACAACAATAGCTGTAAGAACAGCTAAAGCAGTAGTCATAATATATAAACCGATAGTTCTTGCACCAATAGTTTTTAAATCCTCTAAACTTCCTAAACCTAAAATAGCCACATAGATACTAGAAAAAACTAAAGGCACAACAAGCATCTTTAAGAGATTGATAAAAATCTGTCCTATAACCTGCTGTTGCAGTGCCAACTCTGGTAAAAAACTACCAAACATAACGCCTAAAATAATTCCTAGAATTACTAATGTATTCGTTGTTGAATACTTCTTTATTTTTTGTATCACTTCTACACTCTCCTACTAATTTATCGGGATTTTAACATAGATAGAGTGTAAAGAAGGTAAAAAAGTTTTTACTCCTCACATCTCCACATAGTATGGAGATAAGTACCAACAATATTTCCTTTTTTATACCCTCCATCTTTCATCATTTTTGTAGATGATTTATACAAACCTATATCTCCTTTTGGTGCTGAGACTATCTTAGAGTAGTGAAAAGCATGGCCTTTTTTCACATCATTAGTCTCAAAATCAATACCATAGTAATAACCAAGACGCTCTCTTTTAGAACTAAGTTCAAACTCTATATCTAAAATACCACTCATAGGCTTATCATCTATTTTCTTTCCTAAATAGATTAATCCTGCACATTCAGCATATATTTTTTTATCTTTAACAGCATGATTTATAAGTGAAGATTGAAAAGATTTAGAGTTTTTTACTCTGGCATAACTCTCCTCTGTTTCAACATATCCCCCAACGATAATAACTATATCTGCATCATTATCTATCACCTCATCTTTTGTAGAATCTACAACCACAAGCTCCCGATACACCTCTTGTAAAAACTCAAAATTATCATGATATATGAAAGAGAAATTCTTATCTTTCACTAAAACACATTTTTCATCTTTTTTCACTATCTTTTTAAATGGATAAATATCTTTATTTTTTATCTCTATACTCATATAATTTTCTAATAACTCTAAATCTATATATTTTAGTACATCATTAACAATAATATCCAACTGTGTAGATTCTAACTCTTCAAGATTGAGACCTAAATGAGATGAACTTATAGAGGGTAGATTTTTCTCTATCCAACCGATAACGACAACATTAAGGCACTCTATCTCTATATGCTTTTTAACAAGCTGATAGTGCATTTTTGATGAAACTTTATTGAGAACAATCACTTTTATAGTGTTATCCTCTCTAAACTCTTGCATCCCTTTTAATATAGCTGATATAGTGATATAACTGCCACTAGCATCAAGTATAAGAAGTGATGGTATCTGTAATATTTTAGCTATATCATAAGCTGATGCACCCTTATCCATCCCATCATAATACCCCATAACACCCTCGACAATAGCTACATCTTTATCCATGTAATGCTCAAAAGTCCACTCCAACTGCTCTCTATTCATCATAAAACCATCAAGATTTACAGAGGGAGTATTTGCTATTTTTTCATGAAATTGCGGGTCTATAAAATCTGGTCCACACTTAAAAGGTCGAACACTGTTTTTATAATGATGCAGTAATGCCATAGTAAGAAGTGTTTTCCCTTGATTTGAAGCTATTGCTGAGATTAGGAGTGCTTTTTTTTTCATTTATTTTTCTTTTATTTAAATTTTTGGTAAAAAAAAAGCTCCATATCCAACAAAGGATATGGAGCTTAGTCGATCTTTTTTAAGTTATCAATTATGCTTTACAAAGCTTTTTATCAAACAAAAAGTTACACTCATCTTTTTTATTATATGCTTTTACAGCAGATAATAGTGCCATATCTACAAGTGGTTCTAATAGAATAACACTCATATAAGCACCACTAAAACTTGCGATACTTGCTAAGTTTTCAACAGCAAATCCTTGACCATAAACAGCCCAAAAAGCGACCCAAGAAACGATAGCCCCTTCCCAAACAATAGACATTTTAAGCATCTGAGTATAAGATATATCTTTATAAGCTGTTCCAGCTGGAATGATTTTTTGAACAGCTAAGTTTAATATAAACATACTTGCTAAAAGAGTTGTTACATTAATACCATATTGAGGTAAATCAAACTGTGCGAAAAATAGACCTTGAATAGCTAAACCTGTTGCCAAACCTATCATAGCAGGAGCGATACCAAACACTAAAAATATAGTTGTTCCTAAGATAAGATGAACCTCACTCACACCTACTGGATAGTGTGGTAAAACCTCAAAACAGAAAAATACTATGATAGTGGCTATCATACTTTTTAAAGCAAGAGAAACTATACCATTCTCTTTTATATTATCAACTGCCACTTTTGCCGTAGCTCCAAATACAGCTGTTGCTGTCCCATAACTAAGGAGCATTTTAGCTCCCTCTACTACACCTGCTTCTATGTGCATATTTATCCTTTTTTTACTGTTTGTTACTTTTAAATCATCTGTTTTACTATTATCATTAATTGATATAAAATATAGATAACTCCTAAAACAACTCTTCCAAAGTAACCTTATCAAGAATTATACCTAAATCACTCTCCATATCTCTAGTATGTTCATCTTTTACAATAGCTGTATGAAGCTTTGCTATACTCTTCTCATCCTCTTTTAAAAAACTCCACTCTTGGTTAAAAAATAGCTCTTTATCATCTTGAGATATAACAATGTTTTCACGGTTTGCATGTCCATGTTTTATAAGTCTGTTGAGATGCTCTAAAGAACGTTTGAGGAGTATAAAAGTTACATTATAATTTGCCTTATCTATCTTATGGATAATCTCATTTTTAGAGACTATCATAGAGTGAAATTTATTGCTAATGAGGTAAGCACTACTTCCACCTATTATCCCCCCGATACCTGAACTTATAAGTGCTGTTAATCCAAAATCTACCAATGCAACTGGAGCGCCTAAAACAGCACCTGAAGCACTTCCAACAACAGACCCTAACGCTATAAACTTCTCTTTAGATAACCCTAATTTTATATTCTCTTGGGAGTCTATCTCCTCTCTATTATCTATCACTTTTACCTGATGATAACCCCATATTTTTTCAATATCTCTTTTAGCTTTTTTTTCTATTGTGTATATTTTTTCTCTATATTTTAAAAGTGCTTCTGCTTTATCTTGGTTTGTAACTTTATCACCTTTAAAGATGGTACTATCTTCAAATTGCAATATCTCTACTATCATCTGAGCTATCTTTTTTACTGAACGTTCTCTATTCTCTTTAAGCTGTACTCTATGCGTTTGTAAAATATCATCTAAATGCTGTTTCTCTTGAAGTGTAGCATCTACTCTATACAAATTTTTAAAAATCTCTTGAATATTCTCATAGCTACTGTTCATAGGATTAAACTCTTGGATAATAGTCAAATCATACTGCTCAAGCTTCGCCCTCCACTCTTGAGAATAATTTTTCTCTCCTATCTTATTAAACAAAATCAGTATAGGCTTTTTTATAAAACGTATAATCTCTAACTCATACCCTATAACATTTTGATTATAGTTTTCAGAGATATTTATAACAAATACTATAAAATCACTCTCTAAGATAGCGTTGAGTATCTCCAAATCTTTTTGCATACTCTTCTCATTTTTATTCTGCGAAATAAACTCTCTTAAAAGATTGTTTCCATAACTCGTTGCATCTCTATTTTTACGTATATAACCCCACAATGCTTTTGCCTTCTCAAATCCAGGTGTATCATAAAAGTTACAGATAACTCGGTCATTATGAGTATAGCTGTATGGTTTTGCTTTTGTAGTTGTTCCTACCTCTTTAGAGACTTTAATCCTGTCATCAAATGTCAAAGCAGAAATCATACTACTTTTTCCATTATTTGGTTTTCCTATAAAGGCAAATGTTGGCGCACTATTTTTCATTGTAGAGTCTCACTTTTGGATTTGCTATATTTGTGTTTATCTGTTTTTGCCATTCGCTATATTTATCATCACCTTTTGTTGCTATGATATAGTTGTTTTGAGTATCTTCTACTAAAGGGATAATCCAAATCTGTTTTATCTCCTCCTGCTGTAAAATCTCCTCTATATCATCTTTAAAAGTGTTATCTGCTGAAGTTTCAGGGGATGTAAAAAGAAGTATTAAGTTTCCAAGTTTAGAGATAGTTAGTTCATCTTCATCCTCCTCGCCAAAAATAGCATAGAAAAACTCCTCATAACTTCTCTCTTTCAAATCAATATCATTTTCAAAATCAAAAACTATCTTCTGTTGTGTTTCAAAATCCATATTATAATAGAGGTTATAATAATCTGCAAATTTTGATTTCTCTTCAACTATAACTTCCTCTTTTATCTCTTCCTCTTCTAACACCTCTTCAATTATCTCTACTTCTGTATGCTCTTTTATCTCTACCGATGTATAGATAGTATCAAAAAACTCCTCACCCTGCTCCAATAAACTAATCTTGATAGAGTTTTCTATATTGTGATTAGCAAAAAATAGTAATACCATTTTAGGTATAAAGATAAATAAGGTGATAAAAGCTATCAACAACCAAGCTAAAGAGGATTGAGATAACTCCTCTTGCGATAAAAGAGAAAAAATATCTATATCAAAAGTGCTAGGCATCACAAATGTAACAGAGGTAGTAAAAAAGATTATAAATGTATAAAAGAGAATAGCTAATGTATAAACTAGCCCAAAATAAACCGAAAGCTTCATAGAGTATGTTTTAATTATATGACTATGAATCGGATTGTACTCTATATAATTACTGTGTAGTAAGATATAACTTAAAAATGAGTTTTCATCTTTTTTTGGAAAGCTGTATCTGAGAACTTTAGAATACATTACTAAAATATAGGTAAAAGGAAAGAGTAAAGAGAAGAGGATAAATTTATTTATATTTATCATTTCATCTATTGCAAAATAGCTCACAAGAAGAGTAAACATAAAAATACCCCATAATAAAATATCTTTGATAAAGTCGAGATGTTCAAAAATATTTGTAAGAGTATTGTTTCTCTCTTTAAGATCACTAAACTTTATAAGCTCTTGAAGTTTTGCATCTTTATCAAAAGACTCTCCACTCTCTAACAACTCTTTTCTATATAATTTAAAATCCTCTTGTGTGGAGTTTTCTAAACTATTGGAAATCTCAAAATATTTTTTTAATGGTATCTTTTGCATTACTCTATCTCTCTATT
>CAYOKX010000076.1:0-8814 GCA_964404655.1 uncultured Sulfurimonas sp. | reverse complement strand
TACCGATTTTACCAACATAGTTATCATAATCAAGTGTAAATACTTGTGCTTGAAGTGGATTAGCAGCATCACCTTCTGGTTCAGGTACAGAATCGATAATAGCATCAAAAATACATTTGAAATCGCCATCAGGATCTGCCATATCTAATTTTGCCATACCATCACGTGCAGCTGCATAGATAACTGGAAAATCTTGTTGATCATCAGTTGCACCCATATCAGCGAATAGGTCAAACATCTCATCAACAACACGATCTGGTTCAGCAGAAGGTTTGTCAATTTTATTGATTACAACGATAGGTTTTTTACCAAGTGCTAGCATTTTCTTAACAACAAACTTAGTTTGTGGCATAACACCTTCATAAGCATCAACAAGAACTAAAACACCATCAACCATCTTAAGAACACGTTCAACTTCTCCACCAAAGTCAGCATGGCCCGGAGTATCGATGATGTTAATTTTGTAATCACCATAAGTGATAGCTGTATTTTTAGAAAGAATCGTAATACCACGCTCTTTTTCAATATCGTTGCTATCCATAGCTCTTTCATCGTGTTGTTCATGAGAACCAAAAGTACCAGATTGTTCTAATAAACCATCAACTAATGTAGTTTTACCGTGGTCAACGTGTGCGATTACGGCAATATTTCTAATTTTTTGCATATAGGGTTTCCTTTTAAATTTTGAGGGAATTTTCGCGATTATAACTAAATAAATATTTTATCTTTGTGAAAAATGTTTTATAGTTGTTAATTTCTTCTACTCCTGTAAAATCTTCATCTTATCATTTAAAGCACTCATACTATTTACAGTCGTTATTCCTTGATAAATAGCTTTTTTTAATCGTGAAGCATATATCTGTTTATTATCTTTATCAAACTTAATTATTATATCTTCATAAACATCTATAAACTCCTGTATCTGTTCTATCACAACAACTGTAATTTTTTTATGCCCAGCTATCGCTAAAACAAGTTCAAAAGCTTTTTTTATTTTACTATCCATATCCGTAGATTCGATATATCTTTTAGAAGTAATTTTATTTTTATTTATAATTTTTTTAAGAACTATACTTAAGCCATCTGCCGTTGATTCTAAACCAATAATACTGTTTTTCACATAAGAACGCATCTCAGTAAGATTCATTCTCTCTATTTTATTTAAAAGCATCGAATGATTTTTATCATCTACTGAAATATCTTTCTCTTTTTTACCTAATAAACTTTCAAACATTTTAACTGTTTTTCATCTTTGAGCTATCTATCTCTATCACAGTATGAACATTTCCTCTTGGATTAAAATCTGCAACTAATTTTATATACTTTGGTTTAATTCGTTCACTAATTAGATCATAAATCTCATTTGCAGAATTCTCATGTGAAATAGAACGAGTCATAAAAGAGTTTATATAAAGTTTCAATGCTTTTAACTCTACAACATATTTATCTGGTATATATTCAATATATATCTCTGCAAAATCAGGATATCCACTTCTAGGGCAAAGTGCCATAAACTCAGGAAGAGTTACTTTTATCAAATAATTTTTTGTATGTTCATTTGGCCATATCTCCAAATCTGTTTCTACATCAAACTCTTTTATCTCTTTTTCACCATATTTCATATTTAATCCTTTATTTACACATCTAAATGTTTTACATCTTTAGCATGAGTTTCTATATAATTACGACGAGGTTCAACTTCATCACCCATAAAAAGAGTAAAAGCATCAGATGCTACTTCAGCATCCTCTATATTTACCTGAAGCAGTACACGATTGTCAGGTGTCATAGTTGTTTCCCATAGCTGTTCAGGATTCATCTCACCAAGACCTTTATAACGCTGAATATATGCACCTTTTTTAGCATACTCTTTCACATCGTTAAGTGTAGAGATAATATCTTTTTCAAAAGAGATATCCCACTCTTGAATTTTCTTATATACAAAATTTGCTTCTGTAAAGTGTGGTGCAGAGAAAAGGTCATCATTTATAAGTAACTCCTCCATACCACCCTCTGTTTGCACAAAAACATGAATTTCATTCATCTCTTCATTTATAGTTTTTGTTAAAATATTATTATTTATAGAGTTTAAAAACTCCTCTACTTTCAGATATAACGCGCTAGCATTAAGAGATACCAGTTCTGGATTTTCAATAAAGTGACGAATTAGATTAACAAGTGAATATCTTCTATTTAACGCATCTAATGAACCAGCATAATGGTCAACCATTTTGAAGAAACCGACAAGGTCATTATGCCCTACACCATCAACATCTAAAGACTCAATACCATTACCGATAAGAAAGTCATTCATCTCTCTATCATCTTTGAAATATATCTCTTTTTTTCCTTTTTTATAACGATAAAGAGGTGGTTGTGCAAGGTAAAGGTAACCTTTTTCAACTACATCACGATAATATCTAAAGAAGAAAGTTAAAAGGAGTGTTTGAATATGAGAACCATCAACATCAGCATCGGTCATAATAATTATTTTATGATAACGAAGTTTTTCCTCTTTATACTCTTCACCGATACCACAACCCATTGCTGTAATCATATTTGTAATCTCATCAGATTTAAGTATCTTCTCTAAACGCGCCTTTTCAACATTTAGAATCTTACCTTTAAGTGGTAAAATAGCTTGAAAAACTCTATCTCGTCCCATTTTAGCCGATCCACCAGCAGAATCCCCTTCCACTAGATAAAGTTCACAAATAGAAGCATCTTTACTTTGACAATCTGCTAATTTTCCAGGAAGTGTACCTACTGACATATTATCTTTTCTACGTGTTAATTCACGCGCTTTTTTAGCAGCTTCACGACCACGTGCAGCCATTAATGCTTTAGCTACTATCGCTTTAGCTTGAATAGGATTTTCTTCAAAATATTTACTTATCGCTTCACCCGTTGCTTTTTGAACAAGTGGACGTACATAAGTATTTCCTAGTTTACCTTTTGTTTGTCCCTCAAATTGGGGTTCAGGTACACGCGCAGAAACAATAGCAATAAGACCCTCTTTTACATCATCACCAGAAATTTTTACATCTTTCTCTTTAGCAATACCATTTTTAGAATTGTAGTTAGATATAACGCGCGTTAAACCTGCTCTAAATCCTGCTTCATGTGTTCCACCATTTGGTGTTCTAATATTATTCACAAAAGAAGCTAATTTTTCATCATACGCGTCATTATACATAAGAGCAACATCAAACTCGATATCTTCCACTTTTGAACTAAAAGAAAATACATCAGCAATTTTTACTTTTTTATTCATATCAGCAACGTATTGAGCTATACCACCTTCAAAATGATAAACCTCTTTAGTTCCTGTTCTTTCATCATTAAATTTTATAGTAATAAATGGATTTAAGTATGCTAACTCTTTAAATCTTTTTGCTAAATATTCATATTCAAAAGTGATAGTATCAGTAAATATAGTTGCATCAGCTGCAAATTCAATAGTTGTACCTGTTTTACGCGTTGTACCTATAACAGCTAAAGGTTCTTGAGGAATCCCTTCTTTAAAATTTTGTTCATGAATTTGACCTTCACGAAAAATAGTCATTTTTAAATCAGCCGAAAGAGCATTTACAACAGAAACACCAACACCATGGAGACCACCAGAAACTTTATAAGTATCTTTATCAAATTTACCACCAGCATGAAGAACTGTTAAAACAACAGTTGCTGCACTCATTCCTTCAGTAGGGTGCATATCAGTAGGAATACCACGACCATTATCAGAAACTTTACATGTTCCATTTTTAGTAAGTGTTACAGTAATAGTGTTACAATGACCAGCCATCGCTTCATCTATTGAATTATCAATAACTTCATAAACTAAATGATGTAAACCACGGTGTCCAGTATCACCAATGTACATTCCTGGTCGTTTTCGAACAGCCTCTAAACCTTTTAGTACTTTAATGTTACTAGCACCGTAATTTTCCATTTATATTTCCTTAATTTTAAAAATAATTTAATTATATGTTTTGCTTAATACAAAATTAAAAAGCTTATGATTTTACCATATTTAAAAGAAATTTTTGTTGAATATATATAATAATTTTAGTAAGTAGTAGTAGGAAGATGTGATTATGTGAAAAGAGTTGTTTTATCCCTAAATAAAGAGTTGTTTACGCGTGATGAACTTTATATAAACTATTCACTTTTATTCACGCGTAAAGGGTAAACTTTTTAGATTACAATAGGCATAACAACTGTTTTAAAATTAGTATCAGTTAAAATAAAAGGCAGATTACTTTCATTTAAACCAATAGTGAATTCAGAAGAGTTTATAACATTTAAAAAATCTAGTAAATATCGACTGTTTATCGCTAAAGAATAGGGTTCCTCTAAATTTGTAGGAAACTCTATCGCTGTTTTTGCTTCTATGTTGTCATCACTTAAAGATTCAAATGTAATTAAATTATTGTGAAAAGTGATTTTTACATCTGTTGATATAGTTGTTATCTGTTTAATTGATTCTATCATTTTTGCTTTTGGAAGTGTAAAGTTTTTTTCTATCTCTTGAGGTATTATACGCGCATAGGGAGGAAATTTTCCATTTATTAATTTTGTAAAAAAAGTATATTGTTCAGAAATTATAATTAAATTTGTTTCATCATAATATATCTCTATATTTTCAAAGAAAAGTTTTTGAATTTCAATAATAGCTTTTTTTGGTATGATAATAGAAAGTTCCGTTTCACTATTGTTATTTAGAGTAACTACCGCTAACCTTCTTGTATCTGTTGATGCAAAGTTAATAATATCCCTCTGTATATCCATTAAAGCACCATTAAGCTCAAATTTTGGATTATTTGTATCTATTGCTGGAGTTATCTTTTTTAAAGAGTCTATTAATATTTGAGAATCTATTTGTATTTTTGCTTTATTTTTATATTTTGGAAATTCTGGAAATTCACTATGTTCAAAAGTTGGCAATTTAAATTTTGAATTAGCTTGTGAAATATGTAATATATTGTTAATAAGTTCTAAATTGATATCTCCATCTTTTAATATTCGTATTATGTCTAAAAACTTTTTACCATTAGCAGTAGTTGTTCCATCTTTTAAAATATTTAGATTATTTGTTGTAATTAAAAAACCTATTTCATAGTCAGTAGCTTTAATAGTTAAATTTGAATTAGAAACATGAAGATATATATGGGAAGTTATTTGAGATGTATCTTTTTTTTCTAAGAATGGTCCTGCATGGATAAGTATGTTTTCAAGTATAGATTTAGAGATTATTATTTTCATTCTTAAATTTCCTGTTATATTATAATATTTTAGTAAGTAGTAGTAGAGGTATGTGATTACGTGAAGTTTCTACTTTTAGCCCTAAAGTAAGAGCTGTTTACACGTGATGAAATGAGTTCATTCTATTCACGCGTATTCACTTTGGAGATTATATCTTTTTTTTAATTAGTAGTTATTTTATTTGTCAATTCTGAAATCTTTAATTTAAAATCTTCATCATCTCGCATAAGTTCATTAATTTTTTTAAGTGTATGACTTATAGCTGTGTGGTCTTTCATTCCAAAATATTTAGCAAGTTGAGGCATAGTATTTGGAGTAAGCTCTCTACATAGATATATAGCTATTCTACGAGCATATACAAGGTTTTTACTTCTACCTTTAGAGCGTATTTCACTAGGTTTAATATTTAAATCTTTAGAAACACTTTGAGTAATAGAATCAAGAGTTAGGTCTGTTTTATTTGATTCTGTTTGGTCTTTTAAAACATTTTTTGTAAAAGCTAAATCTATATCAACGTGCATTAGTTGAGAGTACGCGTTAAGTTTTGTCAAAATACCCTCTATCTCTCTTACATTTGTATCTATAACAGTTGCTATGTATGTTGCTATCTCTTTTGGAAGTTTGATTTTATTTATTTCACACTTCTTTTCTATAATAGCTATTTTTGTTTCAAGTTCTGGAGGTTGAATGTCAGCTACTAAACCATGTTCAAATCTACTTTGAAGACGTTTTTCAAGTCCACCTATTTTTTTAGGGTGTTTATCTGCTGTAAGGATTATCTGTTTTCCTGCACCTTTTAAAGCTTCAAAGGTGTGAAAAAACTCCTCTTGAATACTCTCTTTATTACTTAAAAATTGAACATCATCTATGAGTAAAACATCACATTTTCTATATTTTTCTTGAAAGTGTTCCATAGTTTTATTTCTTAAATGACGGATAAAATCATTTAAAAATTGCTCAACAGTTGTATAGATAACACTTTTACCCTGATTTTGTAAAACATTTCCAGCTGCTTGCATAAGATGAGTTTTACCAAGACCAACACCACCATAGATAAACAGAGGATTATATAAAATACCCGCTTTTTCACTTACACTTTTTACAGCAGAGTATGCAAATTGGTTTGAACCACCTACCATAAAGTTATCAAAGGTGTGAGAAGGGTTTAACATAGAGTGTTGAGTCTTTTTTTCTATGTTAGAGGTTTTAGGGGAGTTTTTGGTTGTTGTTTCACTTTTATTTTGAAGAGTGATGTGAATAGTGACATTCATATTTGTTTTAATCTCAAAAAGATGAGCTATTTTTTCACGATATTTACTTCTAATCCAATTAGATACAAGAGCATTAGGTGCATAAAATATAGCTAAATCACTTGTAGAATTTTCTACATTATAAGTGAGATGTTTAATATATCTATTATATTCAACTTCTGTAATCTCTTCTTTTAATAATTTTAAAACTTCTTGACCAATATTCACATAACAACCTATATATTTACTTTTGGATGTGAATAGTACATTGTTCGAACATAATTTTTGATTAAAAAGTGTGAATGACTTAAATGTAGTTGTTATCTAGTATCTTGATTTCAAGTTCTATTTTAATATTAAATTGTTTATAAATATTGTGTTGTGCTTTTTTTATTAGAAAAAGTGCATCTTCAAATTTCCCCTCTCCATGGTTTACTAAAAAGTTTGCATGTTGTGTACTAAACTCCATGGAACCCTCTTTAACACCCTTTAAAGCGATATTTTCTATCAATTGACCAGCGTACTCTTTTGGAGGGTTTTTAAAACAACTTCCTGCACTTGGTGTAGAGGGTTGATTGGTTCTCATCTTTTTAAGTGACTCCACTTTTTTCATATTAAATCCATAAGAGAGTTCAAATGAAGCCTCTAATATAGGTTCAGTAATATCTGTAAATCTATATCTATAGTCTATTTCACATTTTTGTTTTATATGTGAACAAGTTTTAATATTAATGAGGTTATTAAATATTTCATACTCTTTAACACCTGCATTCATAAATACAAGTCCCCCCAGTTTTCCAGGGAGATGAGAGAGAAATTCAAAGTTTGCGATGTTATGTTTTTTACAAAAAGAGATTATTTGACCAGAGGGTGTTGCTCCTCCTATCTTTAATACTTCATCTTCTATTTTTATATAATTATATTTTTTACTGAGCATCATCAGTTTAGGAGGATTTGGACCTACTAAGATGTTGTTACAAGAGCCTATTATAAAATAATCGGGTGAATAATCACTACATTTTTCTAAAAGAGCAACATCAACAGTTGGGCCTATTTTCATAGAGGAGTATTGTGAAAAATCTATTTTTTTATAGTTCATTATTATTGCACAAAGGTTGGGATGAGGTTAAAAATCCCTTTTGTAAAATCTGTCATAGCATTTAACATCCAAGGCATCGTTAATAAGATAACGATAATAATTCCTAGAATTTTAGGGATAAAAGAGAGCGTCATCTCATTTATCTGAGTTGTAGCTTGAAAAATACTTACTGCTAAACCTAAAAACATACCTGTTAATAGTGCAGGGAGTGCTAGCATAAGTGCTATTTTAAAAGTTTCAACACCAAGTGCTACAAGTTTTGCTTCCACCGTTTATGAATTTCGTAATTCTGTATAGTGTGTAGGAATGAGATAATCTTCTATCTGTACAGGAACATCATAAAAACCGTGTGAATAACCTATTTCAAAAAGTTTATTTATAGCTTTATATTGGAGTTCACTAAGAGTTATAGAGTCATCATTTGCATAAAGTTCTAAGTATTTATCAAGAGTTGGTGCATCTATGCGTACTAAATCACGCTCTAACAACATTTTAGAGAGTCTATCTTTATGGTCACGTGCTACTTGAACAGCTTTTGTAAGTGTTGCTTCATACTCTATCGCTTTGTTTAAAGGAAGTGAACGACGAATAGCCATACCACCAAGAGGAAGAGGAAGCTCTTTACCCGCTAACTCTTGCCAAATATCCCACATCTCACGCTCTACCTCTAACTCGTCAGCATAAGTGAGTATGGATTCGTGGATAAGCACACCAGCGTGAACAGTTCCATCTATAACAGCTTGTTCAATCTCTAAAAAATTCATATATGTTATACGAGCTTCAGGATAAGCTATACGAAATAACATCGCATTTGTAGTATCTTTTCCACTGAGTGCTACTCTAAAATTTCTTTTGAGTTTTTCACCTTTACGTTTGATAACTTTAGGACCATACCCTTCACCAAAACTTACAGCAGTTCTTAAAGGGGCATACTCCTCTTTTATATGTGGATAGAGTGCAAAACTGATAGCTACAATGTCGTAAACACCGTTAAGTGCATCTTCATTTAATGTTTGAATATCTTTAGCGATATTATCAAATTTTGTATCTTTCATATCTACCCAGCCAAACTTAATGGCATAGTACATAAAAATATCATCGGCGTCGGGTGAATGGGCTATTACTGTTTTTTTCATAAAGTGATTCTAGCTAAAAAGGGCTAAAACTGTACTTTAGATAGTTGATAAAAACGATTTAATT
>CAYOKX010000075.1:0-9267 GCA_964404655.1 uncultured Sulfurimonas sp. | reverse complement strand
TAAGACCTTTTTCATAGTTAGGTCCTCCACGACGAACGTAGATTTTAAGATCAACAGCTTTCATTTTTTCAGCATATACTTCAAATGCTTGAATGATACCTGTAAAAGTTTTTGCAACATCAGTAAAGTTAGCGATAGCTCCACCAATAATCATAACTTTACCACGACCTTGAGCATCTTTTTCTCTAGTCATTAAGTCAAGTAATGTTTCAGCATAGAATTTTGTTTCACCAGTAGTTGGACCACCTGAATACTCACCATAGTTAGCTAAATCATCGATTCCAGCCATATCAGCAATAGTATCAGCATAAACAACTGAAGCACCACCACCAGCAACCATAGTCCAGATTCTAGCTTCTGGTTTAAGTAGAGTAAGTTTTAATGAAGCACCAGTTTTAGCATCAGCTTCTTCAATAGCTTCAACTTCTGGAGATTTAGCTTCCATACCAAATGCAGTAGGATATTCAACATCTCCCCACTCTTCTACCATCATAAATCCAGCAGTATCATCAAGTTTTGCAACCATATCTAAAAGCTCGATTTTATTCCCTTGCATAACAAAAGGATTAATTTCAAGGTATGCGAAGTTTAACTCACGGTATGCTTTAAAGAAACCAATACAAAATTCAGCAAAGTTTGCTTTGTTTTCATCCGCTACATCTTTAGGTACATTTGCACGAATTGCAGTTGCAATTTCATCTTCAGTTGCAGTAATAGGAAATGCTACTTCGATAACTTTTTCATCCCAATTTTCTTCAATTGCGATACCACCTTCTGCAGACATGTAGATAACATCATTGTCACCTACACATGTAGCAGAAACATAATACTCTTCAGATTGTTCATGAGGAGTAAATGGCTCAACAATAAAGTTAGTTAGTTTATCTACAGATGGTTCACCAGTAGGCTTATCACCATCAAATGAAAAGTAAACACTCTGATCGCCAGTAGATTTTTCATCTATCCAAGAAGCAGCTTTAGCTAAAGATACATCACCTGGCTTAGCATCTCTAAAAAGAACTAAGTCATTCATACCACGCTTACCAAATAACATATCTGGTTTTGCAACTAGTTTTTTTTCATTTAACCAAGATGCAGTTTTTGCAACTTCAGTTAATTCTGATCCATTCTGAACCATAACAGTTTCATATGCATAAGTAAAGTCTGGAAAATATTTGTCCCAATGTTTTGCTAAGATTGACTTAGCATCGTATTC
Source organism: uncultured Sulfurimonas sp. (assembly GCA_964404655.1). Lineage (GTDB taxonomy): Bacteria > Campylobacterota > Campylobacteria > Campylobacterales > Sulfurimonadaceae > Sulfurimonas. The sequence goes on along the minus strand of CAYOKX010000075.1, from coordinate 8,051 downwards.
GCGTATCGCTTTTTGAGCCATAGAAACTCCCTATCTTTGAATTTGATAGGTAGTTTAGCATATTATTATTTATGAGTTTCTTCTATTGGAAGAGATAGGATTAAATCATTTTCTTTATTGTTTAATTTTGTAACAGTTCCACGATAAACTATCTTTTTAGTGTAACTTACAGTTACACTATCTTTTATTTTTGACTCTAAGTCTATCTCTTTTAAAATATTTTTATTACATTTTTTAATACCATAAAATAGCAATCTTTGCGACATTTTTTTATCTGTATCTACACATAAAATATTTTGTTTTTTCAACTCTTTAGCTAACTCTTTAGCTATATGAATTTTATATGCAAAATGTTTTTTTGGATTTTCTATCAAAGGGTATATCTCTTTATTAAAAAATATAGTGAGAGAGTGAATAAAAAGAAGTAAAAATGTTATGATAAAAATATTTTTATAACTTTTACGAAATATTTTTAATCTTACTCTATATGAATTAACAAATGTTTGGGCGACTAATGGTAAAGAAACGATAAGATAAGGTGCAAAATGTTCTATCGCTATTTTCTGTCTAAAAGAGATTAATAGCGAATAGATTAAAATAGTTGTTGATATAAACCATATAATATCTAAATTTTTCAAGAGATAATTTTTATAAAGTACATATACTATGTATATAAAGATAATAGGTGTAAAAACAGTCGCATATATTCCAATAGTATCTAAAAAATGACCACTTGGATAGCCACCAATAGAAAAATCATAAAGATAAAAAGAGACAATAAGTAAACTACTGTTTAGTAAAAAAAAGAATTTATCTTTCACATAAATAGAATAGATAATAAGTGATGCAAAAAGATAGATAAAATCTTTTTCTATAAATGAATAAAAAATAAGGGTTAAATATATATACTTTTCATTAAAATTTTGATATATATAGATAAAAAGGAAAAGGCCAAAAATCACTAACCCTGCACTATTTACAACCAATGCTGAACTCATAACTCCAGGTAAGAGTATAAAAAGTAACACTAACCACAAACGGTCTCGTTGAAAAATCATATTTTTAGATACTATCTTATATAGGAGTACTGCACTCATAATATGTAAACTAATCATAGGCACTCTTAATATAAAATCATTTTTAGCAAAATTTTCTAGTAAAAAATTTATGAATAGTTGTAAAAATGTAGTATCTCCATAAAGAATAGAAAGCTCTTTATAAGAGATAGAAAGTTCTGTTGTTTGAAAAAGTAAAATAAGAGTATCTATTCCTAACATTAGGAATAAAATCTGTTTAGAACTCATATTTTTAAAAAATTTCCTATAATTTCATGTCCATATTCACTCATAATAGACTCAGGGTGAAACTGTACTCCATAAATCTCTTTATCTTTAATTTTAAATGCCATTATCTCATTGTCATCTGTACTAAAGGCTATTGGTTCTATCTCTTTTGGGATACTATTTTTATCTACTACTAAAGAGTGATAACGTGTAGCAGTAAATTCATTCGGAATATCTTTAAAAATTTTACTTTCACCTTCTCTTTTCATACGAGAAGTTTTTCCATGCATCATATTGTCAGCACGAATAACATCTCCACCAAATACTTGTGCAATGCTTTGATGCCCTAAACAGATACCAAAAATAGGAACTTTATCTTTAAAATGTTTAATAACATCAAGAGTGATTCCTGCATCATCTGGAGTAGCTGGACCAGGAGATATAATTATTTTTTCAGGATTTAGTTCTTCTATCTCTAAAATATCCATCTCATCATTTCTAATGATTTTTAAATCTGCTCCTAGTTCTCGACAATATTGAACTATATTATATGTAAAACTATCATAATTATCTATCATTAAAATCATTATTTTATTTCCTCTTTAAAATTTGTAATACATATTTGGATATTCCTTATACTATTTTTACTATCATAGTCCATGTAAAACTTTTATTTTAATTATATCAAATCATATCCTAACATCTACTATATATTTTTATTTTTCTAGGGACATTATATTAATTAAAAAAATCTCTAGTATTATACTAAATATTTTTAGATATAATTTCAAAAAAATATTAGGATATATTTAATGCCAACAATTTTAGAAGCTATAAATAATCGTTCATCAAAAAGAGCATATCTTCCAAAACCTGTACCAAAAGATATTTTAGAACAGATACTTACAGCATCATCTCAAACACCAAGTGGCGCAAATATGCAACCATGGGTAACATATGCTATTTCAAATAAAGATATATTAAAAAAAGTTGGAGATGCTGTTATCTCTAAAATGGATGAAGGCATTATAAATGACCAATTTATTCAATACTATCCTGTTAAATGGGTAAATCCATATAAAAAACGTCGGATTATTACAGGTTCGGCTCTCTATAAATTTTTAGATGTAGATAGAAAAGACACTCTAACAAGAACTGAAATGTGGAAAGACAATTTTAGATGGTTTGGTGCACAAACTGTTATATTTGTTTGTACGGATAAAGCGAATATAGATGAATCACAAGGTGCATTAATTGATTGTGGTGCATATATGCAAACTATTATGCTTTCAGCACAAGAATTTGGTGTAGATAGCTGTCCTCAAGGTTCAACTACTGAATTTGGAAAAGTTATTGCCGATGTTCTAGAACTTCCTGATAATTTAGCACTTTTATATAGTATTGTTTTAGGATATGAAGATAAAGAAGCAAAAATAAACTTATACCAACCAGCACGTGTAAAACTTGAAAATAGTGTTACATTTATAGATTAATAAAAAATATAACTTTTTTATCTTTCACTATATATCTATTTTTTGAGTGTTATAAAACAAAAAAATTAAATTTAAAAAAATGAGAATAAAAGCAATTTCATTGTCAATAGTATGAATTTTATCTGAAATATTGAGATAAAGATAAAATTCATATCTATCTTCCTCAAAATAGGAATAAATATAAGTTAATAGAAGCAAGTGAGAACTAAATAAAATTAGTTCAAAAAGTTTTAAAATATTTTGTGTAATAAAAAGAGTTATAAAAAAAATAGATAAATTAAAAAAATAGAGTATATAGAAAGTTGCTATAAAAAGTTTTATTAAAATAAAAAATATAGATGGAAAATAAAATAAATAAAGTAATTTCTTATTTTTGAACAATAGTGTAAATAATCCGAATTGGAATACAATAAAAGTGCTATATTCCTCAATAAAAAATATAGAAAAAGAGAAAATTAGATGTAAGCTAGGGTAGGTATATTTTATCCAAGAGTTCATTATATTCATCATCTACATCACTATCTAAAGTGATACCTCCACCACTTTTATATATATATCCATCTTGAGTTTTTTCTATAAAACGTATCATCACACCACTATCAAGTTTCTCTCCATTGTATATACCAAAAACACCTGTAAAAAAACCTCTCTCATACTGTTCTATATCTTCTATAATTTTAATAGTATTTTTTTTAGGAGTACCTGTAATACTTCCAGCAGGTAAAAGAGCAGATAAAATAGTACCTATCTGAGAGTGCCAATCCTCCCCAACATTTCCACTAATATGAGAACTCACTTGTAAAAGTTTTTTCTCTCCACTATCTATAGAACTTATATATCTAAAACTATCTACTTTGACATCGGTTGCAACAATAGAAAGGTCATTACGTAGCAAATCAACAACCATTATATGTTCAGCCATCTCTTTTCTGTCTGCTAAAATTTTTTCTTGAGCATCTTCTAAAGCACTATCTATAGTTCCCTTCATTGGATAGGTATGAATAGTTTTACCCTCTATCTGTATAAATTTTTCAGGAGAGAAACAGACAAATTTATCTTTATAGCGAAGTTTATAGGGAGCGTTTGCATAGTTATATATCTCTTGTAAGGAGAGGGAAGTTTTAATTTTTGTAGGTTGTGTTAAGTTAAGAAGATAAGTATCTCCCGATTTTATCTTCTCTATAACTTTTTGAAATTTTAGTTTATATTTATTTAAAGAGAGTGGTTCTTTTTTTAATTTTTGAAGATGCTCTTTTTTTATATAGTTTTCATCTATCTGAAACTCTATATCTCTCTCTTGTAGTTTATCTAACAAAATAACCTCTAAAGTTTGAGCCTTAAAATCTGTAATAAATAAAAAAGGTTTTCTCTTTTTCCCTAAAAGGTTTAAATCTTCAAAACTCATCTACTATCTATCAGCTATTAACTTTTTAAGTATCGCCATTCTGATATTTACACCATTTGTCACTTGTTCTAAAACTTTACATCGTTTATCATCTAAAAGTTCATCACTAATATCTATATTTCTATGAACAGGTCCTGGGTGAAGAAGGATAATATCTCTATCTCCAATAAGCTCACTTGTAATACAAAAGTCAGTAGCATAATCTTTTAAAGAGGCATAACTTTGAGAGGAGTGTCGTTCAGTTTGTGTACGTAAACTCATAATAGCATCTACCTCATCTACAATTTCAGATAAAAAATGAGTAGTTTTTAGTGTTGTTTTAGGAAGAAATTGAGGGGGTGCAACTAAAATAACTTCAACTCCAAATCGTGTTAAAAGTTCGATGTTAGAGTTTGCTACACGAGAATTTTTTATATCTCCCACTATTGCTACTCTTTTTCCATTGAGTTCCCCTAGGTTTTCTCTTAATGTATAAAGGTCTAAAAGTGCTTGTGTTGGATGTGCATGTGCTCCATCTCCAGCATTTATGATTGATGCCTTTGTAGAGTTTGAAAGTATCTTAGGTACACCAGAGTTTTGATGACGTACTATGATGGCATCTGGACCCATAGCATCAAGGTTCATAGCAGTATCTACAAGAGTTTCTCCCTTTTTTGTTGAGCTTTTTGTAACATCAAGATGAACTATCTCAGCACCAAGACGTTTAGCAGCTATCTCAAAAGAGCTTTTAGTTCTTGTGGAGTTTTCAAAAAAGAGAGTGATAATTATTTTATCTTGAAGTATTCTTTCAAATCGCCCATCACTAAATCTTTTTGCATCGGCTAAAATCTCCTCTATCTCAGTAGTTGTAAAATCATCAGTTCTTATGAGGTGTTGCATATATATCCCTTGTTATAACTATTTTACAAATTATACAAGAGTTCACAAATAGTGTCAATCTCTCTATCAACTTTTAAAACTTTTTTTCTAGTTTCTAAAAAATATGGTTCAGACACAACATTAAAACTTTCATCATTTTCCCGACAATTAAAAGCTGTAAGATATTTAATGTTTTTATCTTTTAAAGCTTTTTCACTAAGTAAGGTATCGTTTATACATCCTAAAGAGCAGTGAGTGACTAAAAGAGTTATTGCATCAAAATGTTTAATAAGGTCTATCATCATAGTAGTGTCATCTATGGGAACATACAACCCTCCAGCACCCTCTATAATTAAAATATCAGATAATTTTTCCAATTTTAATATAGCTTCATCTAAAAGTTTTAGGTCTAATTTTTTGTTTTTAGATGCAACAAATGGGGCTGATGGAAGTTGATAGGTTATAGGAACTATATTATCTCTTTTTATATCTTTAAACTCACTATTTAACTCTTTTATAAGTTCTAAAAGCATATCTCCATCGGGTGCTGAATCTATTACCCCTGTCTCTATCGGTTTTATGACACCAACTTTGAAACCTTTTGAGGCAAACTCTTTTAAAAGAAGTTTTGTTGTGTATGTTTTACCTATATCTGTATTTGTAGCTGTTACAAAGATTCTTTTTTTCATTAATATTCTTTCTTTTATATTTTTTATTTATTTTATCATTTTTAAATTGTATAAAAATAATAGAATAAGATTTAACAATAATATTTAATGCTATACTTCATTTAAAATAGTATATAAGGAAATAAAATGGAAGCAAAAGCGATAGTAACCGATACTTATCTTGACCCTATTGAGATACAACAACATCTTACAAATGTTGAATATATATTAATGGCAACTCCTGCACCATTGAAATTTGAAGATACACCGATTCAATTTACAATCTTTTTAAATACAGATGAAAAGTTTTCACAAGATATTAAAAATGCTATCTTAGATAAATTTTTAGAGGAAAATAGTATTAGAAATCCTACTGAAATTATGAGTCAAATTATGCCTGTTGGATTTGGAAAAAGTACACAAGAGACTCCTATGCCTTTACTTCTTATAAAAGCTGAAGACCAAAGAACTATACCCTATACTATTATGCATGTTATAGATTTTTTAGCAGACTCAGATAATTTTATGGAGGCAAAAACTCATCAACTTACAGGCTGGAGTTATAGTTACAACTAAACTATTTTTGACACTCTTTAGTCCCCTCTTTTAAAATACATACAAATCCTGTCTCTTTTGTAATTCTTAAAGTTATAGTTTTACTTGAGTTATGGGTAAGTGTGATTTCACAACCTTTATTTTCACAAATTAAGCCGGGTTTGCGACTATCACTAATATCACTCTGATAAGGAAAATCTAAACTACTCTGTTTTCCTGTAAATGGACGCCCTAAATAATCAAAAGATATCCTATTGTACGAACATCCTTCTGTAAGTTTTACATCTGAAATCCCATATTTTTTCCCTATATTTAAAGAGGGCATTCCCTTAAAACCATCTGTATCTCTTATATCAATAGCCTTTGTATCACCATATCCACCTGTCATTATCTGATTTGCATTTTGTGGATTAATCGCAATTTCAGACTCACTTGCATCACCTGTACTCTCTCCTGCAGTATCTGAAAAAATTGTATATGCATATTGATTATCTGTAAATTTACTTTTACTAAATACTAATTGCCATCTCTCTTTATACCAGATAACAGCATCATCACTATTTTTACGATTTGCATTATATCTATCATCACTCATTGCAAGATGTTGTGTATATTGAATATGAGACAAAAGTTGAATAGCTACTTCATCTAATGGGTTTGTTTTTGTACTTGGTAAAATAATAGCCGATAAAATACCAATGACTACTAAGACAAAAATAAGTTCTATTATAGAAAAAGCTTTTTTCATAACTAATGAACTACCAAACCTTAATCTCATTATAAACACTATCTCTCTCAACAGGCGTAAATCCACTATTTTTAATAAGTGCTGTAAAATCTTCCAACTTTACACCATTTGCACTTTTTGCACCAGCTGCTGAGTTTATAGACTCTTTCTCTATCGTTCCATCCAAATCATTTGCACCAAACTCTTGAGCTACCAAAGCAAGATTTACAGTAGATGTCACCCAATAGGCTTTAAGATGAGGCACATTATCTAAAACTAAACGTGAAACTGCCATCGTTCTTAAAACCTCATCTGCTGTTACTGCATTTTCTATTTTAAGATAATTATTCTCTGTTTGATACACTAAAGGGATAAAACAGTTAAAACCACCTGTAATATCTTGAAGTTCACGAACTCTCATCATATGGTCTATACGATGTTCACGACTCTCAATATGTCCAAAAAGCATAGTAACATTACTCTTTTTTCCTCTTTCATGCCATTTTCTATGTATCTCTAACCACTGATCAGAAGTAACTTTTCCTTTACATATAAAATCACGAACACCCTCATCAAATATCTCTGCACCACCACCAGGCATAGAATCAACACCATTTTCTACCATAAGGTCTAAAATCTCATCATAACTTTTGTTGTAATGTCTCGCTAAAAAATCAACTTCAGCTGCTGTAAGTGCCTTCACATGAAGATGAGGAAATTGAGTTTTTATCTTTTTAAATATCTCAAGATACCACTCTAGTCCAGTATCTGGGTTATGTGCCGATACTATATGAACCTCTTTCGCTCCACGAGCATCAACCTCAGCTACAATTTTCAAAATCTCTTCATGTTTCATAGTATAAGGATTAGGGTTTTTTCTATTTGCTGAGTATGCACAAAATTTACATATATCGGCACATATATTTGTAGGGTTAATATGACGATTGATATTGAAATATGTCTTCTTTTGATGTAACTCTTGACGACACTTATCTGCCATCTCCCCTAAATCAAAAAAATCCATATCATACAGTGCTAATGCTTCTTTAAAATCTATTCTAT